>JBAYIE010000003.1:0-158772 GCA_041665785.1 Bacteroidia bacterium | reverse complement strand
TAGCTTCCTCTCAATTTCACTTTGCTCTCTCGAGCGGGAGACGAGGCTTCTCGTTTTTAAGAACGAGACGACCTATAGCTTCCTCTCAATTTCACTTTGCTCTCTCGAGCGGGAGACGAGGCTCGAACCCGCGACCTACAGCTTGGAAGGCTGTCGCTCTACCAACTGAGCTACTCCCGCATTTCAATCACCGTAGCTTTAGCGAAGGTGATTTCTCTTCACCAGCGAAGGTGATTTCTCCTTCTTCTCTCCCAGCTACGGGGACCTTGGTTATTTTTTTATCACCTTTCAGTGACTTAGAACGCATTTAACAGAACCCGGAAGTTCTGTTTACCGATTGGGAACACATTCGCTGAGGCTAAGTATTCTCATTAACAACTGAACACTTTCGCAAAAGCTACTTGTTTTCAATTTATCAGAACACCTTCGCTAAAGCTACGGTGTTCGAGGTGGGGAGAGAAGGATTCGAACCTTCGAAGTCGTAAGACAACGGATTTACAGTCCGTCCCAGTTGGCCACTTTGGTATCTCCCCGATTGATGATTTGTACCGCCCCTTTTCTCCTGCTGATCCATTTGAAATCAACCTGAGCCACTTGCCGGGATCGAACCAGCGACCTACTGATTACAAATCAGTTGCTCTACCAGCTGAGCTAAAGTGGCATTTTATGGTATTCACGCAACATAAATATTCCTGTGCTTATGCGAACATAAACCATTGGATTGCTGCGGGTTAATCAAATCATACCCGTATCACTGCAAAGAACTTTTGAGTACTTTCAAGGTCTCACTTACCTCAAAAAGGACTGCAAATGTAGCGTTTTGCAGGATGAATGCAAATTTGGAAACAAACTTTTTAGAAATTCTTTTAAAGAAAACTGGATGCGTAACAGGGTCGCAAAGATGTATGTTTCAATTTTATTTTCAAAACAAAAAATAAAGGCCTGCAGGAATAATCCAACAGGCCTTGTAAGCGCTTATCCGGCGCAGCTTAAGAAGCTTTTGCTACCAGTTTTTCTTTGAATTTTCTTACCTGAGCAACCAACTTATCGATTACCAGATCGGTAGCTGCTTCAAATGTACTGCTGCGTTCTGTCGCAAAAATGGCCGTTCCATTCAGGTTTAATTTGATTTCGATTACTTTATTTTCCTTTTCCGCGTCTTTCTCCAATCGCAGGTATATATCGGCACTCTTGATATCCTCATAAAACGTAAGCACCTTCTCGGTTTTCTTGCTGATGAATTCTAATAATTTCTGGTCTGCATCAAAATGGATGGATTGGATGTCGATTTTCATATTTGTAGTCTTTATGCGGAAGTAACAGTTGCCTGCCTGAACTGTTATCTCCCCTTTTAATCCAAAGGCAGGACTTCTTGTTTTATGCGCGCGGGTGCTTGTTCTTGTGAACCTGCTTCAATCGTTCGATGCTGTTGTGTGTGTAAACTTGTGTAGCTGCCAGACTCGAATGGCCCAGCAATTCGCGGATGGCGTTTAAATCGGCGCCGTGATTCAGTAAGTGGGTAGCAAAGGAATGGCGTAGCACGTGTGGACTTCTTTTTTCTATGGTAGTTACTAAATCTAAACTTGCTTTCACGATCCGGTAAACAAGTTTCGGATACAATTTCTCTCCTTTTTCGGTGAATAGCAAATATGGTGTGTCATTTAATTTGAACGCATCCTCATTCATAAATCGTATGATTTCCTGGTTTAATTCTTCTGTAAATGGAATGATTCGCTCTTTGTTCCTTTTACCCAGTACTTTAAGCGTTTTCCGTTCGGTATCAATATCGCTGTGCTTAAGTCCGATGAGTTCTGAAAGGCGCATACCTGTAGTATATAACAACAATACCATCAGACGGTTTCTGAATCCTGTAAAGTCGGTACCGAATGTATCTTCCTGTTCGCGATCAAATAAGCGGCTCAATCCTTTTTCTTCGACAAAAACAGGTAAGCGCTTTTCCATTTTAGGTACCTGAATGCGTGCCATGGGATTCACCGGCAGCTCTCCTTCTTTCTGAAGAAAGCGGTAATAAGCGCGCAGACTCGATATTTTACGGGCGACAGAACGCGCTGAAATGTCGGCTTCCATCAAACTGGCCATCCAACTACGAATCATGGGATGACGCGCCAATGCGGGATTGTCTATTTCGTAAGTGGTTTTTAGAAACGTTGAGAATTGCTCCAGGTCGGACTGGTAACTGCTGACGGTATGGACGGAATACTTTTTTTCAAAGGTGATATACTGTATAAACGACTCAATCCAATCCATCATGAACAACGTTGAACGACATTCGAATATACCACCAATCGGTTTAAAAACAAAAAGCCCCTTGCGGGGCTTTTGCTATTGATTTTCTTAACCTGTTACAGATTGCTTTCCGTTTGTTGGAGGAACAATTTGTAAGCAGCGTGGATTTTTTCCTGGCGCTTCTTGATGCAGGGTTTGGTGAACGACTGGCGCGAACGCAATTCCTTTACAACTCCGGTCTTTTCAAACTTCTTCTTGAACTTCTTTAGCGCTCGGTCTAATGATTCGTTTTCTTTAACATTAACAAATATCATATAATTTCACCTCCTTTCTTTAAGTCTCCCATTTAATGGGGCGGGCAAAGATAAAGAGAATACTTGTAAATAAAAATATAATCGCGGACAATACGAGAAAAGTAATCTATTAGTCCCTCAGAATATTCCGTGCAATCACCAGCTTTTGTATTTCGCTGGTTCCTTCGCCAATGGTGCAAAGTTTTGCATCGCGGTAAAATTTCTCAACCGGAAAATCTTTAGTATATCCGTATCCGCCGAAAATCTGCACGGCTTCGTTGGCTGCATATACGGCCACTTCGCTCGCATAGTATTTGGCCATGGCCGATTCGGTGGTCATGGGTTTGCCTTTCATTTTCAGATCAGCTGCTTTATAGGTTAATAATTCTGCTGCTTCGATACGGGTTGCCATATCGGCCAGTTTAAATGCGATGGCTTGAAAATGTGCAATAGGTTGTCCGAATTGCTCTCGCTCCATTGCATATTTTTTTGCTGCTTCGTAACTGCCTTTGGCTATGCCGAGCGAAAGTGCGGCGATGGAAATACGTCCGCCATCCAGCACTTTCATGGCTTGTTTGAATCCTTCCCCAACCTTGCCCAATACATTGGCTTCAGGAATGCGACATTCATCAAAAATCATTTCAGCAGTTTCGGATGCGCGCATACCCAGCTTGTTTTCTTTCTTTCCTCCTTTGAATCCCGGAGTACCTCTTTCTACCACAAACGCAGTGATTCCATTGGAATCGAGCAAATCGCCCGTGCGTGCCAGAACAACCGCAATATCACCGGTAATACCATGTGTAATCCAGTTCTTCGATCCTGAAATAACCCAATCGCTTCCATCTTTACGAGCCACACATTTCATACGCAATGCATCGCTTCCGGTATTGGCTTCGGTAAGTCCCCAGGCTCCTATCCATTCACCGGATGCCAGTTTTGGCAACCAGCGTTTTTTCTGTTCCTCGTTTCCAAATTGCAAAATATGTCCGGTGCACAAAGAGTTGTGCGCTGCCATCGACAGTCCAACCGAACTGCAAACCTTTGTTATTTCCTGAATGGCAGTAACGTATTCGTAATAGCCCAATCCCGCTCCTCCATATTCTTCGGGAACCAAAACACCCAACAAACCCAATTTACCCATTTCATGCATGGTTTCTTTTGGAAAATGTTGTTCTTCATCCCATTCCATTACGTATGGACGAATAAATTTTTCGGCAAAATCCTTTGCCATTTGCGCGACCATGCGTTGATTTTCTGTTTCCTGAAAGGTGATACCTGCAATTGTTTGTGTCATGAAAAAATCCTGATTTGGTTGCTGCAATTATACAACGCAATTTGACCGGAACAAGACATAAAAAAAGCCGGACAAGTGAATGTCCGGCTATCCCTGGCTATGAAAAAAACCGCCTCAATATAGAGAGGCAGTGTCTTAAGTGCTTAACGACCATCTCAATCGAAATAGGGTTACCAATCCAAACTTTAACGACAATAAAACCTGCTGGTCGCTACTTCGTTTAAGCCATTTACATAGCAAATGTAACACGTTATCTTTTAAAATAGCAACTCGATTGTAAAAATAGGGTCACATGCCTGTAAACAAATCGTGCGGTATTTAAACGGTATTAATCTGTTTCCAGATTGCCTCCGTTGCGCCTTCCCGCTTGTGAATAAATGCAAAGCAATTGGATTTTAAACCAGCTCGTTCCTGTTCATTTAAAACAACCTTCTCAATCCAATTCGTTAATTCTTCTGCATCATTTAAGATTTGAGCTACTCCATATTGAAGGGCTAATTTTGTTTCCGGAAATTTTTCGTGGTTTTTAGGTCCAACCCAAACAGGCGCACCTTGGGCCAATGGTTCCAGCATATTGTGAATGCCCTGATTTCCAAATCCTCCTCCTACCATTGCAAAATCGGCATATTGATATGCATTGCCCAAATGCCCGATTGTATCTAAAATCAGTATTTCAGCCGTTGCCGATTCTCCTTCATCCGTTTCCGAAAAACGAACTGTTTTAAACTCCTTGAAGGCGTTCTGAATCTGATGAATTCTTTCGTCCGTTACCTGATGAGGTGCAATAATCCATTTTACCTTTCCCCTGAACTGCCTTGCAACTTCTAATGCAATTGTTTCTTCGTTTGTATATGAGCTTCCCAATAATCCAACTGTTTTTTGTTCTTTGAATTGCTCAAGAACCGGAATAGGTTCACTATTTCCGGCAATAGCTGCTACCCTGTCATACCGGGTATCTCCAGACGTTAAAGCCGTAGAAATTCCGTGTTGATGTAACAGTTCTGTGGATGCATCAAACTGAGAAAAAATGCAGGTGAAATAGTGGAGGATCTGGTGAAAAAATTTGCCGTATGTTTTAAAATAAAGTTGATCTTTTCTAAAATTAGCAGCAATCAGATAGGTTTTTATTTTTTGATTATGCACCTCTCTTAAATAGAAATACCACAAATCGTATTTGGCAAAAAACACTTGTATCGGTTTAACTTCATTGATCAAACGTTTTGCATTTTTCGCAGAATCGAAAGGCAGGTAGGTGACACAATCAGCTAATGCATAGTTTTTTCTAACCTCGTATCCGGATGGAGAAAAAAACGTGAGCAGGATAGCTAACTCCGGCCTTTCTGTTTTATAGCGTTCAATCAGCGGTCTTACTTGTTCAAATTCTCCGAGAGAGGCACAGTGAAACCAGATTTTTTCCCGTTTATCCTTTTCTGCAAATGCATGAATGGCTTTAAACGCTATCCTCCTGCCTGCAATCATTTTGGCTGCTTTCGCATGAAAAGGTGAAACCAACGTAAGTGTCGTTTTATACAGCCACAATCCAAAAACATACAACAACTTGCCGACAGGTTTCATCATTTGAAATCAAATTCATCTTCATCTTTGGTGGCCAGGTAAATCGGGATCATCCAGCCCACACGCAGGCCGTTGGTGGCATCGAAACGGGTGGCGTTATCGATTGCGCGCTGATCGTAATTATATCCTCTGAAACTTTTCGTGAATGCCTGAGTGAAGTCTACACCCACATAAAAATTAAAGTAACGATTAGCACTTTGAAAATAATATCCCACGAACTGGTGTAACGCATATCCACCGGTCAACCGGTCGTATCCCCGTTTCAATTCATCTGTCAGTGTAGGAATATCATTACTAGGACTGGCAATATTGATTTTATGCAATAAATACCCGCCACCTACCATCACCAGAATACCTGAATTGCGATTCGTGAGACTAAGTGGTAATAACCGACCTGCCGAAATAATTCCGCTCATACCCCGCTGACTGAGGTAATAGGTTGCCGGATAGCCTCCGGTATTGGTAATGTATCCGCTGCTGTTGGTTAAAAAATAAAACAATCCCGGTTCTTCTACGGTATATCCAAACTGGTAATTGGCCTGTAAGGCAAAATACCAATGATTGCGGGTTTTCAGATTTACTCCGGCACCTACCTGGTGCAAAGTACCAAAGCGAAGGGCGAGATCTCCTTCCGGAATCTGGTACGTATAATTGAATTGGAAATTGAAGATTTTATTACCTGATTTTGCATCGGCATATGGATCAATACCTGTTCCCTGAGCCAGAGAAACGGTACACCGGGTTAAGATCCATAATCCAATAATTAAGTTTATTCGCATCGGGGCAGCCAAAAATAGTTCAAAAATAACGGAACACAAGGTTTACAAATTGTGTCGATAATTTTTTGCGGGCTATATTGAATCGCGTTAAATGATTATTTTCGCTGCCACCAAAAAAAATGATAGTCCTCTAATTAGATTAACCCCATGAAAATTGCTGTAGTAGGAACCGGATATGTAGGATTGGTTACAGGAGCGTGTCTGGCTGATGTCGGCATTGAAGTAATCTGCATCGATATCGACAAAAAGAAGATTGAAGATCTGAAAAAAGGAATCTTACCGATTTACGAACCCGGTTTGGAAGAAATTGTGGAACGCAATGCCAAATCAGGCCGTTTACAATTTTCAACCAGTTTATCGGAAAGCATTCGGGGATGTGATGTGGCCTTTATTGCTGTAGGGACTCCTCCGGGAGAAGATGGCAGTGCCGATTTAAAATATGTATTGGGTGTGGCTCGTGAGATTGGTCAGAGCGTGGAGGATTATCTCGTTGTAGTGACCAAGAGTACAGTTCCAGTGGGTACTGCACAAAAAGTAAAAAAATCCATACAGGATGCATTGGATGAAAGAAAATCCAGCATACGTTTTGACGTTGCATCCAACCCGGAATTTTTAAAAGAAGGCGCGGCTATTGAAGATTTTCAGAAACCCGACCGCATTGTAATAGGCGTTGAATCGCAACAAGCGGAAGAGGTGATGCGTAAATTGTACCGGCCTTTTCTGATGAACGGCCACCCCATTATTTTTATGGATATTCCTTCGGCTGAAATGACTAAATATGCCGCCAATGCCATGCTGGCCACCAAAATCAGTTTCATGAACGATATTGCCAACCTATGCGAAATTGTTGGTGCAGATGTAAACCTTGTTCGCATTGGAATCGGTAGCGATCCGCGCATCGGAAATAAATTTATTTACCCTGGTATAGGTTATGGCGGTTCGTGTTTTCCGAAAGATGTAAAAGCTCTCGTACGAACAGCAGCTGATAATGGTGTTCAAATGCGCATTCTGCAGGCTGTTGAAGAAGTAAACGAAGACCAGAAACAGGTCTTGTTTACCAAAATCATGAAACATTTCGGCGGAGAAATAAAAGGCAAAACCTTTGGTATCTGGGGCCTTTCGTTTAAACCCAAAACCGATGATATGCGTGAAGCCCCTTCTTTGGTTATCATAGAAGCTTTGTTGAAAGCAGGTGCCAATGTGCGTGCTTTCGATCCGGTGGCCATGGAAGAGGCGCGTAAAGAATTAGGCGATCAGATTGTGTATTGCAAAGATCAATACGATACCCTGATGGATGCCGATGCTTTATTGATTGCTACCGAATGGCCGGAGTTTCGTTCACCTAATTTTAACGTAATCGGAAAGATTATGAAATCGAAACTGATTTTCGACGGCCGGAATATCTATGAACTCAACGACATGCAGGAATTAGGGTTCACCTACTATTGCATCGGAGTAAATACTGTAAAACAACAAGCCAATGCCCAATAAACGTGTTTTAATTACCGGTGCAGCCGGATTTCTTGGTTCCCATTTGTGCGATCGTTTTATCAAAGAGGGTTATGATGTAATTGGCATGGATAACCTCATAACCGGTGATCTTTCCAATATTCAGCATTTGATGAAACTGAAGGAATTTGAATTTTACCATCACGATGTAAGTAAGTTCATTCATGTACCCGGTCATATAGATTATATCCTGCATTTTGCCTCCCCTGCAAGCCCGATAGATTATTTAAAGATTCCGATTCAAACCCTCAAGGTAGGTTCGCTGGGGATCCACAATTGCCTGGGATTGGCGCGCGTTAAAAAAGCCCGGGTATTGATTGCATCTACGAGCGAAGTATACGGCGATCCGCAGGTTCATCCGCAAAACGAAGAGTATTGGGGCAATGTAAACCCGGTTGGGCCTCGTGGTGTGTACGATGAAGCCAAACGTTTTCAGGAAGCCATGACCATGGCCTATCATACCTTTCACGGATTGGAAACGCGTATCGTTCGAATCTTCAATACCTATGGACCACGCATGCGATTAAATGATGGTCGTGTATTACCGGCATTTATCGGCCAGGCATTGCGAGGTGAGGATTTAACTGTATTTGGCGATGGTTCGCAAACGCGCTCATTCTGTTATGTGGATGATCTGATTGAAGGAATTTACCGCTTGCTATTAAGCGACTATGCATACCCTGTGAATATTGGTAACCCCGACGAAATCACCATTCGTCAGTTTGGCGAAGAAATCATCAAACTCACCGGAACCAAACAACAACTGATCTTCAAGGATCTGCCGCAGGACGATCCCAAACAACGTCAGCCTGATATTACGCTGGCTAAAAAATTATTGGGATGGGAACCGAAAGTATCGCGCAGTGAGGGATTGAAAATTACTTACGAATATTTCAAAAATCTACCGAAAGAAGAGCTCTACAAAAGTGTGCATCGGTTTGCCAAAGATTGAATGTTACCATCCGTTTTTGCACTCCATTGAAATAAGTGTAACTTTACATTAATGAATCCTGTTGATCAACACATTGGCAAAATCAGAGCACTATGCGACCAACACAAGGTAGCCAGACTTTTTGTTTTTGGGTCTGTACTCAGGGAAAATACCTTTACCAGTAATAGTGACATTGATTTGCTGGTTGATTTCTCCAATATCGGTTTAAATGAATATGCCGATAACTACTTCGACCTGAAACAACAATTGGAGAAGATTCTTAATCGATCTGTTGATTTATTAGAAGAGAAGGCGATCCGGAATCCGTATTTACGTAAGGAAATTGAGAAGGACAGAAAATTAATTTATGGATAGTAAGATTAATGCCTGGCTTTACGATATCTTAAATGCTATTGAAGAAATCGAATCTTTCTTTACTGATAAGTCAAAAAACTTTCTTGAATACCAACAAGATATTAAAACAAGACGAGCAGTTGAACGAAATATTGAAATAATTGGGGAAGCCATTAATAGAATATTAAAGGAAAATCCAAATATCATTATTGATAACGCAAGAAACATAATTGGTACCAGAAACAAGATTATCCATAGCTATGATAATATTTCCAATGAATTAATTTGGTCTATTCTAACAAATCATCTGCCAAAACTTAAGCTTGAAATTCAACAATTGATCGGGTAGCATTTTTCATTATCCTTTCATGAGTTCTCAGTTCATATTGATTATCCATTTACTCAGCATAAGCAAATAAAGATTTAAATCTCTGATACGTTCAGATTACCGTAAATAGATATATTTTGTGATTTTTTCGTAAACCGAATCTGTTACCAATACGATTTTTTTCAAATCCGCCAATGCCTGAAATGGTCCGTGTTGATTGCGGTAATTAATGATGGCATTCGACAATTTGTATTTGAAATAGGGGTGTGTTTTTAATACTTCCAACGAAACGGTATTCAGTTCCCATCGCTTAGCCAGGGAAGGATTCACTGTTATTTTTCCACTCAGATCGTACAGGATATCTTCATCAAATCCCCATACTTCCCGGAGTTGTTCCAATTCAAGAAAACCACCCAGTTTATCGCGGTATTCCAGAATGCGATGCGTGAGCGCAGGTCCGATCCGGTACAAACTCACCAGCTGAACAGAGTCGGTGCTGTTTAATTCAACTACTTGCGCTGACTTTCGTTTTGTGGAAGAATCTGTAAACAATTTTTTTGTTGGAAATACCATGAAAGGTAAAGCCTGCTCTATCTTTTTTTGATCCACACCATACAATTTCTGCAGGTCAGAAGCCTGCTTAAATTTACCTCCTGCTTTGGTATAATTCTGAATGCGCCGGATTTCTTTTTCACTCAAACCAAGCGTTTGCCATTGTTGGGTTGTAGCGTTATTCGGATCAAACTTTTTCAGCTGTTTCGGTTCAGCCATTGTTGGCGTTTCCAAATCTATAGTCTTCAGATCCATCCATTCGATGGGGAACTTTGCCTCCGCAATTTTAGCAGTGTAAACGCGGGGCGCAATAAAGGTTAGTATCATCAGCACAAGCAGCCAAACAATACCGCGACGCTCATGCCGGTTAAAGTAGAAATAGGACTTAATCAGATTTTCTATCCTTCTTGTTTTCATAGGGCTTTTGCTTGTTGCGTACAAAGAAGTAATACAACAAGACCGCTACGAAAATGGCAAAAAAAGCTTCAGTTGCCATCCATATCCAAAAGTTTTCTCCCCAATTCATATCTGTTTATTCATTAATTATTTTAAGTATTCGATTTCCGGATTATTTTTTCAATTGTTGCTGCAAAATGGCTAAGCCTTCCAAAAATGTATGCGGTTGATAACCGAGATCCCTTTTCGCTTTCTCTATTACAAAACCCGTAATGGGCGGGCGTTGGGCAGGTTGTGCAATGGCTGCACTTTTAACCGGTGAAATTAAAGATTTATCGAGGTGCCAGAAATCAGCGACCATTAAAACCATCTCGTAAATGCTCATAAATTCAGGTCCACCAATATGGTAAATTCCGGTTGCTTTTTGTTCAGCTGCCCGTAAACATCCATCGGCTAAATCTTCGGCCAGGGTTGCCGTTCGAAACTGATCATCTACCACCTTGATGGGTTTGCCTTGTTCGAGATTATTTTTAGCCCACAATACAAAATTACTCCGGCTCATATCGTGTACCACACCATAAACCAGAATGGCTCTTACAATACACCAACTGCTGGATTCTGCCTTTACAATTTCTTCTCCCCTGAGTTTCGATTTTCCATAATAGCTGATGGGTGCAGGTATTGCCGTTTCATCTAAAGGACCAGTTGAGCCACTGAAAACAAAATCGGTAGAAACATGTACCAGATGTGCTCCAACGCTGTTGCAGGCATTCACCAGGTGAGCAACGGCTTCTACATTTTGTGCATCGCATCCGGCATGATCGCTTTCGCATTGATCTACATTGGTCATGGCCGCTGTATGAATGACTACATCGGGTCTATGACGGTTCATTACCTCCATTACCTGAGTGGCATTGGTAATGTCCATGACCTCAAATACATATCCGGTATTGGGTTGATAGCGGTCTTCGATCCGGGCCGTTGCAATGAGCTCTATTTCCTTGCGCATCCGGCAGGCATCGGTGATTTTCTGACCCAATAATCCGTTACTTCCGGTAACCAGCAATTTCATTCCGCAATGATAGGACATTTGATGCGATTGCTTTTTCCTCAATGGGTAAAACTCATCGGTGAAACCAGAATTTCCCCGGGGTAAATAATTCGACAAACACCATGAATTCGAAGGCGAAAATCTGCCACTCTGTCAGAAATAGTGTATATTTGCACCTTATTTTACCACACATCGATGAGAGGAATAGTTGCCGATATACCCGTTGAAAACGCTACCCGTAACCTGTACATTGAAACTTATGGCTGCGCCATGAATCTGGCCGACAGCGAAGTAATGGCATCCATCATGATGGGAAACGGTTTTAAAACTACTTCCAATCCACTGGAAGCGGATGTGGTTTTTTTGAATACCTGTGCTGTGCGCGACAATGCGGAAAGCCGCATCTGGGGACGACTCAAAGAACTGAAACACCAGAAAAAGAAAAACCCCGGAATGATTGTAGGGGTAATGGGGTGCATGGCCGAAAGGCTTAAAACCCAGTTGCTGGAAAAGGAACAACTGGTCGACATTGTTGTTGGCCCGGATGCATACCGCGATATCCCCCGTTTGATTGAAGAAGTAGAGGCCGGGCAAAAAGCCGTGAACGTGCTATTGAGCCGTGAAGAAACCTATGCCGAAATAACACCGGTCAGGTTAAGCAGCAATGGTGTAACAGCCTTTATCAGCATCATGCGCGGTTGCGATAATATGTGTTCGTTTTGTGTAGTACCATTTACACGTGGACGGGAAAGAAGCCGCGAACCGGATAGTATAGTCAGTGAAGCCAGGGCATTGTATGCTCAGGGTTATAAAGAAGTAACACTGCTGGGACAAAATGTAGACTCCTACAAGTTTGAAGATGAAGCGGGCAATATGCTTTGCAATTTTGCTCAATTGCTCGAAAAAGTAGCTTTGATTGCTCCCGATCTGCGCATTCGTTTTTCATCGTCGCATCCCAAAGACATTACCGACGAAGTGTTGCATACCATGAAGCGGCACAACAATATCTGCAATTATATACACTACCCTTTACAAAGCGGAAACAGCCGTATACTTCAGTTGATGAACCGTACCTACGATCGCCAATGGTTTGTTGACCGGCTGAAAACCATTCGCCAGATAATTCCGGATTGCGGCATTTCTACTGACGTAATTGTAGGCTTTTGCAGCGAAACAGAAGCAGAATTCGAGGATACTGTTGCTTTGTTTAAGGATGCCCAGTTTGATTTTGCCTTTATGTATGCGTACAGTGAAAGGCCCGGCACACTGGCCGCGCGCAAATACCCCGACGATATCGATGCCGAAATCAAAGGACGCCGGTTGGCCGAAATTATCACCTTGCAAAAAAGTATCAGTACCGAAAAAAACAAACTGGATATTGGCAAAACTGTTACGGTATTGATTGAAGGATTTTCAAAAAGATCGGACCTGGATCTGATGGGAAGAAGCGATCAGGGTAAGGTGGTAGTATTCCCGGCTGAAAATTATCAGAAGGGACAATATGTACAGGTGAAGATAGAACGGACCACAACAACCAGTTTAATTGGCAAAGCGGTTGGTTTGGTAACCTTTAATTAAGTTTACATGAATATACAGGACGTAAAACAACGCTTTGAAATTATAGGCAACTCTCCCCTGCTGAACTATGCATTGGATACTGCGGTAAAGGTTGCAGCTACCGACATTTCCGTATTGATCAACGGCGAAAGCGGAGTGGGTAAAGAAGCCTTCTCCAAAATCATTCATCAATTGAGCAACCGCAAACACGGAAATTTTATTGCGGTGAATTGCGGAGCCATACCCGAAGGTACCATTGATTCAGAATTGTTCGGACACGAGAAAGGTTCGTTTACCGGTGCACACGATACACGCAAAGGATATTTTGAAACCGTGAGCGGAGGAACCATTTTTTTGGATGAAGTGGGTGAACTTCCCCTCGAAACCCAATCGCGTTTGCTCCGCATTCTGGAAAGCGGTGAATACATAAAAGTAGGTGCATCGAAAGTGATGAAAACCGATGTGCGCATTGTGGCCGCTACCAACAAAGATTTGCTGGAACTGGCTTCGCACGGAAAATTCCGCGAGGATTTGTATTACCGTTTAAGTACCGTTCCCATCCGTGTTCCCTCCCTGCGTGAACGAAAAGAAGATATTCACCTGTTGTTCCGCAAATTCAGTATCGATTTTTCAGAAAAGTACCGTGCCAAACCCATTGTACTGGATCAGGATGCACAACAGGCTTTGATCAATTACCGCTGGCCGGGAAATATCCGTCAGCTGAAAAATATTGCCGAACAACTTTCGGTGCTCGACGAAGACAAACTCATTACCCTGCATGAATTGCAACGTGTATTGCCCGAAGAACGATCGGGTGTACCGATGCTCATGAGTATGGCCAGTCAGGAACAACTCAGCGAACGTGAAATCTTTTACAAGGTTTTGTTTGATTTGCGAAAGGATGTTATGGAACTAAAAGGTATTGTATTTGATTTGATGCAAAACGGGCAAGTGCCTGCATCGTCTGCCGCATTGCGCACTTCATCCGGCGATACCTTTGCACCCCTTGAGAAACCCAGCCTCGACCGCAATATGCACGCTCCTTCTCATGCCTATCCACCGGCCGACAACAAGCATACCATCATTGAAATACCCGTTACACAACCCGAACAGGAATCGCTTTCTATTGAAGACAAAGAAGTGGAACTAATCAAGAAGGCGCTCGACAAATACAAGGGCCGGCGTAAAAAAGCAGCCGCCGAATTGGGGATCTCGGAACGTACTTTGTACCGGAAGATCAAGCAGTACGATCTGGAGTAAAATGATTGACCTTATATGAATGGACAGCATGCATACATTTCAATCAAATGTGTGAATAATGACTATAGCTTTCAATTTGATAAAATCCATATATTGCCTCCAAAAAAGTATACATGCGCCTTTTGATTGCAACCTGCCTGTTTTGCCTCTCTACCCCTGCTTTTGCGCAGGTAATCGACGACGACAACGGTAAGACCTATTATTTTTACGATACCATTACTCACCGCAAGGTGAAGGAAATTTATCACCATAAATTGCTGGTTAAAATCATTCCCGATCCCCATCATTACGGACAATATACCGATACCATCCTCCATATCAAAAACGGACCTTATACCCGTTATTACGAAAACGGCAACCTGGAATGTAGCGGATATTATATTAACGAAAAGAAAGATAGTATCTGGAAATATTACAACCAATCAGGTTCTGTGATTAAAGCAGAACGCTGGCACCATGGGCATAAAAGCGGGAACTGAGCACTGCCATGAACAATTCCGACATTGCTGATCAGCTCAGGCTCTATGCCGATTTAAGCGAACTGCACGGAGGCAATCCCTTCAAAATAAAATCCTATTCCATTGCCGCCTTTCGCATCGATAAACTTCCGGAAGTTTTAGCAGAAAAAGATCTTGCACAGCTGGAACAAATAGAAGGAATCGGCAAAAGTGTGGCCACTAAAATTCACGAACTGAATACCACCGGAAGCTTTACCGAACTTGAAACGCTGAAGCAACAAACCCCGGCAGGTGTAATGGACTTGTTCCGGGTAAAAGGAATCGGTCCGAAAAAGATCACGTATATCTGGCACGAACTCGGCATTGAAAGCATCGGTGAATTGTTGTATGCCTGCAAAGAAAACCGCCTGGCCAAAGCCAAAGGGTTTGGACTGAAAACGCAGGACAGCATCCGTAAAAACATCGAGTTTATATTAGCCAGTGCCGATAAGTTTCATTATGCGCATTTAGAACGCACCGCTCTGCAACTGATCGATGTGTTGAAACAGAATCCGTTGGTGTCGCAGGTTTCCACTTGCGGACCCTTGCGGCGTAAATGTGAAATTCTGGATCGCATCGATTTGCTGCTGGCATCCAAAACAACTGAAAAACTGGTTGAAAGCCTCAAGGGTCTTACCTTCCTCCACGAAGCCAAAACTGAAGGGAATAGCATTACTGCCAAAATAAACGGAATGATTCCCATTCAAATTCAGGTGGTGGAAGATGCAGCTTTCGCTTATCAATTATTCCTGCAAACAGGCAGCGAAGAACACCTGGCGCATTTGGGCGAGATCGAAAATCAGATCATAACGCAGGAAGCCGAAATCTATACTTCAAATGGAATGGATTATATTGAACCGGAATTGCGCGAAGGAAGAAATGAAGTAGAAAAGGCCAGACTACATACCCTTCCAAAACTAATAGAACTCAAGGATCTCAAAGGCAGTCTACACAATCACAGCACCTGGTCGGATGGCCTGAATACACTAGAAGAAATGGCCGTGCATTGCCGTTCCTTAGGTTACACATACCTGGGTATTTGCGACCACTCCAAATCGGCTTTTTATGCCAACGGACTAAAGGAAGACCGCATCTTGCAACAGCATCACGAAATTGATATGCTGAATAAAAAGCTGGAGCCGTTTCGCATTTTTAAAGGCATTGAAAGCGATATTTTGTACGACGGGCAACTTGACTACGAACCTGCAGTTTTGAAGTCATTTGATTTTATAGTGGCATCAGTGCATTCAAATTTAAAGATGACCGAAGAAAAGGCGATGGAACGATTGATGGGCGCCATTGAAAATCCGTATACCACTATTTTAGGACATCCTACCGGAAGATTATTGCTGATGCGCGAAGGTTATCCTATTGATCACCGACGCATCATTGATGCCTGTGCAGCACATGGAGTTGTACTGGAATTGAATGCCAATCCTTACCGTCTAGATATCGACTGGCGCTGGATCGATTATGCACTGAACAAGGGTGTCAGGATTTCCATCAATCCCGATGCGCACGAGAAAGAAGGATTTAACGATATGTATTACGGAACCTGCGTGGCGCGTAAAGGTGGCTTAACCCGCGAAATGTGTTTTAATAGTTTGAGTATGGATGAGATGGCTGATTATTTTGCAAAGCGAAAAGCTGAAATTCAATAAATAAAATCGCCTTTTGATCAAATGCGGTGAATAATTTGTAAATCTAATGCATATGCCTTTTGAACGATGGGGTAACAAGCGCCAACTCTTGGTTAGCTAAATATGAATTCGATTAACCATTAACTACCGCGACGGTCCTACTCAATTTAATTAGTGGATATTAACCCAACAATGCGTGAATCAGGATGATCGCAAACCGAAAAAAATGCCTTTTTAATTGAAGAACTATACGAATCATATGCTTTGTAAAAAGTAAATATGTATTCACTAAAGTTTGGTTTAAAAATAAGTTGACACCCCAAAAATAAAACCAGAGGTGGTTACAAAAGGATTGCTCACAATATCGTTTTGTTTCATAAACCGGTAATTCAACCGGATCACTGTTTGAGGCACCGGCCTGAAACTTATTGCCGGCATAATGCTCCACAATTCATCCCCTCTTTGTGTGCCTGTTGATTGAAAACTACCCATATTCCAGTCCACATATTCAAGCCGACATGCCAGATTGATTACTGCTTTGTTCCATTCAAGTATTTTATGCTTCCAAACGGGTTGCACGAGATCCAGAAATCCGCCCTGCTGGCGGTTGCCAAATTGCTCGGTATAGGTTGCGGGAACATCTAACCAAATCCAGGCCCATTCGCCGGTTAAGGTAGTGTTGATATGCGGTAGTGTTGTATTCAGATCCACCGCAAATACATCGCAACGACGCTTGCGGTCGAGTACCAATCCATCATCGATAAACTTGTTGTAAACCCCTCCCATATAAGACAACCCAATTTCCGCAATTTTCTGATTCCTTATTGCAATTTTAGATGTGATCATTGGCTCTCCATTGCTGCTTTCTTCAAAACGCGAACGGTTATTTTTTGCAGCAGGTAAAAAGGTTTTGTTTTCTGCATTCTGAATGATGGTGCCATCAAAGCCGTTGCTCACATAGACTTCATATCCGTACATCCAGGCTTTGTTGTAATATTTTCCGTACAGGCCAAAACCGGCATTGCTCCATGTAGCAGGAAGCAATTGTGTGGCTGAAAATGGGCGGTCGGTAAATTCCCATTTCGGTCCATCGTGATTTTGGTTGAATGCCCCGATGGGATTTAAAATGATTCCTCCTCTTAAATTGAGCAATGGATGCAATTCCATATCCAGTGCGGCAAACTCAATACCTATTTCTTTTGTACCGTCTTCAAACTCCAGTTCGGTCAGGAACTTCAGGTTGCGCGCGATGGTTGCCGAAGCAAACAAGGTCCAGCGCCTGAACTGAAACTGATGTCCTTCGCTGATTCCATCCGTTCCCAAATGTTGCCAGTTCACTTCCATGTATCCGCCAATGCTGATAGGAGATTTACCCATCCCTAAAAAAGGCCGGTTGTAAACAGCATCCATATTCAGTACCGGTTTTACTGAATCCGGAGGTGTTCGGATCAATAAATTTGAATCAATTTGTGCGTCTGCATTCGTTGCATTTAATACAGAGAGCAGAAGTATATAAATTAATTTCTTTTTCATTTCAGATTGATGAGCAGTTGTTGATTTTCTAAGGTCACAGGAAACTGACGCAATGCTGTATCGGCAGGTCCTTGTGTAACTTGTCCTTCGCGGTCGAATTCACTTCCGTGAGCCGGACATTGGAGGCGGTCGCCGAATGCCTGTAGTTCGGTTCCCTGATGTGTACATTGCATCAGCAGGGCGATATACTGACCGTCTGACTGGCGAAATACACAAATGGGATATTTTAATTGTTCGTTGTTTACCACCACATAATTTTTGTAGGTTGTTCCCTTTTTACTTTTATGTGCAAAATGTATCAAAGGAACGACCAGATTGTTCCCTTCAAGCTTTGCTGGCACTGCATGCGTGGTTATACAGCCCGACAGGATACTTCCGAATGCAAGACTTCCCAGGCAGGTATACGAACAGGTCTTTATAAAATCTTTGCGGTCCAACTTACAATGATTTTAAAAATGTGACTAAAGCCTGTTTATCGGCGCCGGAAAGTTGCTTGTATTTTGTAACACTACCGGTGGCTTCTCCTCCATGCCATTCAATGGCTTCTTCGATGCTTTTTGCTCTGCCATCGTGCAATAAAAAATATTGACCACCTTGTGAAGCAGGTACCAGGCCAAGTCCCCACAAGGGAGGTGTTTTCCATTCGGCTGTAGTTGCACTGCCTTCGGTATAGCCATCATCCAAACCCGGACCCATATCGTGCAGCAACAAATCGGTGTAAGGATAAATAGTAACTCCCGCTAATTGCGGAATGGTTGAACTTCCAGTCTTCAATTGCTCCTTATGACACGATGCACAACCTGCATTCAGAAACACCTGCTTGCCTGCTGCAACGGTTACATCCTGCGGATTGCGTTGTTTAGGCGCTTTTAACGTACGCAGATAAAACACCACCATTTGTACCGTTTGATTGCTCACTTCAGGGTCTAAATCCTCGCCGCTAAATACATCTTTAGGTTCGTAAGTGGAAGTTATACCCATATCCTGATTGTACGCTCCTGCTGTTTGCTGAAGCAGATTATAGGCACTTCCTTTTTTTCCGAAACGACAAATGTACTTTCCGTTTTGTATAGCACTTCCGGCCGGTGGGGTAATATAAGCAGGAACTTTATTCCAGTTAGGTACCCCTGAAATTCCATCGCCATTGGCATCGGTCGGATCAGACATGGACAGTATATCGGCATCCGAAACCAGTTCGAGGTATCCCATACCCGAGTTCATGGGAGCCACCAACCGCGTTGATGTTGCACCGGCAGGGATCTGTTCCGGTTCGTATCCGGGTAATGCCTTATGCTGTAATTGTGGTCCCCCTTTATCCAGAAATTTATTCCCGGTCGAATCCACTTGCCCGAAACGTGTAAGTGCAACAAACGGATGTCCCTTGCCATCGCCGGCATGGCAACTGCCACAGCTGGCTGCTACGAATACAGGACCCAATCCGTTTTCAGCTGTGAATACCTCATCGTTGAATGCCCGGTCGCCTGCCAGAAATTGCTGATGTTGTTCGCCTGATAATCCGGCAACCGGTCCGTCGAGCGTATCTTCTTCAGCCGGTGCATCGGGTTCGAATTTGGAACAGGCCAGAACTAAAATCATCCAAAATGCCAGTAACAAACTTATGCTTAACTTATTCTTCTTCATGTGTGGTAAGATTCAGGGAACAAAACACATCGTTCCGGTTAATTTCGAGGCAAATGTAAAATCATTATTCCATTATCCAAAATATTTTTTTAGGCTTATCTAAAATTAGGCGAAACGTCTAATTTTCCTTACTTCGCAACAGCATATGCCGGTTCAAAAAATCCTCATCATTCGCTTTAGTTCCATAGGTGATATTGTATTAACCACACCGGTGATCCGCTGTTTAAAACTTCAGCTTCCGGGCGTTGAATTGCATTACCTGACCAAACCGGTTTATCATACTTTACTGGAAGCAAATCCGTATATCGATAAAATCCATGTTTTAAAACCTAGTTTAAATGAAACGGTAAAGGAACTGAGACAGGAAAATTTTGATTGCATTATCGATCTTCACCGGAATATCAGAACCTTTTGGATCAAGCAACGACTTGGCGTACTGTCGAACAGTTTCAACAAACTGAATCTGCTAAAATGGTTGATGGTAAATTTTAAAATCAATCAATTACCCCGTGTGCATATTGTAGACCGGTACCTGCAAACCGTGAAGCATCTGGAAGTGTATAACGATGAAAAAGGACTGGATTATTTTATTCCATCCGATACACCGATACTTCCCCATTTGCCGGCAACCTTTATTGCTGCAGCCATTGGAGCGCAACATGCGACCAAACGTTTACCAACGGATAAGTTAATTTCTATTTGCAGTCAACTTTCGGTACCCGTTCTTTTATTGGGCGGAAAAGAAGATCAGGAAACTGGAAATGCAATAGTACAAGCGTCAGGAAATCATGTACAGAATTTATGCGGAGCTCTCAGTATCCATCAATCGGCTTTGGTGATAGAATTAGCTTCCCTTGTGCTTACGCATGATACCGGTCTGATGCATATAGCAGCAGCATTTCAAAAACCCATTGTATCGGTTTGGGGAAATACCATTCCTGCGTTTGGTATGTATCCATATTATGGTTCGCAAACCAACCGCAATACTACTTTTGAAGTGAAGGATTTGTCGTGCCGGCCCTGCACTAAAATCGGATATGCGCAATGTCCCAAAGGCCATTTTAAATGCATGCGCGATCAACCGACAGACGCCATTGTAAAGGCTTTACAAAGCGTGAAATAATTTCCTGGATCAGAAATCAGTTGGCATTCCATCAAAGGTACCGGAACTCATCAATAACATATTTTCTTTGCCGCTATATTGATGCCTGAGATATTGATGCAAGGCTGTTTTATCGCTGAATACCTTCACCCCTTCTCCAAAGGCATCCGCCACTTCGTTCTCCGTGAGCATGGGCATTTTTTTCATTTCCAGTGCATGTTTACTAAACAATACGGCTCTCACATCGGCTTCCTGCATGCTGTTGGCATATTGCGGAAGAAATTCTTTGTTGAGGCTGCTGAAGGTATGCAGTTCATAAACGGCTATGAGTTTACGTTCCGGAAAAAGTTCTCTTGCAGCATGAATGGTGGCTTTCAATTTGGAAGGTGCATGGGCAAAATCTCTGTAAATAATACTCTCACCGGTTTCTTTGAGTAATTCCAAACGCTTTGCGGTTCCTTTAAAATGGCGCATGGACTCAAAAAACTGTTCTGCACTGATGCCTGCTTCTATACAGGCAAATTGAGCGGCCATCATGTTTTGCAGGTTATGTTTGCCAAACACTTTCAGCGGAATAGATTGTCCGTTCATATCCAGGTAGGCTATACCTTCTGAAACATGATTTTGAGGAGTATGATATGGTATCCGGCGGGCAAGGCAAGGTGTGTTTTCGGAAACGCGTTTTACTTCCGGATCGTCGGCACAATAAATGAGTGCTCCGGATTGAGGCAAGTCTTTTATAAAAATTTCGAATTGATGCACATAATTTTCATAGGTCGGAAACACATTGATATGATCCCAGGCAATACCTGTTATGATACCAATGTCGGCCTGATACACATGAAATTTCGGTCGCAGATCCAAAGGGGAAGTCAGGTACTCGTCGCCTTCGAAAACAGCCAGTTGCGCTTCTTCACTTAACCCAACCATGGTTTCAAATCCCTCGATCATGGAACCTACGAGATAATCGAATTTCACTCCATGGTATTGAAGCGCAAACATGATCATAGCCGTTGTACTGGTTTTACCATGACTTCCTCCAATGACAATGCGCTTTTTATTACGGGTTTGTTCGTACATGAATTCAGGGAACGAATAAATTTTCAATCCCAATTGTTGAGCACGAATCAATTCCGGATTTTCTTTCCGGGCGTGCATTCCCAAAATAATAGCATCTATATCGGGCGTGATACGGGAAGCATCCCAACCCATAGAGGCCGGTAATAAATGGTAGTTGGCAAGTCGGGATTTGGCCGGTTCATAAATTTCATCATCTGAACCGGAAACACGGTAACCTTTATGATGCAGGGCCAGTGCCATGTTGTGCATTACGGCTCCGCCTATGGAAATAAAATGAATTCGCATAGGACGAAAATAATGGAATCTTGATTTGAAGTTATTTTGACTTATAAACAAGTTCTGACTCGTTATAAGCAAAAAATGGTCAAGGTTTGTTGATCAAATTCGTTGCATTACTTCTACCGTTGCTGCTTTTATGTTCGAAGTCGATGCCATTTACTTTATATTTGATATACTCGTTTGAATAGCAAGCGCAACATAACTTATTCGGGATATTCCCATGTGCGACAATATGTGTAATAGCCAGATTTAAATTCAAGGAATCATTCATTATCTTATAGGTATCCGGATTTTCATAATGCTCAATTTGGGGATCATTCCAAATTACGAATGATAACCAATAACTATTCCCGTTTACTTCTGATGTATCAATCCTATCTAACGTATCAACTGTCGTACCCCCATTAACATATCTAATAAAATAAGTATTGGCAAGCTCTTCCTTTTTAAAAGCCCCAGAGGTTGTGCTATCCAGATTAAATTTAAATGCGACTGCAGCATCCGTTTCATCAAAACAATCACAAATAAGTATACAACAACCGCTCTGCGTTACAGCCAAAATGAACCAAAAAATGTAGACCCAGCGCATAACTTCTGACAAATTAAGTCAAATAACAAGAAGTGTTGTATGATAAACTTCATATATCCAGATCATTCCATAATCATTTATCAGCTTATTAACCACCATTATTTATATGTTACTCTAACTTCATCATTTACACTTTAATCTAACATACTAAAAAGTATGGTTGACCGATTTTACATGTGAAAATATAGCCGTTTTAATAAAAGGTTTCTGTTAAGCAGTAAAATCGAAGAATCTGAATAAAAGGTAAGCGTCGCTAATAGTCTTCAAGGATAATCCCATGAAGGTAAGCTAGCGCATTCTTCAGTGAATCGCCCAGAAAAAACATATAAAATTCCTCCCGACAAATAAATCCGGAATAAATTGTATTCAAAAGAAAACAGCCAGTATATGCAGCAATTGCTCCTAGCAGACTATAAGTGTAGCTTAAAATAATCCGTGATCTTTTGCATCAGATGTACCCGGTCTTTTCCCATTACATTGTGTTTATGACCGGGATAAACAAAATAATCTACCTGTACTTTCTCATTCACACATTTTTCAATAAACTGTAAACTGTGCTGCCAAACTACTGTTTCATCATCGGTACCATGGATCACGAGTAAATCGCCTTTCAGGTTTTTTGCATCGTTTAATAAATTGCTTGCATTATACCCTTCCGGATTTTCAACCGGTTTATCCATATAGCGTTCGGTATACATGATTTCATAAAGGCTCCAGTCGATAACCGGCCCGCCTGCCACACCGGCTTTGAATACCGGCGAATGTGTCATCATACCAATGGTCATAAAACCACCGAAACTCCAACCGAATACACCCATACGTTTTGAATCAACATATTTTTGTTTGGTTAAAAAATCAACACCGGTCATTTGATCTTCGCGTTCTACTTTCCCAAATGCACGAAAGCTAGCCTGCTCAAAATCCAGTCCTCTATTGTCCGATCCCCGGTTGTCCATTGTAAATACAACATATCCTTGCTGGGCCATGTAGTACAACCACATATCGGCACCACCAAGCCAGCTATTGGTTACCGATTGTACATGCGGGCCGCCATATACATAGATAAGTACCGGATGCTTTTTGGTTGAGTCAAAGTTGGGCGGGAAAAACATGCGGCAATTCAAGGGTGTGGTTTTATCGCCGGATTGCAATTGGAAAATACGGATACTACAAGGTTTGTAATCCATGAGAGGGTTTGAGGCATGCAGCAATACGGCTTTTTCTAATCCATCATCGGCGGTTAGTATTGTTTTCCGGGGAGTTGTGAGGCTGCTATATGAATCCAAAAAATATTTACCATCGTCGCTGAAAACAACCTGATGAATTCCCGGATTGCGTGTAACCGCTACGGTTTTTCCGGTTTCAATTTCTACTGCAAAACACTGGCGATCAAGGCCGTTATTAGACGTTGCCATATAATATGCTTTGGTGCCGGTCTGGTTGAATCCCAGCAATTCAGTAACGTCGAAATTGCCTTTACTCAGCTGGCGAACCAATTTGCCATTTTGCTCGTATAAATACAGATGATTGTACCCGTCCCTTTCGCTTTGGTAGATAAAATAGCGGTTTGATTTGGGAAGAAATACGATGGGATGTTTTGGTTCAACGTATTTGGCATGGGTTTCAATGAAAAAGGTTTTAATAAATGCTCCGGTTGTTGCATCGTATTTATTAAACTTCATTTCGTTCTGATCGCGGTTTACGATAGAGACATAGATATCTTCTTCATTCGGGCTCCATGAAATATTGGTAAGGTATTGTTCATCCGGAGCCCCGGTAATGATCGGGTAGGCAATTTTGCGTTTGAAATCATAGATCTGAATACGTGCTGTATGACTGGTAGCGCCGGCCATCGGGTATTTTATATTGTTGGGGGTTGCAGGTTTCTGGCTTAGGTTTAGCAACGGGTAATCGGTAACCATGCCTTCGTATATTTTGTAAAAAGCCAGGCGGTTTCCGGCCGGCGACCAAAACTTGCCTTTCAGGATTCCGAATTCATTCCGGTGAGCAGCTTTTCCGTTTTGCAAACCATACATTCCATCCATGGTAATCACAAAATCTTTGGGTGATGCACTTCCATCTGATTTTACGTTGCTGGTTGCTTTCTCATAAGAGGCATAAGTATCGCCGGCAAAAGCCCAAAGATTATCGCCCATATTGAAGGCAATGCGTTTGCTGGTTGTATCCACTTCGAAGTCTGTGCCTTCTTTAGGTATACGGTTTAAGACCTTCATGCTTTTGGAGCGTATGTTCAATTGAAAATATACATTGCTGTACATAAACCGGCATTCCTCGGCATTCATCCATGTGATAAACGGAAATCGTTCCGGAAGTTGCACATCCACTCCAGTACCGTTCATCAAATCTTTGAATACAGCAATATCCATCAGGGTATCTCTTTTGAGGTTATCTGCATTTTGGAGGATCAAAACTTCTTTTCCCTTTTGCTTAGCTACCCAGCTATAGGAATGTGTTCCGGGAAGAAACTGCAATTGCATCAGGCGGTCGGGTGCCAGTGTAGTTCTTTGTTTTGTAACTACATCTTCTACGGAAAGTAATTTATTTTGGGCGGCGAGTACACCGGGAATCAACAGGAAATACAACAATAATTTCTTATTCATGCTTAATTCGATTTGAAACGGCAAATAAAGGAGAAATCTGTATTTGACCATAGTAAATTTTGATTTTGGGTAATTCAGGAATTTTACAAAGTTTTGAAGCATGAGAAAATTATCTTTTTTAATACTGCTTTTCACGTACGTTTCAGGTTATGCGCAACAATCAGAACCTATTACGATTCTACCAAATCATACCGGAGATCTGAATTGTCTGGCCTTGTCAGATGCAGGTATAATTGCATCTGCAGGTTCCGACAGACTAATCAATATTTACAAAGCCGACAGTACTTTTGCTTACCTGAGAACCATATCAGGACTCATTGCTCCGGTTCATGCACTCCGTTTTAGCCGCGACGGCAGATTGCTAGCCGCAGGTTGCAGCGACAATTCCATTCATATTTATGATTCTGTTTTTCGTCAGATAAAATTATTTGAAGGACACACCAATAAGGTAAATGCCTTATTGTTTGATATTTCACGCAAATATCTTTTTTCGGGTGGAGATGACGGAAAGGTTTTGATGTGGGAAATAAACACCGGAAAAATTGTGAGAACGCTTGAATTTGGACAACCGGTCTATGCATTGGCACAAACCCGCAACAGGCAACAACTTTATATTTCCGGCGCCGATCCAAAAATAAAAGTATTCAATCTTGTAAGTAGAAAATTGGAAAAGACATTCGAAGGGCATTCAGATATTGTGAACGAAATAAGCATTAGCAGAGATGGTAAATGGATGGTGAGTGGATCCAACGATAAAACGGCACGCGTCTGGGAATTAAAAACAGGCAAAGAAATCCGAAAACTTGGTATGGGATGTTGGAAAGTAACCAGTGTGGCCTTTAGCCGGGATTCGAAATATATTATTACAGGTTGCAACGATGGCAGCCTCAAGATGTGGGATGCTGAAAACGGAAATCTGATCACAGCAATTGTGCTTGACGGTGAGAATTTCAGATCAGTTGCATTAAACCGCACAGCATCATTGATATATGCTGCGCCAATGTTACGGGGCAAATCCAATTATGGAATCAGGGTATGGCCATCTAAAGTGAACGAATATCAAAATTCATTGATTGAAAAACAGGATACCTTGTCGCCGGCGAAAGCAGTCGACAGCCTTAAAACCAAACCTGCACTTATCAACACCAAAGCCCCCAAACGAAGATAAGTTAGGGGTAATTATTTTTGGTACTCTGCATGTTAACCCTTGACAGCAGCCATTCTTCGCGTGTTATCATTTTTTTTTGCATCTATTAGATAACTCAAATAATTCGTATAGATTCGCACACTGGAAAAATGATCTATATCAACCTTTTAGTAAAATGAACTTAATGACAAACGTTTTACGTACCCTGTTTTTACTGACTGCATTACTCACAATTCGTGTGAATGCCCAGACTGCCGAGGAAGGCGCACAGTTGTTTAATGCAAACTGTACCTCGTGCCATGCCATGAACGACAAAGTAGTTGGGCCGGCATTGAAAGATGCGCACAAGCGCCACGATGAAAAATGGATGATCAGCTGGATTAAAAATTCACAAAAAATGATCCAGGCCGGAGATCCGGTTGCGGTGAAATTGTTCAACGAGAACAACCAATCCCCGATGACTCCTTTCGAGCAGTTGAGCGATAATCAGGTAAAATCGATTATAGCTTACATCAAAGCCGAAAGCGAAAAACCTGCTGAAGTAGCTTCAGCCGGTGTTGCAACGGCTAACGGATCAGTTCAGGTGCCGGCAGAAGCAAGTGCTTCCATGAAAGGAAAAGTAAACTGGTTACTCATCATTATTGGGGTGTTATTGTTTATGGTTATTGCCCTGGTATTAGACATTCTGGGAATGATCGGTGAAATCAGAGGTAAACAGGTTATCAACTGGACCAGCATTAACGGTGTAGTTTTATTGTTGTTTATGGTTATTGGTTTGGGATTAACTGTGTGGGAAATGTTTGTGCACGGCCGTCTGACAGTAAATGCAACAGAATCGGCTTCAGAGCATGGTAAGACCTACGATAATATGTTCTTTATAACCCTGGCCATTACAGGTGTTGTATTCATCATCACACAGGTTATCCTGTTCTGGTATGCATACAAATACAAACAAGACGGTAAACGTAAAGCACTTTATTATCCGGATAATCACAAACTGGAATTTATCTGGACCATTGTTCCGGCAATTGTATTAACAGTTTTGGTAATCCGTGGATTACAAACCTGGAGTACCATCATGAATCAACGCGACGAAAAAGCGATCAATATTGAAATATATGGCTTCCAGTTTGGCTGGAATGCCCGCTATGCTGGTGCTGATAATAAACTGGGCGCTCACGATTTCCGCAAAATTGGTGTGGTAAACGCATTGGGCGTTGATCCTGCAGATGCAAAAGCCAAAGATGATATTGTGGTAACCGAATTGCATCTACCGGTTGGAAAACCGATTGCGTTGAAGTTTCGAGCTAAAGATGTTATCCACTCCGCCTATTTACCGCATTTCCGCGTACAAATGAATGTTGTTCCCGGCCTACCCACACAATTTGAATTTACACCCACCATTACCACAGCTGAAATGCGCAATAAGCTGAACAAACCCACTTTCGATTACATTCTCTTATGTAATAAAATTTGCGGAAGCGCACATTACCGCATGAAAATGAAAGTAGTGGTCGACAGTCCGGCTGAGTATGCCAAATGGCTTGCTTCGCAGCCTAAACTGGTCGATATCAGCACTCCACAAATCAGCCCATTAGCAAGTAAATAAATCAACGAAAACAACGAACTGACATATGAGCAACGAACACGCACATCACGATGACCACAACCATGATGCTCATCATGGCCATCATCAGGAAAGTTTTATCTCCAAGTATGTATTCAGCATGGATCATAAAATGATCGCAAAGCAATTCCTGATTACCGGTATTATTATGGGAACCTTGGGAATGGCCATGTCGCTGATCTTCCGTCTGCAACTGGCATATCCCGATATGAAATTCCCATTTTTGGAGAGCATTATCGGGCATTGGGGTAAAGACGGAAAGCTGGATCCCAACTTTTACCTCGCGCTGATCACGATTCATGGTACCATCATGGTGTTTTATGTATTGACTGCCGGATTGAGCGGCACCTTTTCGAACTTATTGATTCCATTACAGGTGGGAGCGCGCGATATGGCGTCGCCTTTCCTGAATATGTTGTCGTATTGGTTTTTCTGGCTTTCATCGGTTGTATTGGTTTGTTCTTTGTTTGTTGAAGGCGGACCCGCATCAGCCGGTTGGACGGTTTACCCTCCTCTTTCAGCACTTCCAAAAGCTATACCCGGTTCAGGTACCGGTATGACCCTTTGGCTTGTAGCCATTATTCTGTTTATTGCTTCTGCTTTGCTGGGTGGTATAAATTATATTACCACAGTATTGAATATGCGAACCAAAGGAATGAAAATGACGCGTTTACCGCTGACCATTTGGGCCTTTTTAATTACGGCAGTATTGGGATTGTTATCTTTCCCGGTATTGTTGGGTGCAGGTTTACTGTTGATCATGGATCGCAGTTTCGGTACTTCCTTTTACCTCTCCGATATCCCTGCCGATCTGGCCGGAGGTATTGAGCGCGTAGGCGGATCTCCTATTTTGTATCAGCATTTATTCTGGTTCCTGGGCCACCCCGAAGTATATATCATTCTGTTGCCTGCACTGGGAATAACCTCCGAAGTAATTGCCACCAACTCACGCAAGCCTATTTTTGGCTACCGTGCCATGATCGGATCCATTCTTGCCATTGCTGTTCTCTCGTTTATTGTTTGGGGACATCATATGTTTATAACGGGTATGAATCCTTTCCTCGGATCGGTGTTTATGCTCGGCACGCTCATCATTGCGGTGCCATCGGCCGTAAAAACTTTCAATTACCTGGCCACGTTGTGGAAAGGCAATTTGAATTTAACACCGGCTATGTTGTTTGCTATTGGTCTGGTTTCGTTTTTCATTACCGGTGGTTTAACCGGAATCTGGTTGGGTAACGCCACTCTGGATATCAACCTGCACGATACTTATTTCGTTGTTGCTCACTTCCATTTGGTAATGGGTAGCGCTGCAATCTTCGGTATGATGAGCGGAATTTACCATTGGTTCCCGCGCATGTTTGGACGGATGTTGAATGAGCCGTTGGGCTATATCCATTTCTGGCTGACTCTAATTTCAGCTTATTGCGTTTTCTTCCCGATGCATTTTATGGGATTGGCAGGCGTTCCTAGAAGGTATTACGCCAATACTGCATACGATCAGTTCGATGTATTTATTGATATGAATGAATTCATCACCATTGCAGCCATTATTGGTGGAATTGCACAGGTTATTTTCCTCTACAATTTCTTTAGCTCTATTTTCAGAGGAAAACGTGCTCCGCAAAACCCATGGCGTTCCAATACGCTGGAATGGACTGCTCCGATGAAACATATGCATGGCAACTGGCCGGGAGAAATTCCACATGTTTACCGCTGGCCATATGATTACAGCAAACCGGGCGCTGAAGAAGATTTTATTCCTCAAAATATTCCAGATGAAGGTCAAACCGATGTAATGGCAGAACCAGCACCGGCTCACCATGATCATAAAGCAACAACCATTGCTCCTTCGGGGTTGTAAGGTTGAAACGTTCTTATAACGATTGATGAACTTAATAACTGACCGATCAGAAAGACGCTTCAGAAGATTTGGTATTTTAACCATCGCTTCCGTGTTTTTTCTGATTTTTGTTGGTGGCCTGGTAAGAAGTACAGGATCGGGACTGGGATGTCCGGACTGGCCTAAATGTTTCGACAAATGGGTCCCTCCAACCGATGTGAACGAATTACCGGCTGATTATAAAGAAAAGTTTAAAGTAGCGGGTCACGAGATAGCCGACTTTGATGTATACAAAACCTGGACAGAATACATCAACCGGTTGATTGGAGTTTTTACCGGCTTCTTTATATTTTTAACCGTGTTCTTTGCCATACCTTATCTGAAAACCGATAAGACCGTGTTTTGGCTCAGTTTTGTAGCTTTTATCCTCGTTGGATTTCAGGGATGGATTGGCGCCAAAGTGATCAGCAGCAATTTAGTGCATTGGATGATTACCATCCATATGCTCATTGCATTGATTATAGTGGGTTTACTTATTTATACCATTACGCGGTCGCAGCAATTTGTTATTCCGCAATTGCAGGCTGATTCAACCATCAAACCGATCATTCTGGTGGTGTTGTTGCTGATTCTGATACAAACATTGGTGGGTACTCAGGTAAGAGCAAGTACCGATCAGATTGCAGCAATTTTGGGTGAACAAAACCGTTTGAAATGGATTGGTGAAATGGGAACGATTTTCAGGGTACATCGGTCGTTATCTGTGGTAACCATGGTCTTTGTGGTTTGGATGACATTGAAAATCCGAAAAAGTTTTGCGCGGAATTCGTTAATATACAGAGCCGTTTTAGCCATCTTATTGTTGGTTGGAACGCAGATTTTTTCGGGTAAGATATTAGACAGTTTTGGCTTTCCGCGACAAATGCAGGCTATTCATTTGTTTATCGGAAGCCTGATTGCAGGTTTGGCATTATTTATCGCCTTAATGGTTTTTACGAAAGTACAAACCGTGGCAATTGAAAGTGGAGAAAGAAAAGATTGAAAACAGTAGTACAACATAACACAACCCTTGCTCAGGCAAGTTGGCTGAGTCAAAAGATTACGGATTACAACCAGCTGGTCAAAACACGTCTGACCATGTTGGTCGTTTTTTCGGCGGCAATAACGTATTTAACCGCTTCGGGATTTCAGGGAATTATTTGGAGCGACTTCCTGGTTTTAACCCTTGGTGGATTTCTGGTTGTTGGATCTTCAAACGGATTAAACCAGATTATTGAAAAGAAATACGATCGTTTGATGATTCGTACCGCCAACCGTCCGGTTGCAACCGAGCGCATGAGCGTAAATGAGGCAGGAATTGCCAGTTTACTCATGGGCATTGCAGGCGTATGGATGATGGGCGTTTTTTTGAATCAGCTTACCAGTATGCTGGCATTGGCCTCGCTGCTGATGTATGCGTTTGTGTATACCCCAATGAAGCGTGTATCACCGGTATCGGTATTTGTGGGTGCATTTCCGGGAGCTTTGCCTGTATTGTTGGGTTGGACTGCATTTAGCGGAACCATTACGTCAGAAGGGCTCATACTCTTTGGCGTACAATTTTTCTGGCAGTTCCCGCATTTCTGGAGCATAGCATGGATTCTGGATGAAGATTATAAACGGGCAGGATTTAAAATGTTGCCATCGTATGGAAAAGACAAGAAGACTGCCTTACAAACACTGATGTTTACTGTTATGTTGGTTCCTATGGGATTTTTGCCAACACAGGAAGGATTTATGGGACTTACCGGAGGTATTATTGCAATTGTTGCAGGACTTGTGTTGACAGGATTTGCGTTTCGTTTGTTTGTTACCTGCGAAAACAAAGATGCGCGCCGGCTTATGTTTGCTTCATTTCTGTATTTACCGCTGGTACAACTGGCTTATTTATTCGATAAAATATGATGATTACCCAAGTGATGCAACCTCTACCATCATCGACCGAAGCCGAAACCGGACTAAACCCGAAAAGGTTTGTGTTGTGGCTCATGATCATTGCCAGCATTATGTTGTTTGCCGCGTTTACAAGTGCGTACATTGTTCGTCGCGGTGAAGGTAACTGGCGGGTATTTGATCTTCCTACTGCTTTTACCATCAATATTTTTGTTGCTCTTGCAAGTTCACTTTTTATGCAACTTGCTTACCGTTCGGCCAAACGCGATGAACTGGAACGGGTAAAATTATTTACATTCCTAACCCTTTTGGCTGGTATTGCATTCATTGCCGGCCAGTGGATTGGTTGGGGTCAATTGGTCGACAACCAGGTTTTCTTAACCGGCAATCCTTCAGAGTCTTTTCTTTATGTGATTTCAGCTACACACTTTTTTCATGTGTTGCTGGGATTGGGCTTTGTAACTGCCATTCTGATTAAATCTTATCAATTCAAGGTTCATCGAAAAAACATACTGAGCATTGGTATGTGCACCACTTTCTGGCACTTTATCGGTGCCTTGTGGATTTACCTGTATTTTTTCTTTTTGCTTAACCGATAATAATAACACAGCATACAGATATGTCAAACACTTCAACTTTAGCTACTGAGAAAAAGTTCACCTGGGGTGGTGGTAAATCCCCATTCAGCGTGAGTTATGGAAAATTAATGATGTGGATTTTCCTGTTATCCGATGCATTCACTTTCTCTTCCCTGCTGACTGCATATGGTTTTATCCGTCACAGTTTCCCATCGTCGATGGCCAACGAATTGATTAAACCCATGCAACATCTTTCGGAGAATTTTGTAGAAGAAATGCAACATTCGGGATTATTCAGTACAGCGCATTGGCCTTTGCCTGAACTGGTGTTCAACCATTTTCCTTTCATCCACGGAATGCACCTGCCTTTGTTCTTTGTAAGTCTCATGACGTTTATTCTCATTTTCAGTTCGGTTACCATGGTATTGGCTGTTGAAGCCGGTCACCGTATGGCCAAAAAGGAAGTGGCCTTTTATATGTTTCTTACCATTCTGGGCGGACTTGGATTCTTAAGTTGTCAGGCCTGGGAATGGACCATCTTTATTACCGAAGGAGCCAGCCTGCACGGCAATCCTTTTGGACCAACCGCTTTTGCTGCACTCTTTTTTATCGTAACGGGCTTCCACGGTTTTCACGTTTTTTCAGGGGTGATGATCAATGTGATCATTTATCTGAATGTTTTAAAAGGCACGTATGAAAAACGCGGACACTATGAGATGGTTGAAAAAGTAGGCCTTTACTGGCACTTTGTAGATCTGGTTTGGGTATTTGTATTTACCTTCTTCTATTTAATTTAATGTTCACAATAAATTCTAAATCGAAATAACAATGGAACACACCGAACATCTGGAACATACCGAACCACCGCATAACATGAAAGCACAGATCTGGAGAACCTTCTGGATTCTGTTTGCACTGACGCTGGTCGATATTGCTTTATATTTTATGCTGCTCAGCACCCACTCACTCATGAAGAATTTTTTATTCGTGTTGCTGGGAGTTGTAAAAGCATATTATATCGTTGCCGTTTTTATGCATATGAAGTTTGAACGCAACTGGCTGTCGCGACTCATCATCTATCCGATGGTACTGGTAATTTACCTTGTAGCGTTGATGTTGATTGAAGGAGAATTTACTGCCTTGCTGCGCTAATAAATGCCACGCAAATCATATACTTTTTACATAGCATTGGGACTCATTGTAGTCCCAATTCTTATTTTTCTGGTATTCAATCAGGGAAAGCAAAACTTCAATTCACTCCCATTTTATGGAGAACGCATTGAACCCGATGGCGTTCAGCAGAAAGACACCATTTACTATGCTGTTCCCGATTTTAGACTGATAAATCAGTTGGGTGATACAGTAACTCAAAAGAATCTTGACGGGTATATCTATGTTGCCAATTTCTTTTTTGCATCGTGCGAAGATGTTTGTCCCATGATGAATGCCAAAGTTCAAACGGTTTATGAGAAGCTAAAAGAATTCTCTGAAGTAAAATTCATTTCGCATACGGTAGATCCGGAAAACGATAGTGTTCCTGTATTGCACGAATATGCTGCACGTTTTAAGGCGGATCCCACCATCTGGTATTTTGTAACCGGATCAAAAGATGCCATATTCCAAACCGGACAGGGTTATTTATTGCCTGTATCCATGGAGGATAAAACCATCGATCACAGTCAGCAATTGATTCTGGTAGATAAAGAAAAACATATTCGCGGAATTTATGATGGGTTGGATGATGTAGAGATTAAACGACTCAAAGACGATGTAAAAGTGCTGTTATACGATTATCATAACCGCGCTAAATAATCCCATGACAGATAAATTCTATTTCAGATTAGTATTGGCTGTTTCACTGCTGGTATTTGCTTTGGTTGTGGTATTGAATCGCCAGTGGTTGCCACGTCCGGCTCAAACTCCTCCCTTTGTTTTTATGCTCCCCAAACTGAACGCATGGATTAATTCAATGTGCACGGTATTGCTGCTGACTTCCCTTTATTTCATCCGGAAAAAAGAAATACGCATACACAAACGATTGAATTTGCTCACCTTCTTTTTGTCCAGTCTGTTTTTAATTAGTTATGTTACCTACCATTATTTCGGCAACGAATCCCGTTTCCCAGCCGATAACCCATTGCGTCCGGTATATCTTGCAGTTTTGTTAACCCATATACTTTGCGCAACCGTAGTATTACCTCTGGTATTGTTGTCGTTTTATTACGGATTAAAAATGGATGTGGCCCGACACCGCAAATTGGTAAGATGGACCTTCCCTATCTGGTTGTATGTAACAACTACAGGAGTGATTGTTTACCTCATGATTTCGCCCTATTACACCTTTTGAACGATAACCTTAAAAAGCGTATATTTGCCCCATGAAAAGAAGTGTTGCCCTGTTGCTTTTACTTCTCGTACTGAGCCTCTCTGTTGAAGTGATGGCCCAATGCCCGATGTGCAAGACCTCCCTGGAAGAGGCACGTAAAAATGGTACAGAAGTTGGAAATTCACTGAATGCCGGCATCCTTTATTTATTGGCCCTGCCCTATTCGATTGCTACTGTATTTGGATTGGTTTGGTGGAAAAACCTCCGCAACAAAAAAAAGGCACAAAACGCCTGATCCGAATACAGAAAATGAGCAATCAATATACTCCCTCCAAAATTAAAGCCATGGCGCAGGGCAAATGCCCCCGTTGCCAAAGCGGTAAATTGTTTTGTCACAATGCGATTGGTACCCATTTTATGGATATGCATACCCATTGCCCGGTTTGCGATTTACAGTTTGAAATCGAACCCGGATTTTTCTGGGGTGCCATGTATGTGAGCTATGCTATTACCTGCGCCATCTTACTGATTTTGGGAGGTGCTGTATTGGTCATCGGCAACAATCCCGATTTCTGGATTTATATGGCCATTATCCTACCGAGCTTTGTATTGGCTTCCCCGTTTACGTACCGGTACTCCCGGATTTTGATGCTGTATTGGTTTGCCCCTGTGCATTTCGAAGAACGATTTGCAAGAAAGAGTTAATACATTGCTGTATGCCACCTCGCATGCATAACCAATTTTCTTTTCAAGCCGTACCATCCGGACTTCAATTATGGCTTCATAAATTCCGAAACGGTTTATGTTTTTGCTTGTTTGCGCTGAGTTGTCATTCCGCAACTGGCCAAACTATTCACGTTCAGGAATTCATTACTTCAGAACCAATTCCGTTTGCCCGGATTCAGATTTCATCGAATAAACAGGAACTTTCCATTCGTCATGAATTGACTACAAATTCAAAGGGTGAAGCCCGACTTGATACGGTCGTTTCAGATGATGCCCAGATCAGCATATATGCTACCGGATACGCCATTCAGGTAATCAGTGCATACGCTTTAAAAATGCAAAACTATCGTGTTGCCTTGCGAACCAGCTCTGTTGATATGTATGAAGTGGTAATTTCTGCTTCACGCTTCGAAGAAAAACGAACAGATATTCCAAGGCAATTGCAAACCATCAGTCAACAACAAATTCGTTTATTCAATCCGCAGAATACTGCCGACCTGTTGCAAAATACCGGAGAAGTATTTGTGCAGAAAAGTCAGGCCGGTGGTGGAAGTCCGGTGCTTCGGGGATTTGAGGCCAACAAGGTGTTGTTGGTAGTTGATGGAGTACGCATGAACAATGCTATTTACCGGGGCGGACATTTACAGAATATACTGCGTATAGACCCGCATATGCTGGAGAAAGCCGAAGTTGTTTTTGGTGCCGGTTCGGTGATGTACGGCAGCGATGCACTGGGCGGGGTTATGCATTTTATTACGCGAAAACCAACACTATCGGCTGACAGTTCTATTTTATTCCGTTTAAATGCTTCAGGGGGACTTGCTTTGGTAAACCAGTTCAACAATACGCATCTGGATATTTCGATCGGAAATAAATATTGGGGATCGTGGACCAGTATTTCTTTTGCTGCATTTGGCAATATGATGCAAGGTAAAAATCGCAGCAATTCAATTGGTCAACTGGGTTTACGCGACTCTATTCAGGTTACACAGAACGGAATCGACCAAGTAATAGCAAACCCGGATCCAAATATTCAAACACCTTCCGGATATCATCAAATCGATCTGGGTCAGAAAATTCTGTTCAGCCCGAATGCAAGTTTCTCTCACCTGTTGAATTTTCAATACTCTACATCCGGCAATGTTCCCCGTTACGATCGCTTGACCGAAATCAATACCATGACCGGTACTTTTAATTCAGCCGAATGGTATTACGGACCTGAAACACGATTGCTTGCTGCTTATCATTTTGTTTCTCTTCGTGAAACTAAATTCACCGACGATTTGCGCATCTCTGTTGCGTATCAATACCTTGAAGAAAGCAGACACAATCGCAATTTCAACAGTGCGAACCGGAATAATCGTTTTGAAAAAGTGCATGTACTTTCAGCGAATGCGGATGCACGCAAAAGGAGCGGCAGGCATGAGTGGATGTATGGAATGGAAGGAACCCGAAACGATGTTCAATCAAACGCATACCGGTCGAATATTTATACCGGTCAAAGAACCGCATTGTCGACCCGGTATCCCGATGGTGGTGCTGATATGTCAACCCTAGCTGCCTATATCAACCATGCATATGAATTTCATAATAAGCTGATCCTTGTTGCAGGAATTCGCAGCAGTTATGTGCATACATTTGCACGCTTTACCGATAAAACTTTTTTCCCGTTTTTGAATGACCAAATTCAACAAAATTATCTGGCGCTCAATGGTCAGCTTGGAGCAGTAATGCAACCATCTGAGCACTGGCGTTTAAGTGTCAATGTTTCGAGCGGTTTCCGAGCACCCAATATCGATGATCTGGGAAAGACATTTGAATCTGCGGGAGGTGTGCAGGTGATCCTCCCAAATCCTGACCTTAAACACGAAACTACCTACAATGGAGAAGTAACAATTACGCGATACCTGATGCACAAATCGGCCAAACTGGAACTCACCTCCTGGACTACACTGATGCAGGATGCCATTGGAATTGCACCCGCCACTTATAATTCATCGGATTCAGTTTTATTTGAAGGACAACTTACGCGTGTTATGCATGCACAAAATTTTCAACAAGCGATCATGTATGGAATAAATTTTTTACAAGGAATCGACCTGGGACAACATTATACAATAGCACATACCATCAATTATACTTACGGACGTTACCTGACGGATTCTGTTCCAATTCCGATGGATCATATTCCACCGGTTTTTGGAAGAGGGAGTGTGAGCTATTCAGGGAAGCAATTGAAGGCTTCATTTTTTGTATTGTACAACGGTTGGAAACGGCTCAGCAATTATAGCAACAGCGGTGAAGACAATCTGATTTACGCCACCAATTCCGGAATGCCGGCATGGTATACCATCAACCTGCAGTTGAGCAGAAATTTTAGATGGGGCACACATTCCTTGTTTGTATTGGCAGGCATCGAAAATATACTGGATGTTAATTACAGGACTTTTGCTTCCGGCATACAAGCACCGGGAAGAAACTTTGTATTGACGGTAAGGTATAGCCTGAATTAAGACATATGATTCAGCACGATTTTGCCGAATTGTGCACCATCCTGCATGCGTTGAGCTGCTTGCTGAATATCTCCCAAAGAATAAACCGAATCTATTACCGGTTTGATTTTTTTATCCTCTACCAATTGCATCATAGCTGCAAATTCATCGTCGTTGCCCATGGTAGATCCGCACAGGGTAATTTGTTTCCAGAAAATTTTAGCAGGTACTCCGCTGCTGAATGCTCCCAGGGTGGCTCCATACATTGCAATGCGACCTGAAGGCTTACAAATATCGACCAACCGTGCAAAGGTATCTCCACCCGAACTATCGATTGCGGCATCGAAGCCGCCACTTAATGTTTGTAATTCTTTGTGCCAGTTTTCCTTTTTATAATTAACCCCACCCGATACTCCGAGTTTTAGTGCTGCATCAATTTTAGCATCACTTCCCGAAGTCACAAATACTTTGCAACCTATTGCCAATGCCCATTGTACAGCAAATAACGCTACGCCACCTCCTGCTCCGGTAACAAGAATTGTTTCTCCGGCCTTGGCTCCTGCTCTCGTTATCAATGCGCGGTAAGCTGTTAAGCCTGCCAGCGGAATTGCAGATGCTTCTTCAAAACTGAGATGCGGAGGTTTCAGGTGCAACCGGTCTGCCGGTATCAGGGTATATTCTGCAAACGTTCCATCTTTTGCCATGCCCAGAATAATATAATCTTTTGCCTGGGTATTCGGATTCTTTCCCCAATTCAAAGAGGCATTGATCACTACCTCCTTATTCATCCATGAAGGATCTACCGCTGTTCCGGTTTCAACAACTACACCACTGCCATCGCTACCTTGTATGCTGGGGAAGCGTAAACCACCATACAACCCTTTCTGAATCCAAAGATCCCGATGATTGAGTGCCGCAGCATGGATCCGTACCAGCACGTCCTTTTCTCCCACAATGGGTTTAGGCAAATCGGTCAGGGTAAACGGTTCATTGATTCCTTCCAGAATTACTGCTTTCATGCGTTTTACTTATTTACCTCGTCCCTGCAAAATGGTTTTGATGGTATAAATCATGATGCGAAAATCTACGGCAATCGACATATTCTCGATATAGAGGATATCAAATTTCAGGCGCTCTACCATTTGCGCTACATTTTCGGCATATCCATATTTCACCATTCCCCATGACGTAATTCCAGGTCTCACCCGTTGCAATTGTTTGTAATGGGGAGCTACCCTTATGATCTGATCGATATAAAATTTTCTTTCGGGACGTGGACCCACCAACGACATCTGCCCTATCAACACATTGTAAAACTGTGGTATTTCGTCGAGCCGGTATTTTCGTAAAATCAGTCCAACCGGCGTAATGCGTTTATCGCCTTTGCTGGAAAGCGCCGGACCGGTTTGTTCAGCATCCACATACATAGATCGAAACTTAAAAATATGAAAGGGTTTTCCGTATCGGCCGATGCGGATTTGTTTAAAAAAAACAGGTCCTTTCGACGATTGTTTCACTGCAATGGCAACCACCAGATACAACGGAGAAAGCAACAAAAGCACAACAAAAGCAACCAGGATATCAATGGTTCGCTTCAACACCAGTTGCCATTGCGGCATTACCTCGTGCTTTACCTCAATCAAGGCTGTTCCAACAATATTTTCCAACCGCACTGATCCCGATACCATATCAAATGTATCCGGGATGATTTTTTGCATCACTTTCACATCTTCCAGTATATTGGTTACCTGTATAATCTCGTTGTGATTTGTACTGGGAATAGCAATGATTACTTCTTCCACGTTATGCTGATGAATCAAACCGGGAAGATCTTTGTAAATTCCTAAATGCGTCATTGCCGATTCCAGATAGCCTTCTTTACCATCGCAGGTCACATAACCTGCAAACATATACCCGGAAGGGAAACGTTCATTTTTGATTTCATTGTAAATATCGAGTGCCGTCTGATTGTTACCAACCATGATGGTTTTGAAGCCGATTTTTTTAGACCGGATCAATGTCTTTATATAAGTGATCAGTGATATCCGGCAAAATAAAGTTAAACCATAATGCAGGAGAAATAAGGTTGCAATGGTCATATAGTAATCGTTGTAAGAGGCTACCTCATCATCCAGCAACAGGGTAAAAAACAGAATCAATACACCCGGTAGAATGATAGTAAATCCGCTGGACAATTCTTTGATCCGCGATTTTCGCCATACATCGCTATAATTTCCGGTAATCCAATAAATCAATAACCAATATAAAGGCACATACATTAAACCCAGATAAAAACGCTGTCCCACTTCAAACGGAATACTGTATCCGAATTTTTCAGGTTCTATAAAATACTTTCGGTAAAGGAAAAAGGTGAACCATGCAATCAAAGCCGACAGATAATCGAACAGGATAAAAAGGATGGTATGATATCTTCTAAACTTAATCAAAAGGTTACCAATTTAATATTATCAAACGACAATTCGGGTTGCACAGTTCCGGTATTATTGAAGAAGCCAAAATAGAATTTAAATTTTGTATTGGCCCTGCGAATTGAAATTTCATCTGTTAGATTAATGTATATTTTTTTCCAGGTATCTGTCGGGTACAGCTCCATTACCGGTGTAGCCAGACTGGCCGGTTGATTGGGTTCCTGATAATAATAACCAAACTGAAGGAGCATATTCGTTCTGTAATCCACTTCAATATAAACCGGCGCACCTTGACCGGGTAAACTGTATTCCTCCGAAGTATACATTTGAAATGCGGTTGACTGAGGCGAAACGATGCATTTCAAATACCAGTTATTGGGTGCCCAGGATTGGTTATCGTTCACACCCGCCAACGAGTCGCCCGGTGAAGCATACGTTTGATTCAGGGTAAATCCGCGGCTTGTTGAGATTTTATCGTAATCGGTGATCAGTGGAAAGGTGACGTTGTCCAGATACCTGAAAACCGGACGTATTGTATCAATTTTATCAGGCGCTAGTTGAACGGTGGTATAATAGGTAGCCACCATAGGGTATGCAATCCGAACATTGTCCTGACCGGATTTTATGATTCCGGCGTCGACACCAATTTGTGCAGTTCCACTTTGAGGAACCGGAATAAGAACCGGTAAACCTATTGTACCTAAGGAATTACCGGAAGATGTAATCCACATATCGGTAAACCGGTTTGAATTTTGCCCTTCATAATTGGCCAGGGTTGTATCGGTATTGAAAGTAAACGATGGAATATAGATATAAGCTGGAATCTCCGCTTTATCGGTATCTGAAAACTCACAAGCTGAAAGTAGACTGGCTATGGTAAATCCCACGGCAAGCAACCGGTTCGGTATCCTCATACCCTGCCAAAGATAAGGTTTCATCATGAAATGAAAAACGATCAGGCATTGAATAAAGTACTGGGATGAATCCGTTCGATCACCTGATGTGCTATACGCAGGGATTCAAAGGTCTGGTAGGTATCCAGCGATGTTTTCTGGCGATTTTTGATACTTTGGGCAAATTGTTGCAGCTCCATTTTTACCACATCTTCTGGTTTGGTACGGTTTTGATGAAAGGGAACTTCGGCAAAATCGCCCGATTCAGTCCGGATCAATTTAATGAGTTTGAACGTGTCAAGGTCGAGCCGAATGCACTCATTGCGTTGAAAAATGCGGATAAAGCTGTTCTGGCCATTTTCGAAATTTCCACAGTTCATATTGGCCACACATCCATTTTCAAAATCGATACGCACATTCACAAAATCAACAAAATCGTTGTATATGCGTGTTGCATTGGTATTTACTTTTCTAACCGGTGATCCAACCAGATGACAGAGTAATTCAATATCGTTTAATAACGCGCCAAAAATGATGGAATCATTGGAAATGCTCAATACCTTATTCTGAAAACGATTGCATTCTATATATACCGGTTTGCGTGTAATACGTTTCAGGGTTTTTACTTCCGGATGCAATTTATCGTGATGAAGTACTTTTACATTTACCTGAGCTTCTACCGCCAACTCATTGATGTGTCGGGCTTCGCGGATATCCTCCGACAATAGTCCGCTTACCATTACATGCACCGATTGCATAATGGCCTGTGAAGCATACCGGTAATGCATACCTACAGGAGTTTGAATATTTATTGCTTCGCTTGCCTGCAACAAGGCATCGTACTGGAGAAACTGCTTCAGACCATGTTGTTCGCAAAAACGTGCGGCCTGAAGTGGATCGTGATCAAACAAACCGATAATTTCAAAATCTTCACCGCCTTTCAGGCATTCCAAATGCTTGCGGCTTGTGTCGTTGGCTCCTACTATTCCCAGTTTGATCATAAGTACTTCATCAAAAGTACCGGATAGACTTACGGGCTACATGTTTACTTATTCACGTTCACAGGATGCCTTTTCGGCAAAACACTAAAAAGTGTACAGTTGATTCGGAGAATTCACGCAATGTTAAAAATTGCCTCCTCTAACCTGTCGCAACATAGCGTTATTTGTTGCTGTGTTAAAAGACGATTATATTCATAAAGGTGCCCGGAAAAAGCTGGTAGAAGAGCTGGAACATAAAGGAATTGTAGATCAGGACGTATTAAAAGCCATTGGTAAAGTACCCCGGCATTTCTTCTTCAATAAAACTTTTCAAACGCATGCCTATCAGGATAAAGCTTTTCCGATAGGCAGCGGACAAACGATTTCGCAGCCTTATACCGTTGCCTATCAAACCGAAGTATTGCACGTACACAAAAAGGATAAAATTCTTGAAATCGGTACCGGATCAGGGTATCAGGCAGCCATATTGATGGAAATGGGCGCAACGGTATACAGCATTGAACGTGTGGAGGATCTGCATAAAAAAGCTGTGAAGTTGTTGAAGGAAATGGGGTATAAACCTTTTTTAAAATGGGGCGATGGAACACATGGCTGGGCAGAAATGGCTCCATTTGATAAGATCATTGTAACTGCCGGTGCCCCGGTTATTCCCGAAACACTGGTAAGTCAGTTGAAAACGGGAGGTATTATGGTTATTCCGGTTGGTGATCTCAAAACACAAAAAATGATTTCATTGGTAAAAACAGGAATCCACACGCATAAAATCATTGAACTGGAGTCCTTTGCATTTGTGCCGTTGCTCGGAGAAAAAGGCTGGAAATAACCCTGCGATTTCTAACCCATACAGGTAAATTTTGGGTTTTTCCATGCAGAACAATACCTTTGACTAATTTAAACATATGAAGCTCATCATTACTCAGGCTACCGTTTGTGATCCTCAATCTGCCTATCATGGCAAACGATGTGATGTTTTTCTGCAAAACGGTTTGATTCAGGAAATTTCTCCTTCAGGTAAAATGAAACAATCCGGTGTAAAAGTGATGAACGCCACCGGGCAAACCTTATCTCCCGGCTTTGTAGATATGCGCGCTTCACTGAGAGACCCGGGTTTTGAACAAAAGGAAACGCTTGATTCGGCCGCAAGAGCAGCTGCAGCCGGAGGATTTACTACCCTTGCCTGCCTGCCCAATACGCAACCTACAGTTCAAACCAAAGCCGACATCGAGTTTATATTGCGCAAAGCCGATTCGCTTCCGGTACATATTTTACCTTATGGAGCCATAACGCATAACCGGGAAGGTGCTGAAATGAACGAACTGTATGATATGCATCAGGCCGGTGCCATTGGATTTACCGATGGCAACAAAACCATTATGCAAGCAGGCATTATGGAAAGGGCCATGCAATACACCACCATTTTCAATAGCTTGATTTTGGCCCATGCTGAAGACGCCAGTATTGCCGGTAGCGGAATGATGCATGAAGGTGAAGTGAGTACACGCCTGGGCTTGAAGGGCATTCCGAATATAGCCGAAGAACTGATAGTAAACCGCGATATTGAACTGGCCCGATATACACAGGCACGGATTCATATTTCTCATATTTCTTCCAAAGGCAGCGTAGAACTGATCCGAAAAGCCAGAAAAGCCAAATTGCCGGTAACGTGTGATGTTAGCGTTGCCAATCTGATTTGGACCGATACCGAACTTGAAGATTTCAACAGCCACTTTAAACTTACTCCCCCCCTTCGAAGTAAACAAGACCAAAAAGCACTCTGGGATGGTCTTGCTGATGGTACCATCGATTGCATTGTAAGCGATCATGCTCCGGAGGACCCTGAACGTAAAGATCTGGAGTTTGAATATGCTGCTCAGGGAATGATCCAATTGCAAACGGTGTTTCCATTATTAAATATGTACGCACCCAAAACGATCAGCCAGGATATTTTAATCAAGGCACTCACTTCTGCACCGCGTCGCATTCTTCGCTTACCGGAAGTCAGTATCAACAAAGGCAGCATAGCTGAGTTATGTCTCTACGATACAAAAGCCAGCTGGAATTATACTCCTAAAAACAACCTTTCCCGATCTTCCAACTCCCCTTTGCTTGGACAAACGTTGAAAGGAAAAATAATCGCAACTTTCAATAAAGATCAAATCAACAAATACGCATGAACGCATCCCTTAACGCTCTCCATACCCTCCTTCAAACATTTCAACCGGCTGTTGCCGATAAGGTCATCAACGAATTGGATCCGTTGATTGAGTCGAAGATTTCATTTCTTGAAAAAGTGAATGCATTCGACCAGATCTTTTCGCTGTATCCAAGACTTGCTCCGGTTGGAGAATATGCCTTTGATTTACTGATGTCGTATCACCTCGAAGATAAACATGGCGACGAAAACTATTTCGATACTCCGGAGTGGCTCGACATTGAAGATAAAACATTGGAACGTGGAACCGAATTACTCAACATCACGTTGTATTTAACAGAGGCTAGAGACAACGATGTAGAAATTGAACTGGAAGATTTTTTAAATGAATTCCTGTTGATTGATGAAGATGAATTTCAGGATGAATACAAAATTTATGAAGAGATCATCACCAATGCCGAACTGGTGGATGCCGATCCGGAAGAATTAATAAAAACAGCGAGGGCAATCTCCATAAATCCTGAGCTTAAGGACCTATTTGTACCCTTGTTCCTTTTCTTTTCACAACCCGATCAACCCATTAATTTGCCATCAGACATTACTCCGGTTGAAGTAAGTTTATATTATACTCTTCTTGAATTTTACCAACAATAACAAAATTTCTATCTCATGGAAACCAAAGACAGCAACGGCAATTTATTAAATGAAGGCGACTCTGTAGTCGTAATCAAAGACCTGAAAGTAAAAGGATCTTCAGGTGTGATCAAACGCGGAACCGTTGTAAAAAACATACGCTTAACAAACACTCCGGCAGAGATTGAAGGTCGTGTAGACAAACAACAAATGGTGCTGCGCACCGAATTCCTCAAAAAATCATAAGCCGGAAAAAATGGATTGGTGATTATGCCGGTTTGTTCCGGATTTAATGTAATTGAGATGATTAATGCACTTCAGACTATTTAACAATTACTTAATCTTTGCGTAATATTGGAATAAGAAGATTCGTCGAATCTTACCAAAAAATCAATCATGGTTGAATCTTACAAAATCCTGGTCGTAGATGATGAAGACGATATACTCGAGTTCATTCAATACAACCTGAAAAAAGAAGGATACGAAGTGTATCTGGCTCACAATGGTCAGGAAGCACTGCAGCAAGCGGGCAAGATCAAACCCGATCTGATTTTACTTGATGTAATGATGCCGGTACTGGATGGTATCGAAACCTGCAAACAAATCAAATCCGATCCGGCACTTTCTAAAATTTTTGTGGTGTTTCTGACTGCCCGTTCCGAAGAATATTCAGAATTGGCCGGATTTAACGCAGGTGCCGATGATTATATCGCCAAACCTATAAAACCACGGGTATTGATCAGCCGCATCAATGCCATACTCCGTCGTACCAACAAAGAGGCCGTTGAAACCAAGATTACGGCAGGCGATCTGGTAATAGACAGGGAAACTTTTCTGGTGTACAAGCACGGTCAGAAAATTCAATTGGCGCGAAAAGAATTTGAATTGCTGTACTTGTTGGCCGGTAAGCCCGGAAAGGTTTTTACCCGTGAAAATATTTTGGAAAAAGTATGGGGCGATGACGTGTTGGTGGTTGACCGCACTATTGATGTGCATATCCGGAAATTGCGTGAAAAATTAGGCGACGAATTTATTGGGACAGTTAAAGGAGTTGGCTATAAATTTGAAGCATGATCCGTAACCCGAAGCCGGTTTCCATAGCTTTAATCATTTCACTCGTACTTACGATCCTTATCAGTGCATTGCTTTTTTGGGCAACAGAAGGGGCTTTGCTTACTGTAACCATTGCCGGAATGGCTGTTTTCATCCTTTCATTCGCCCTATACTTTTATGCGTTGCAGTATTTTATATACGACCGCATCAAGCTTATTTATAAAACCATTCACAGCCTCAAAACCAAAAAATACGATGCCAAGGGCAGCAATATGGGTTGGCGTTCAGATCCGATTCAAAAAATAAACAAGGAAGTGATTACATGGGCTCGCGATCAAAACGAACAAATGGAAGAATTGAAACGCCTTGCCGATTTCAGGAAAGAATTTCTGGGCAATGTTTCGCACGAACTCAAAACCCCTATTTTTAATATTCAGGGTTACCTGCACACCTTGATTGATGGTGCATTGAACGATCCCGAGGTAAATATGCGCTTTCTCTCTAAAGCAGCCAAAAGTGTAGACCGGCTCAGCGATCTGGTGGCCGATTTATTGGCGATATCACAGCTGGAGTCGGGAGAACTGGTGATGGAATTTGAACGCTTTGATGTAAACACGTTGTTGAAAGATGTATACGAACAACTGGAGGTACGTGCCAAAGAAAGAGGAACCGGGCTGCTCATACGAGACGGCAGCAATAAACCATTTTGGGTTTCTGCCGACAAATACCGCATTCGTCAGGTGCTGGTAAATCTTGTAAACAATGCTATTAAATACGGCAAAGAAAATGGTACCGTAACGGCCACCTATTTTGATATGGATGAAAATATTCTGGTTGAAATAAGCGATGATGGGGAAGGAATTTCGCAGGAACACCTATCTCGTATCTTTGAGCGCTTTTACAGAGTTGACAAAAGCCGTTCGCGCGAAAGTGGACCGGGAGGAACAGGTTTGGGTCTTGCCATTGTTAAACATATCATTGAAGCCCATAACCAAACCATTCATGTGCGCAGCTCACCCGGTATTGGAACCACCTTTAGCTTTACCCTGAGCAAAGACTTACAAAATTAGTGTTCCAAACATTTGTTAGGATCTGCAATCTACTCAGCTTATCAAATCCTTTGCCCATCAGGACCTGCAATGAGATTAAGAAACAATTAAATTATGTTTCGCCTCAAACAACTGCATCCGATTTCACTACATTTGATTACCCCATCCGGAAAATGTTATGAAAAAAATTCTACCCCTGGCTCTGCTTTTTACCTTGTTTTTATCGTGCAAGCAGTCGAATGAAAATTCTGTACCGGGTACTGAAAAAACGACTCAGCAAAACGCACAGGTTGATTTGACAGAAGCCAAAAGGGTATTGCCTGAATCATTGCCCGAAGCATGGAATTCTATAGCGGATATTGAAGGTGGCTGGACATCGCTGGAACGCGATCATCAAGGTTATGTGGTGTACAAACCATGCAACGGGATTACGCCTAAAATCAAGATTCAGGATCAGAAACTGATTATTTACTGGAAACTGGAAGGCATGAATACCTTTATTATTGAACGTGCTAAAATCATAAGCGACAAAGAGGTGAAATTATATGCCCACGATCATGACAACGAAAATACCACTGCTGTATTTACCATAGAAATTGCTGATGCACAACGCAATCTGGTACTGTGGGAATATACCATCAACTGGCCGCTTTACCAGGGTGATGTAACTACTTACAAATGGATCACCACCCGTAAAGAATACGAAGACAAATTCCGCTTTGTCGATCATGCTTGTCCGAATGGATTAATAAAAGAACTGGATTTTCTTCCGTTGGAATTCTAATTTTTTTTATCTGTTTTCATTCATTCAAACCTTTTGTATTTCTGATTTTGTATTTCTGACAAAATTTGCTGAAGAAGTTCATCTTCTTTAACCCTTTTATCATTCACAAGAATGTAAATTGAAGTCCGACTTATGTGAAAGGCCATCTCCTTATTCCCACCTCTGTTAAAGCTATGGAGGGCAATGCATTCTTAATTCTTAATTCTTAATTCTTAATTCTTAATTTTTCATTATTCATTATTCCCGCTGCGCTATGGTGGGTAACGCATTCTTAATTCTTAATTTTTCATTTCATCTTATCCCTTAATATTGCATTACAATTAAAGAGTATGACCTACGAATTTATTCTGGTAGAACCACAATACCAGCCCATGATAGCCCTTATCCGCCTGAACAGGCCTAAGGAACTGAATGCATTGAATCTGCAACTGATGCAGGAACTCAAAAACGCTTTACTTGAACTGGATAAAGATGATGCCGTACGCTGTATTATCATTACAGGAAACGAGCGCGCCTTTGCAGCCGGTGCCGATATCAAACAGATGGAGAATCACACGGCCATTGATATGTTGAAGATTGACCAGTTTTCTACCTGGGATCAAATCCGCAAAACAAGTAAACCCATTATAGCTGCTGTTTCGGGGTTTGCTTTGGGAGGTGGCTGCGAATTGTGCATGACCTGCGATATGATTGTAGCCGGCGAATCGGCCAAATTCGGGCAACCGGAAATCAAAATCGGCATCATGCCGGGTGCAGGCGGTACGCAACGTTTAACAAGAGCAGTTGGTAAAGCATTGGCAATGGAAATGGTGCTTACCGGAAGATTTATTACTGCCGATGAAGCTTTAAGTGCAGGGTTGATTAATAAAGTGGTTCCCGATGAAGTATACCTCGACGAAGCTGTAAAACTGGCCAAAGAAATCAGTCAGCAATCACCGGTGGCTGTTCGTCTGGCAAAAGAATCAGTTTTAAAAGCTTTTGAATCGGGCTTGCAGGAAGGATTGTATTTTGAACGCAAAAATTTCTATATGTGTTTTGCCAGCGAAGATCAACAGGAAGGCATGCAGGCATTCATCGAAAAACGGGCTCCGAAATTCAAAGGGAAATAAAAGCAGGAACATAAATCTTGCGAATCCACTCTGCATGACTCATCCGAAAAACTTACGGATGGCTGATTATAGCTATCAACTGCCCGACGAACGCATTGCCCGATTCCCGTTGGAAAACCGGGATGCTTCGAAATTGCTGGTATTCCGCAATCAGCAAATTTCAAGCGCAACGTTTGAGCAGATCACAAACTATATTCCGGAACACAGCCTGATTGTCTTCAACAATACCAGGGTTATTCATGCGCGTATTTTATTTCATCGTGCGACCGGTGCACAAATCGAAATTTTTTGCATCGATCCGGTTTCACCGCCCGATCATTTGCACAACCTCAACAGTACAGGTTCGTGCACCTGGAAATGCATGGTGGGAAACAGCAAACGTTGGAAACCCGATGAAACGCTGCAGTTGCAAATGATGCAGGTAAATCAAACCATCGTATTATCGGCACATTTGGTGGAACGCTTAGATGATATGGCCATCATACGTTTTCAATGGGAACCTGCCGGTTTGCATTTTGCCGATGTACTGCAACATGCGGGGTTATTGCCCCTTCCACCCTATTTAAACCGGGAGAATACAGCCAGTGATGAACAAACGTATCAAACCATTTACGCCCGCTGGGATGGATCGGTAGCTGCACCTACAGCCGGTTTGCATTTTACTCCGGCAGTCATGCAATCGCTGGCACAAAAAAAAATACGGCACACTGAAATTACGCTGCATGTTGGTGCAGGAACCTTTAAACCCGTCAAATCAGACAACCTCGAAGGGCACGACATGCATGAAGAACAACTTGTTTTTCTAATCGATGCTATTCGATCCTTACAATTGCAGCTGAAACAAAAACAGCCCATTGTGGCCGTTGGAACCACTGTTACCCGTTCGCTCGAGAGCCTGTACTGGTTTGGCGTTAAGCTCAGCCAAAACAATGAAAATCCATTTCATCTCAGTCAATGGGAGGTCTATGAAATGGCGGATAATAAACCCGAATCTGCAACGGCGTTGGAAATTCTTTTAAACTATATGGAGAAGCATCAGCTGGATGAAATCAGCGGGTCTACTTCTATTTTGATTGCGCCCGGTTATACCTTCCGTATGGTCGACATCCTCGTTACCAATTTCCATCAACCGGGCAATACCTTGTTGCTATTGGTTGCGGCTTTTGCCGGACAGGCATGGAAAAAAATTTATGATTATGCGTTAGCACAGGATTTTCGATTTCTGAGTTATGGCGATAGTTCGATTCTTTATCGCGAAGGTTGATTAACCTTTCCGGTATTCGATATACAATTTGGTCAGTTTACGTTTGGTATCCAGTGGAAAATCGCCATCCAGCATCCATTGATAATAGCTGGGTTCGGCTTTGAAAACTTCCTGTACCGTTTTGTTGCGGTGTTTTCCAAACGCGAATACAACCTGCTTTTTGTCGTTCATCATCATACGTCCTGCCAGATCTACATTGCGATCCATGCCCGAATACTGATGCAGGAAATCAATATCGTTGCGCAACTCCGGGTAACGCTCCAACTGGGCTAATAAGACTTCCAGCGTAGCGCGTGTATCTGCTTCAGCCTGATGCGCATCGATGAGTTCCTTGTTGCAATAAAATTTGTATGCCGCTTTTAAAGTGCGCTGTTCCATCATGTGAAAAATGCGTTGTGCATCCACAAATTTCCGGTTATCGGTATCAAACTCTATTCCCGCCCTGAGAAACTCTTCAACCAACATGGGAAAATCAAATTTATTGGAATTGAAGCCACCGAAATCGCAGCCTTTAAACAATTCTGCCAATTCCGAAGCCTTTGTTTTAAATGCGGGCTCATTTGCAACGTCTTCGTTGGAAATTCCATGGATCATGGTTGCCTCTGCCGGAATAGGAATCTGTGGGTTGAACCGCATGGTTTGGGTTACTTCCTTCCCATCGGGAAAAATTTTTATATAGGCCAGCTCTACTATTCGGTCGGTAGAAATATTGATTCCGGTAGTTTCAAGGTCGAATACCACAAATGGGCGTTTGAGAATTAATGCCATAAAAAGAATTAGATAAATAAGGTTACGAAGTAAACTTATTCTACCTGTATCCCGCCAATTTTCTTAGCATGCCAGGCCAGCCACAACCATCCGCTGATAAAGCATAATCCTCCAAGGGGAGTAACCGGTCCAAGCCATTTGAATGACATATTCAAAAGTGCAGGTCCGGTTGTCAGCAAATAAATGGAACCACTGAATAGTATTATGCCGGTAAAAAACAGCCGGTATGCCACACGTAAAACCCGATCAGGCAGTTTGCCTGCGTACAAGGCACCAAGCAGTATAGCCAGCACATGCATTACATGATACCGCACCCCGGCCTCGTAGCTTTGCAATTGCTGCTCCGTTAAAATGCTTTTCAGGACATGCGCCCCAAATGCGCCCAGTATTACCGCAAAAGCCGCAAGGATGCAACCTGTCCGGAACATTGTTGTTTGTAGTGTATGCTTCATCTTCTTTTAACAAATTTGTGTGAACAAATCGGAATACCAAGCGAATACGAGCACCTTAACTTCGAAGAAATTAAAAAATGAGCCGTTCGCTGATCATCGGGATACTTGTTACACTGCTGCTAATATCGGGATTGGCCGGAGTTTTTTATTATTTCTACATTCAGGAAAAAGAAAAACCTTTATTTGACGGCATTCCCAACGATGCCGCATTGATTCTTGAAACACAGAATATTCATTCCAACATTTCCGAACTGTTCTCCTCACCTCTATGGAACGACCTTAAACAAAACGAACAAATGCTGAAACTTTCAGCGCAAATTCAGTCTCTGGATTCGTTGTTGAGTGAACAATCCTATTTCCGGGAAATTCTTCAATCAAAGCGAATAGCCATTTCGTTTCATGCACGTACGCAAATTTCAATGTTAATGGTTGCTCAGTCAGAAGATGCCGGAAACTGGATTACAAGTCTGACTACATTGGCGCAATCACAGAACTGGAAGATCAATCGCCGGATTTACGAGAAAAATACCATTCTCGATATCCTCGATCAACAGTTGAAACCTATTTGCAGTATCAGTTATAAAGACAATCTCATTTTATGTTCTCCCGATGGAAATCTGGTTGAAGATGCCCTTGTTAAAATGCGTTATAAACTCGCAAATGGCGTTGGAAGGCTTGAACAGGTTACTGCATTATCCAGAAACGGTTCCGATTTTAATCTCTATATCAACCACGCTCAGTTATCCGGATTAATAAGCACCTTTTTAAAAGATGAATACCGGGGTACCTTTGATTTTCTCTCCCGTTTTGCTAACTGGAGCATGTTAAGTATACAACAGGATGATGCTCATATTTCCATGTCAGGTTTAACGGTGACAGACGACTCGCTCTATCAGTATCTGGACTTATTCGGATCTCAATCTCCGGTTGCATCTGATTTGGATGCAAGCATGCCTGAACAAACTGCAGTTAAGGTTCAGCTGGGATTCAGCGACTATGGAAAATTTAAAGGTGAATTAACGGAATACCTGCAACAATTGCATCTATATAATGCATATGATACATTCCGCGATAGTCTGGAACGACTATATGGCATTGACCTTGGAGCTGATTTTGAAAACATGATTGGGAATCAGGTGGCCCTGGCCGGTTTGGAATATGCCGGAAACGATCTGCATCAAAATCTTTTTGTAGTTATCAAACCGTCTCAAATAAGTTATGCCGATGCTCTGTTAAAACGGTATCTGCTAAAATGCCAGCTTAAATCTCCCGGCGATTCAGTTGGTCAGGTTTCTGCTCTCTCAAACCGTTTACCATTCGGGAACTTTTTGAAATGCTATTTCGGAAAAATGTTTGAATCCATACATTCACCCTATTTCGCCATTGTAAAAGATGTTGTGGTTTTTGCCAATAGCAACGACGTTCTCAGGAGAATCAAGGAACAGGTTGAATCCGGAAATACCTTATTGAATAACTCCGATTACATGGCTTTCAAACAGAAAACCGGGGAGTCTTTCAACTTTCAGTTTTTTGTACAAACCTCCACAGCACTGCGGTTTACCTCTTCGTACTCAAAAGAAGTTTTTTACAGCCAACTCAACAGGTATGCTACCGACTATCGCAAGTTTCAGTTTCTGCAGGTGCAATATGCCAGTTCATCGGATAAAGCGTTTTATACGCAGATAGATCTGAAATATAACTCATCTTATAAAATAGAAACCCGCATGATCTGGGAATCGCAACTGGATACAGCGTTGGAAGGTTTTCCGGCAGTTGTCTCCAATCCGGCGATGAACCAAAACAGCATTTGGGTGCAGGATAAAAAACATACCTTATATGCTTTTAACCGTGAAGGAACGCTTCAATGGAAGGCTCCGTTGTCGGGAAAAATCCTGAGCACATTCCAACCGGTTGATTGGGATAAAAACGGGGGCATGGAATACTTCTTTACCACCGAAAATCAGGCTTATCTGATAGATATGCAAGGCCATCCGGTAATGGGTTATCCGGTTCGGTTTCCGGGGAAAGCAGTAGCAGCCGCTCATTTGATTGATCCGTATGGCGATAGTGCATTTCAATGGTATATACCACTCTCCAATAATCGTATTGCAGGATATGGTTTAGACGGAAGATCTCTGAAAGGCTGGATTCCGAAACAACTGGTAGCTGCCCCGGCCGGGGAGCTTCGTAGTTTTAATTTAGGCCTTACACCCCTGCTTTATACTACCCTGATCACAGGCACATTCCAGGTTTTTAAACTAACGGGTGAACCGGTTACTCTCAAACTACCCAAAGCCTATCCGGGATCAAATATCCTGGTTAAATCCACAGACACTTCATCTGCATCCCTTTACCTTTTAGACAGCTTACAACAGTTGGTAAAATATACATTGCAATCAGGGGGTGGCATTTCTCAACCCGAAGTTGTAAATAACCGAAAATTTTCAAAGTTGGATGCTTTCTGGTATGTACCCGAGAAAGATTATTATTTCATGGATACAGATAGCCTGGGTATAACCCTGATGAACTCAAAAGGTCAAATTATTGGCACATACTCTGTAAAGGATAGTTTACCGGTTTTGTTTTTTTTACAATTCACCGAAGACGGAAAACTGATTGCCGGTCAAACCCGAACTCAAACCAATCAATTGTATTTATTTGATCTGAATAGCCAATTGCACAGCGACTTTCCGCTTCAGGGAAATACACGATTCCATGTACATAATTTATATGGTGATGGCGTCCGGTATTTAATTACAGGGGATGGTAAAAATTACCTGCGAACTTATAGATTGAAATAATCAAAAAAAGGTTATTTTCGTACAAAAGCCCCTGGTAAATGAGAACTTTTAACTTGCATTCCCTGCGCATTATTCTTGCATTTTCAGCTCTTTCGCTAAGCTCCTGTGTTAAGGAACTGGTTGATGATGTGAATACGATTTCGAATATACAAGGTATTCAATCCAATGTGGGTTATACCATCCCTATTCTCAATGCCGAAATCGGAATGAAAAGTATTTACGAGTCATTCTCCAACAGCGCATTTATCAAACTGGAATCCGACGAATCCTTTACTTTCATTTACAGTAATAAAGACTCTATTACTAACCGGCAATTGATGAAAATAGATCCTGTCGGGAGTACGAATGAATTGACCATCGATGCAGCCAGTGCTGCAGTTTTCAACACCATTGGATCGTTTAGTTATGCTATTAACAATATAGCGGTAGTTCCAACACCCGGTGGAGAAAAACTGAAACAGATCTATATTAAGAAAGGTGCTCTGGAATTTCCTATTACCTGCGACATTCTTCATCATACTCAATTAACTCTGGTTTATCCAACCATTACCCGGAATGGTGTACCACTGCAGGAAACCATCGATCTGTTATACGAAGGCGTTGCACCTATTGTTAAAACTGCCGTGATCAGTCTTGATGACTGTGTGATCGATTTAACAGATAATGGAATCAGTTACAATGTGTTACCATTTTTGGTACAGTTGAATATTACCAAGATTGATGGAAATCCTCCTGTAAAAGCCAATGACAAACTGATCATTTCCAATTCCATGATCATTGATGAATACAGGGGAATAAACGGTTATGTGGGGAGAATTTCCATTGTTAAACTGAATGAAGTAAAGCCCATCGATATGTTTGAGGGCCAACTCGACGTGTCGGTAAAACTAAGCGACCCGCGTTTACGAATCAATATAGCAAATGGGTATGGAACACCGGTTACCATCAAAATTTTCAATATTTCACTGATCAATACAGATGGTACTGAATTCCCGATTACCATCGATTTGTTCCGAGATACCTTCTCATTACCTGCTCCGGTTGCTATAGGTGATTATGCCATAGGCGATTATGTAATTGACCGGAATAACTCCAATATCGACGAGTTGATTAATAATTCGCTTCAGAACGCACCTCAGGCCATAAAATATAATATTGAACTGTTTACCAATTATAACGGAGTTGAAGTTGACAATTTTATGTTCGACACCAGTTCGCTCAAAATTGATGTAGGCATGGAAATGCCCCTCAATATTCAGGTCGGAAATTTCAAAATGGACTTCCCGAATAAATTTGAATTACCGGCTGATTCCGGAGAAAGTGTTGATGCCATAATTAACGATATCAGCATGTATACTGCAGCAACCAATAATTTCCCGTTGAATACCAAAATGCAGTTCTTCTTTGCAAAATCAAGGCCTGGCCAACCCATCGATTCCTTTGATATTGTTGACAGTTTATTTGCCAATGGTCTCACAGTAACCAAATCTACCATTGATGCTTCCGGAACTGTGATAGATGCTCCTACTGTATCAAGTGTTGGAACTCTTGAAAGAAACAAAATAAAGTTCTTGCGAGACGTCGCTAAAACAGACTTGCTGGTAATGCGCTTATCTTTTGAAACATCCAGGGATGCGGGCGGTAGTCAGCATTATGTAAAGATATACAACAACCAAACGATACAGCTCAAGATCGGGATGTCTATTAATGGTAAGATTAAACCAAAATTCTAGTCCGGTAGATGAAAAAATTACTTTGTATCCTATTTAGTTTTCTGTTGTTGAAGGCCAATGCCCAGCAATTGCACACCACACTTCCTTCCCTGAGGGGATTATACAGGGCTTCTTATATTAATCCTGCATTTGCGCCGGAATATAAACTTACAGTCGGACTACCTGTACTCAACAACCTTGGGCTTCGTTTCAATCTGACCGGAATTGATCTGCATACCATTGCTTCGAACATGGATGAGGGCTTTTTAAATATGAATACCCTGTACGATGACATGGATGGTGCTGTTGGATTCAATATTCCTGTAAATTTTGATTTGTTCTTTATACGCTTTCCGATAAAAGGTTGGTATATAAGCATAAACAATTCTATCAAAGCCAATCAAAACGTATTCAATGTTTCCAAAGAATTTATTGGGTTCCTTTCTCAGGGAAATAATTATTTCATCGGCAAAACACAGAACTACGATCTGTTTAATTTGAATCTGAATGTTTACAATGAAACCGGAATTGGACTCAGCAAGGAGTTTCGCCGCTTAAGCATTGGCGCCCGGTTTAAGGTGCTGGCCGGTATAGCCAATTTGCAAACCGAACGCATTCGTATGAATCTCAATACATCCAGCGTAATTCCCTTTCCGGTGACCTTAACTATGAGTGGTAATATTCGTACAGGTGGTTTACCATTGGTGATCGCACAGGATTCAGTAGATGGAAAACCGGTAACCGATGATGATAAGGAATTCAAAAATGTGGTACGTAAATTACCTGAATTACCCAATCGTGGTTATGGATTTGATATAGGAATCGGGTATCAGTTCAATACCAATTTTAGTGGCTATTTATCAGTGGTAGATATAGGTTCTTCCATTAATTGGAAAAGCAATACGTACAACTACAAAATCGACGATTCAAAAGTGGAATTCAATGGTTTAACCCTGGATGAGGTAAACAATAAAGACAATGCCCGCGATATATTGATAGACAGCATGGCATCGAAATTGGGGAAAGCCTATGTTACCCGCGACAATTATGTAACTCCTATTCCTACTAAATATTATTTAGGACTTGACTATGACTTTACCACCAAGGATCGCGTAGGATTCCTGTTTCAGGGACAATCCGTCGGAGGAACTTTTTACAGTGCTTACACCGGTAGTTATATGCGCCGGTTGGGAAGAAACTGGCAGATTACCGGAAATTATTCCGTTAAAACATTTGGCGGAAATGATTTCGGAGCAGGAACCAGTTCCCGCTTAGGTCCGGTTCAATTCTTCTTTTTCTGCGATAACCTGATGACCTTTATTAAACCAACCCGGGCACGTAATCTCTATTTCAGTTTTGGAATAAACCTGGTATTTGGCCGTAATCCAAAGGTGTTCAAGATGTATTGATCGGCGGCTTGATCCTGCCTGATAACCCTCATAGAACAAGAATTTCTATCTCCATTCAAAATTCTATATTCGCCCATAGAATTGCTCGAACCTCATGAAGAAAATATTAGTAGCCAATCGCGGCGAAATTGCTATACGCGTGATGCGTACAGCTAAAGAAATGGGTATAAAAACCGTGGCTGTGTTTAGTGAAGCTGATCGAAACGCATTGCACGTTCGCTACGCCGATGAAGCTGTATGTATTGGACCTCCCCCCTCCTCGCAATCTTATCTGCTTATGGATAAAATACTGGAGGTAGCTCTTGAAACAGGCGTTGATGGCATACATCCGGGTTACGGTTTCTTAAGTGAAAACGCCGAATTCGCAGCCAAAGTAAAAGCTTCCGGAATTATTTTTATTGGTCCTGAGCCTGAAGCCATGCGCATCATGGGTAGTAAATTAGGTGCCAAGCAGGCTGTTGAACAATTTAATGTACCACTGGTTCCGGGTACTAAAGAGGCCATTTCGGATATAGCGGAAGCCAAAAAGATTGCAACCGGCATCGGATATCCGGTCTTGATTAAAGCTTCAGCCGGTGGTGGAGGTAAAGGTATGCGCGTTGTAAATGCGGAATCGGAATTTGAGGAACAAATTAAAATGGCTCAAGGCGAAGCTATTTCTGCATTTGGAGATGGTGCAGTTTTTATAGAAAAATATGTTGCTGCTCCCCGTCATATTGAAATACAGATTTTAGGCGATCAGCATGGCAATATTGTTTATTTGTTTGAACGAGAGTGCTCGATTCAACGCCGGCACCAGAAATTGGTGGAAGAGGCACCTTCTTCGGTTCTGACTCCTGCCATTCGCAAAAAAATGGGTGAAGCTGCTGTGAATGTTGCCCGGGCCGCCAATTATACCGGAGCCGGAACGGTTGAATTTCTGGTGGATGAAAACCTGAATTTTTATTTTCTGGAAATGAATACCCGTTTGCAGGTTGAGCATCCGGTAACCGAACAAATTGTAGGACTCGATCTGGTGAAAGAACAAATACGGATTGCTAATGGTGAAACCCTCGGATATACGCAAGATGACCTGCATATTCACGGACATGCATTTGAATTGCGGGTTTGTGCGGAAGATCCCGCGAATAATTTTCTTCCTGATATAGGCACCTTGCTCACTTATCAAACACCGCAGGGATTTGGGGTTCGTGTAGACGATAGTTTTGAAGAAGGTATGAGCATACCCATTCAGTATGATCCCATGATTGCAAAACTGATCACTTTTGGCAAAACGCGTGAAGAGGCGCGGTTGCGTATGATTCGCGCCATTGCCGATTATCGCATTAGTGGAATTGAAACTACATTGTCGTTTGGGAAATTTGTGATGGAACATCCTGCTTTTATTGCAGGAAATTTTGATACAGGATTTATCCAAAAATACTTTACCCCGCAGCTACTTCATACATCCAATCCTGAATCTCCGGAAACGTTGGCCATAGCCGCATCTTTGTTTCATAAAAAACAAACACCTGCATCAATACAACAACCATCAGGAGAAACTTCAGCCTGGAAGAAACAACGCCGCAATTTTTGAAATCAGGCATAGCGTTGTATTCACCAAAGTCGATGATTCATTTTACTTTGGCACGTGATTCATTACTTTCGCATCTACCCACATGTCGCTGATCAATCAACTTCGCAACATAATTGGTACACGCATATTGCATCAATTCACACGTTCACATCCGTTGCAACGTGCCTATACTTCACTGCAAGACGCTAAGGAAATTGGTATTCTTTACGACGGTTTGCTGCTCGAGAATGAAGCATTGATTCACAAGTATGCCGTTGAATTGCGCAGTCAGGGTAAAAAGGTTTTTCTGTTGGGGTATGTAGACCTGAAAACTTTACCGGGAAATAAAAAGTTTACCCTGCAGAGCGAATATTATTCAAAGGAAAAATTAACACCTTTTAATTTGCCCGACAAATCGAAAATCGGCCGCTTTCTGGAAATGGAATTCGACCTGCTCTTAAATTTGTACGTAACACCCATACTCCCCATGCTGGCACTTTCGGCATATGCACGGGCTAAATACCGTGTTGGACCAAATATGCCCGATGGAACGGAATATATGGATGCCATGATCGATACTGGCAATAACAACGACATCCGTTTTTTAATTAAGCAAATTGACTTTTATTTGCGGACCATTAAATAATGTTCGCCATGAAAGGAACCGGAGTTGCGCTGGTCACCCCGTTTAATACGGATTACAGCATTGATTTTACTGCATTAGGAAATATTATAGACCATGTTATTCATGGTGGTGTGGAGTATGTGGTAGCCTTAGGTACTACAGGCGAAACACCAACTCTGACCAAAGCAGAGAAAAAACAGGTATACGACTTTATCGTCAAACATGTAAACGGCCGTGTTCCTTGTATTGCCGGTATTGGAGGAAATTATACTGCAGAAGTGGTCGAAACCATTCAATCCTTCAATTTCTCAGGATACGATGCCATCCTTTCAGTGAGTCCGTATTACAATAAACCCAATCAGGAAGGTATTTACCAGCATTATATGGCCATAGCTCATGCCGCCCCAAAACCGGTACTGATCTATAATGTTCCGGGAAGAACAGGTTCGTCTATTTCGGCTGCGACCACACTGCGATTGGCCAATGCATCAGGTAATTTTCTCGGTACCAAGGAAGCATCCGGAAACTTTGAGCAAATCATGGATATTCTGAAAGAAAAGCCTGCTGGTTTTGCAGTAATTTCAGGAGACGATAACCTCACCCTTCCGCTTTTATCCATAGGTATGATTGGAGTGATTTCGGTGGTTGCAAATGCTATCCCGAAAGATTTCTCCAATATGGTACGTGCCGGTTTGCAGGGTGATTATGAAACAGCCCGTATGCTTCATTATAGCCGTTATGAAGCCATGAAATCCATTTTTCAGGATGGAAGTCCGGGTGGAGTAAAAATATTGTTGAATGAGTTGGGATTATGCGGTACAACCGTACGCTTGCCATTAGCACCGGTAAATAAAGAACTGGAAACCCGATTACGTTCATTAGCTATCGGTTAGTCCGCAGTCAACGAGGGTTTCTGCTATTCGTGTATCCGCCCAATATCTGTTTCTTTAAAAATCTGACGGACCAGCTGACAAATAATTTTGTGCATCGGATTAATTTCATCCAGCATGGGATTGATCTCTGTAATTTCAAAACCGATCAGGTTTCTTTGGGAAATCAATTTAGTCAGTAAGAGTTGTGCCTCATCAACTGAAAGCCCATCGGATACAGGTGTACCGGTTCCGGTTGAAACAGACGAATCCAGACTGTCTACATCAAATGAAACAAAAATATAATCGCAGTTCGACAGATACTTTAAGGTCATATCAGCAATTTTGGCAATCCCGTGTTTACGAATATCATCCGGTCGAAATGCCTTCACTTGTTCTTTTGTAATGATATACTCTTCTTCAGGTTCGGTACTGCGTAATGCAATAAAAACAAGATCGTCTGACTGAATTTTCGGAGTAATTCTTCTGCGTCCGAGACGCTTCAAATCTTCCCATAATTTCCGCGTAACCTCCCGGGGTTGATTGTGTCCGATTTCGCGGTGATCATCGCCCATCAATGCAGCAATGGGCATCCCGTGAATATTACCAGATGGTGTGGTGTACGGACTGTGCAAATCGGCATGGGCATCTACCCAAATAACCCCAATTCTGCTGTTGGCATAAAAATCTTTGATTCCGGATACCAGTGCATTGGCACTGCTGTGGTCGCCGGATAAGATAAAGGGTACTTTACCAATTTGAATGATTTCAGAAATATTCTGACAAATTTTAAACTGAAAGCTGGTGATGTTTTCGATGTTCCGGCCATATGGGGTTTCCATGCTGGGTTCCTCTTCCCTTGGTGCCAGACGTACATAGTTGTATACATCAAAGGCATCAAATTGTGCTTGTTTTAATTCTTCGATCAGGGCTTGCGGGCCCATTGCGGCACCACGTTTTCCGGCTCCAAAATCACTCTCAACGGTAACTAACTTGAATCGCTTATCGCGCATAAAAAGGCTGCATGGTCCGCTGCAAATCTAAAGAAATTAACCAACTGTGCTTAAAATGTTGAAACTATCAAAAGGCATGCACACCGATTTTCTTTTGATTTGAATGGCTAAATAAACACAACACATGAGCCAGACAGCATCCACCCTTTTGATGATCAGGCCCGTAGGATTTCAATACAACGATGAAACTGCCTCCACCAATGCATTTCAGCACAGTGAATCCAGAAGACCTGATGCACAGGAACGGGCGCTGCGCGAATTCAATGCCCTGGTAAAATTGCTTCGGGATCATGGGATGCAGGTGCTTACCGTTGATGATACCATTGAACCGCATACACCGGATTCCATTTTTCCCAATAACTGGATCTCAACGCATGAAGAAGGTTTGGTTGTTGTGTATCCGATGCATGCCGTAAACCGTCGTCTGGAGCGCCGCGCAGATATACTGCAGACCCTGGCCGAACGATTTGTGATGTATGATATTCTCGATTTTACCGGTAGTGAGAAAGAACAACAATTCCTGGAAGGAACAGGCAGTATGGTACTCGACCGGGATACTCATCTGTGCTATGCCTGCATTTCTCCGCGTACTCATAAAACTTTATTGCAGCAATTTTGCAACAAACTGGGTTATGAACTGATGGCGTTTAATGCCTTCGATGAAAATCATCAGCCCATCTACCATACCAATGTTATCCTGTGTCTGGGTGAAAAATTCATGGTCATCTGCCTGGATTGCATCCCGGATGAAGAGCAAAAACACCGCATTGTTCAATCTACTTCTAAAGAAATTATTCCTATAAGCATTGATCAGATGAATCATTTTGCAGGAAATATGCTCGAAGTGCACAATACCGAAGGAGAAAAATATATCGTTATGAGCAGCGCAGCTTATGAAGCTTTATTGCCGGAACAAATCACGCGTCTCGAAAAATACGGCCGGATCATTCATTCGCCTATACCCACAATTGAGTCGCATGGTGGTGGAAGTGTAAGATGCATGCTGGCAGAAGTATTTCTGCCTCCAAAAACATCATAACTATTAATATGCTGAATTGAAAAACAGATTAGATCCCTGATACAAAAGTTTAGCAATTATTGAGAAGTTTTATTGCGGCAAGTAAGAATCAACCTGCTCAATAAAATTTGCGAACCCCAATGGCTTCACGCACTTCACGCAAAGTTACCGTAGCACTTTCGCGGGCTTTCTCTGCACCTGTTTTAGCTACCTTTGCCAGATAGGCATCATCCTGTTGCATGGCATCTATTTTTTCCCTGACCGGTGAAAGGTAATTTACCAGATCCTCGCCCAATTGCTTCTTTAAATCACCATAGCGTATGCTGCAATTTTTGTAGGCCTCCTCAAAATGTACGAGCGTGTCGAGAGTCGATACCCGTTTCATCAGATCGAAGAGATTTTGAACGGCAGGACTTACGGGTGAATCAGGTTGGGTTGGGCCTGTATCCGTAACAGCGCGGCTTATCTTTTTACGAATGGTATCTGCAGGATCCGATAGGTTGATCACATTATTATCACCATCGCTCTTACTCATCTTTCCTCCACCCTGTAATCCCGGAATCTTAACCAGCTCGGTACCGAAATTGAATGCATAAGGCTCGGGAAAGATCTCTACATTATAGATGCGGTTAAACCGGTTTCCAAAGGTACGCGCCATTTCCAGATGCTGCTCCTGATCTTTTCCAACCGGTACTTTAGTGGCCTTGTGCAAAATAATATCAGCCGCCATTAAAACCGGGTAAGTCAATAAACCTGCATTGATATTATTGGGTTGTGTGCGGGCTTTTTCTTTGAACGAAGCCACCCTTTCCAATTCTCCCAGATAGGCATGCATATTGAGTAACATATACAATTCAGGTATTTCGGGCAGATCACTCTGAATATAAATGGCACATGCCTCGGGATCAATTCCGCATGCCAGATATTCAGCCAGCACCGTATGTACACTTTGATGGAGATCTTTGGGATTAGGGTGAGTGGTTAAGGAATGGTAATCTGCTATAAAAAAATAGCACGAATGCTCGTATTGCATCTTCACAAAATTGCGAACTGCACCCTCGTAATTTCCGAGGTGCAAATTACCTGTTGGCCTGATTCCGCTTACAACTGTTTCTTTTTTCATGAACACGCAAAATAAACAAAAGGAAAACATATTCGCTGTATTTGACCGCATTTAAACACCCTGCCATCAATTGCTTCAAATCAATATCTTTGCCCTGTAACACATGCTGAATACGCTAAGAATACAAATCAACCAACTGAACGAAAGTGTTTTTTTCGCTTTCAGGGCATTGGTGCAAAATAAAGTAAGGGCAACACTCTCGACACTGGGCATTACCATCGGAATATTTTGTATCATCATGGTTTTAACCCTGGTTGATTCGCTCGAACGCAATGTGCAGAATAGTGTAGAATCGTTGGGTAAAGACGTAGTTTTTGTAGATAAATGGCCCTGGTTATTTACCGATGACTATCAATGGTGGAAATACATGAATCGCCCCAGTCCTAAACTCGATGAACTAAAACGCATTCAGGAAAACTCAACGCTGGCCGAAGCGAGTGCCATGATTGTTACCCTTGGAAATACTACTCTGAAATACGAAAGCAACTCGGCAGAACGGGTGTCGGTTCAGGCTGTATCACATGATTATTTCATGATCAAAACCCTCGACTTCTCTCATGGTCGGTATTTTACGGAAGCTGAGTCGAACCATGGCAATGAGGTTTGCGTTTTAGGGGAAGCCGTCGCCGGATCATTGTTTCCCGACATCAACCCGATTGAGCGTTCATTAACGATCCGGGGTAGAAAGTACAAAGTTGTAGGTATTCTGAAAAAAGAAGGCGAGAGTTTGCTGGGACCCAGCATGGACAATCAGGTTATTGTACCTGTAAAATCAGTGGGAGGCTATATTCGCCTGCATTCTCAGCGCATGAATGCCCAAATTCAGGTGAAAGCCAAACCTACAGCCACTGTAGATCAGGTAGAGGAAGAACTCAGAGGCATCATGCGGGCTAAACGACGACTGAGGCCGGGACAAGAGGAGAATTTTGCGTTAAATAAAATTACGCTCATTGCAGAACCCATCAAGCAGTTGTTTAGTGTGGTCACCTTTGCCGGTTGGATCATTGGTGGATTTGCGATGATTGTAGGTGGATTTGGCATAGCCAATATCATGTTTGTATCGGTAAAAGAGCGAACCAATCAGATTGGGATTCAAAAGGCTTTAGGTGCAAAGAATTATTTCATTCTTACAGAATTTTTATTCGAGTCGGTATTGCTATGCATCGGGGGAGGCATCATTGGATTGTTGATGGTTGCGGGTTTGGCCTATATGGCTACGAACCTGTTGGATTTTGCCATCCATTTAAGCTGGTACAATATGTTTACAGGTGTAATGGTTTCAGTAATCATTGGAATCGTTTCGGGTTTTATTCCTGCCTTTACCGCATCACGCTTAAATCCGATAGATGCAATCCGATCTAAATAAAAAAACTATCACTCTTTACTTAACAGGGGTTTGCAAAATGTTAATAGGTTTATTTCCATTTCTGGCATTCTGTAATTCTATATTCCACTTTGAATACCAAATCCTGTTTCATAAAAAATGTGAGCTCCAGAAAAGGACAATTAGATCGGTAGGTTTCAATTTCATAAACCAATCTGTCTTTCAAGGTTGCACGTGAATGTCCGAAAATCTTACGAACATCATTTTTGCCAATGATTATTACGTCTACCGATCGTTGCAGGTACTGCACTGTTGCAATCAGCTCATCCACTAATGCTGTTTTTTCGTTCAGGTAATAATTCCGCTGCATCAATTCCCGTTCATACCTGATCATGCGATTCAGATTATTTTTCACTGAATCCATTTTATGCGTAAGGAACTGAATTTCCTGCTTACTAAGCCTTCGCTTATCCGATTGCTGAGCCTGCAAGGTTGTACAACCCAGTCCAAGAAAAAGCAATATATAAACACATTTTAAACGCATATTATTCCACGTGCAATAATAAACCTTTCAGGTATTCTCCCTCGGGATGGTAAATATTGATAGGATGATCTTCGGGTTGAGTCAACTGCCGTAGTATTCGCACATTACGTCCGGCATCTGCTGCCGCTCCAAAAACAATTTTGCGGAATAAATCTTTGTCGATATGCTGAGAACAGGAAAAGGTAAAAATCAAACCGCCCGGTTTTATTTTCTTAAACGCAACAAGATTCAGATTTTTATAGCCGCGTGTCGCATTGGGTACCGCTTTGGCATTTTTCGCAAAAGCAGGCGGATCAAGAACTATGATATCGTAATCAGTTTCCGACTTTCGCATAAATTCAAATACATCTTCTGCAAATCCTTCGTGTTTGCCGGCATCGTATCCATTTTCGGTTACCTGCTGATTGCACAGAGCAATGGCTTCTTTAGAACTGTCGACTGAATGCACCAGGGTAGCACCTTGTTCAAGGGCATACATACTGAATCCACCCGAATAACTGAAGGTATTTAATACACGCTTCCCCCTGGCAAATGCTCCGAGTGTTTCGCGATTAACGCGCTGATCAATGAAGAATCCTGTTTTCTGACCGGTCTCCACATCAATGCGAAATCGTATTCCGTTTTCTTTGGCAATTACCGGCATCTCTTTTCTTTCTCCAACCCACCCTGATGCCTCAACGGCTTCGAGTAATTGTGAACTGGATTTTGTCTTCAGATACACATATGGTATTCCACATTCATTCAAACCTTTTACAATAGTTTCTTTAATGCGTTCTGTGCCCCTAATCAGCAATTGTACCACTGCAACATCAGCGTAAACATCTACAATTACTCCCGGAAAAAAATCACCTTCGGCATGCAACAGACGAAATATATTGGTTTGTTCTGGTTGAATAAACAATTGCCGAAGTGCATATGCCCTTAGCATTTTATCAATCCAGAATTGGCAGTTGATGGCTATTTCTGCTGCGGTAAATTCAAATACCCTGCAGGTAATCTGACTTCCGGGTGCAAAAAATCCATAACCAAGTAATTCTCCGTGATTGGTAGTAACCTGTATAATTTCTCCGTTTTCAGCCTCTGGCAATTCTTTTACCGCTCCCGAAAAAACCCAGGGATGACGGTTTACCAGAGATCTTTCCCTCCCCGACTTTAATACTAATTTTTTATATGCTTGCATCTCGTCAAAGATAAAGCCAAATTATGAAATGCCCGTACAGACGCGATTCATCGCGTCTCTTCTTAAAACGCGATCCATCGCCTCTCTTCTTAAAACGCGATCCATCGCCTCTCTTCTTTATTTCGATTCTTCACGCTCCTGATACATTCAATCTATCGCAACATCATATTGATCGAGACATTTTGGGAAAATAAATAAACAAAAACGGGCATCACATGTGATGCCCCAACAATCAACAACCAATAACGAATAACCAATAACGCATTAACTATTAACCATTCCCCAAAATAGTTTAGCTTCGTTTTCGTTTAGTATTTCAAATGAAACTCTTCAGTACAAGCGTTATATTTTTACTTTTGTTATTCGCAAACTTGTACCCGGCACAGGCGCAACAGCGAATCGTCATCGGATTAATCATCAGCGATGAAAATGCTCAACCGGTTCCCCTGGCTGGTATTCGTAACGTAATTACCTTGAAAAAATACCTTAGCAACCGACAAGGTATTTTTCGAATCCCTGTTTCGACGTCCGATTCTTTTGTTTTCACTTCAATTGGGTTCGATCCGTTTATTCTGAGTGGCAATGATCTGTTAAGCACCGATGCCGATACTGTTCTATTATTGATGCATGCCGGATCATACCGGTTAAAGGATGTAACCATTGTGTATTCGAATCGCAAACGTGATTCAATAGCACGTGTGGTGGCTCAGGTATTGAAAACCGATTCGTTGATGAACAATAACAGGCGTATCCTGAACAGACCGAGGGGGCGTGAAGGATCAGATGCCGGAATGGGCTATACCGGATTTATTACGGAATTGTATTACCAATTTTCGAAAGAAGGAAAAGACATGGTGCGGTTCGAAGAATTTGTAAAGTATTACCGCGAAGTACAACAGGCAGATGTCCGTTACAACAAAACCATAATTCAACATATTACCGGTTTGCCGGAAAATAAACTTGATGATTTTATTTTGTTCTGCAAATTGCCCCGCCCATTTATAATTGAATCTGATGATTATACCCTGATCAAGGCCATAAAAGACTGTGAAAGCCGCTTCAGAGTTGAAAAGAATTATCCCCGGTAGTACGTCTTCAATATTTTGAGAGCCGGTAAATGCCTGGTAATTATCGTATTTATCTCGTTTATATTTGTTATTATTGTGTTAGTCAAGCTTTCACACAACGAAAGTTTATTTAAAACATGACCTACAAGGTGCATTCTTTTCAGGCAGCTCCCATGCGTTGGCGCCGGTTCAACGGAGAATGGATTTCTACTTCCATCATTGATGAAGTGGAACGTTTGATTTTACGCGAACGCGCGGCGGGCAACAAACTCAAGGTTTGTATCGGCACCGATTCGCAGGTAAGCAGTGATGTAACAGAATTTGCCACCGTAATTGTTTTTGTGCGTCAGAAACACGGTGGATTTATGCTGATCAGCAGCGAAAAAACAAAATACAGGTTTGGCATCAAAGAACGCATGTTGCAGGAAGTTGCCAAGAGTATTGATATTGCTTATCAACTTTGTGAATTGCTCGATAAACACGATGTCGATCTCGAAGTGCATGCCGATATCAATACAAATCCTCAGTTTAAATCAAACAGTGCCTTGCACGAGGCGATGGGCTATATTCTGAGCATGGGATTTGTATTTAAAGCCAAGCCTGATGCCTACGCCAGTTCGTATTGTGCGAATAAAATAGTACACTAACTACAGGCAATTCCACTTCTAAAGGCTTTTACAGGATTTAATCGCACCGGAATATTTTCGACCTGCTTTTTAATCCCATACCAGACTTTCACCGATTTTCGTTTAACTAACTGAATTCCCAAAGTGGTATCTTAATCATTGCGCATATGCAAATCAAATCCGAAACTATTGTAGCCTATATTGTTAGCTGTTCCATGCTTCTCACAGCGCTATTATTTTTTGTAGATGAAGGACTTTATTCTTTTGCCTGGATGCTTGAACCCGGAGGCTGGCTGGTATTTCTGATTTATACTATAATTCTCTCAACCCTTTTTGGAATAGTGGCCTTAGGCTTTCGATTCTTTCTGATGAGGTCGGCGAAAAAAGAATCATAGGTTCGAAAATCAAAAAATCAGAAAATAAATTTGTGTTTACTATACTATATCGTAATATTGCAATATAGAAATACGATGGGAGTTACCAAAACAGCACATTTTACGGCCAAACAAATCAAGCTTTCCAATATGGCCAAAGCTCTCGGCCATCCGGCCCGTATGGCTATTCTGGAACATTTGTTGAAATCACCTTCCTGCATTTGCAACGATCTGGTAAATGAATTGCCTTTGGCACAACCTACCATTTCGCAACACCTGAAAGAACTTAAAAATGCCGGCTGGATCAAAGGATCCATAGAAGGCAATGCCATTTGTTATTGCATCGATCAAAAGGCATTGCATGCTTTTCAAAACTACCTTGCATCACTCAATGAAAAATTGTCCCTTATTCAGACCAATTGCTGCTAATAATATATTTTATGAACCTGACACAATTCAAACAACATTTACAACAACTGGAGAATCCAGTATTCATGCTGCCTGATCAAACGAATGTACCTTTACATTACCATATAACAGAAGCTGCACTCGTGAACAAGCATTTTATCGATTGCGGAGGAACTCTTCGCGAAGAAAAAACAATTACACTCCAGATTTGGGTGGCCAACGATACCGATCATCGCCTCACATCCGGTAAAATTGTGAAAATTCTGAACACCTTTGAAAAGCACTTCGGGATTCATCCTGAAATGGAAGTTGAATTGGAATATCAGAGTGAAACCATCGGACGATATGCACTGGAAGGAAATACTGATGGTTTTCAGTTATTATCTAAATTCACCGATTGCCTGGCTTCCGATCATTGCGGTATACCTGACTCAAAAATGAAAGTAAATATGGCCGATCTTGGCGAAACAAAATCGGATGCATGCTGTACACCGGGTGGTGGTTGTTGTTAATAATGCCTTTTTATGATTAAAAAAAATATCCTGGTCTTATGCACCGGAAATAGTTGTCGTAGTCAATTAGCTGAAGGTTACCTGCGGCATTTTGCTGGCGAAAAAGCAAATGTATACAGTGCCGGAATTGAAACCCATGGCGTAAATCCCCGTGCAATCTTAACTATGAAAGCCGATGGAATTGATATTTCATCGCATACATCCAACCACGTGTCGGAGTATTTACAAATCCCCTTTGATTTTGTGATTACGGTTTGCGACAATGCCAGCGAAAACTGTCCCACATTTCCGGGTTCGGCAAAAAAATTCCATCATAACTTTACCGATCCTGCAAAAGCAACCGGTACTGAAGCCGAAATCATGGAAGCATTTGGAAAAGTGCGCGACGAAATCAAATCCTATTGTAAAACGTTTATTGAAACACACCTATAAGATGAATAAAAGACTTGCATTTCTGGATCGTTATTTAACCTTATGGATTTTTATGGCCATGTTGTTGGGCGTAGCGTTGGGTTATTTCATCCCTTCTACCAATAATTTTCTGCAATCCTTTCAGAATGGTACTACAAATATTCCTCTGGCCATTGGGTTGATATTGATGATGTACCCTCCGCTGGCAAAAGTAAAATACGAAGAAATCGGAAAAATATTGAAACATCCGCGCATCCTCATGGCCGGATTGTTTCAAAGCTGGATCATTGGCCCTGCACTGATGTTTCTCTTGTCATTGATATTCTTAAAAGCATACCCTGAATATATGTCGGGTATGATGCTAATTGGTATTGCACCCTGCATTGCCATGGTATTGGTATGGAACGATCTGGCCAAAGGCGACAATGAACTTTGTGCAGGAATGGTAGCATTCAACAGCATTATGCAGATCTTATTTTACAGTACGTATGCCTGGTTCTATATTACCTGGGTTCCACAATGGATTGGCATCCCGGGATTCGAGGTACAAATCAGCATTGCACAGATTGCGCAGAGCGTTTTAATATACCTTGGAATTCCATTCTTTGGTGGTATGCTTTCGCGTTACCTGCTTATACGTGCAAAAGGTGTCGATTGGTTTAACCGCAAATTTATTCCGGCCATTAGTCCTGTTACGCTTATTGCCTTATTGTTTACCATCATTCTGATGTTTAGCATGAAAGGTGAATTGATTGTTCAGTTGCCTCTGGAAGTTTTGAGAATTGCTTTTCCATTAACAATATTTTTTGTCATTATGTTTTTCAGTACATTCTATCTGATCCGAAAAATCGGCGGCAATTATAAAGAAACAACTACCATCGCATTTACCGCTTCCAGCAACAATTTCGAACTTGGAATTGCTGTTGCCATTGCTTTGTTCGGCATCGATTCCAATGCAGCTTTTGCAACGGTTATCGGACCTCTGATTGAAGTTCCGGTATTGATCTTGTTTGTACGCTTTGCGAAAAGCAGAGTCGGAATTTTTTGAAAGTTAATTGCTGTCACGCAAAAAATTAATTTGTGCAGACTCAGCGATTCCATCTGGTAAAAGTATTGATATGCTCAAAACCTGCCCACTTCACTTTTAAAAATTCTTTTGAAACAGAAATAATCTCTCCATCCTGAATAAAGTCATTGTAATAGATCCGCAGTTTGTTGCCCTGCAAAGCATAGGGCATATCTCCATTGCCATCATAATCGACCACAAAGAAATAAGATTCGGTTAATTCGAAATCGGCATGTTCTCCTTTCGGATCGCTGGTCCATGTTCCAAAAAGCAAAGATGTGTCGAGCTGTGTTTCAATGATCGATTTAGCCGGTCGTACAATATTCTTGAATTTTGGGTTATCGGTATTGTAATCCGATGTCGGAAAATATTTCCTGTTCTCCGGATTTGCCAATTCGTTGTATCCGTGATCCATTGAATCAATGGTATTCAGGTATATTGCTTTTTGCTTTTGTGCTGAACAGGGAGATACAAAAAAAGTAAAACAACCCGTGATAGTCCATAGCAGTAACAATTGATTCACCTGTGATTTATAACTGGTTGAAGTGTTCAAGGTCTGGCATTTAAAACCACTCATACAGGATCATTCCACAATTACTTTTCGCACTACTGAACGCTCTCCCGAAATTACCTGTACAAAATATAATCCGGGCGATTGCATCAAATTAACTTCAGTAATTTCCTGTGAGGTGTGTGCAGCATACAATACTTTTCCGGCAATATCGTAACACCTTATTTCGGCATTCGTTACCTGTCCGTTCAGCATTACAAAGAAAGAACCATTATTTGGATTGGGGTAAACTTCGGCCTCCAGCATTTCCGGCATTGTTTCGCTGACTGCTGTCAGGTTCTTCGAAAAGGCTGAATCATTAACACCCAACGACATGTTATAATAACTACCGCTGGGGGTAAATTCTTTTTTCACGGCTCTTACCATATAATGATTCATGCCGGTATTGGGAGAATTATCAGTGAAGGATAAGGTAGATGCATCTAATCGGGTCGATATAATTTTGTATTGACTGTTATATGCTCCGCTTCTCAACACAACATAAAATTGTGCATCTGGTTGAGCTGTCCATGAAATATTTACTTTTATGCTATCCGAATCCATCGTTGCTGTAACAGAAGGAACAGGCTTTAAAGGATGTAAACGTAAACTTGGGTCACCCATCAAAGCAATATGAATAAAAGTGGGGGCGGTATTATAAAAATATCCGCTATTTCCACCCTGGTTAAAATCGGAATAATTGTTTTGTGTTAAACGAGCACTGTACCCGATATTTTCACCCAGTGCCATATGGTGAAACATCCAATGTGGACGTCCGCTCCAGGCATTGGTTAGTGTTGATTTATTGCACAAAGGTGCACGCAACAAACTGTTAGTTACATCCCAATCGCCAAAATAACTTCCAAACAAGGCAGTAAAACAGGTGTTGATACTGTCGTTGTTAAAATTTGTGGTAGTACCAACTCCGCTGCAACTGGTATAACTTCCGGCTCCACAACCATAGCTGAACAGATAGTTTCCCAATTTGGTGTTGGTCATGTAATCGCGGCTAAAAACCGAATCGCCAAACATAGTTGAGAATGATCTCCATCCGGATGAAGCAAATGCTTCTCCGCTCATGGCGCCAAAATTATCGTCAATCAGTCCGCGCCGGATCACAGGAGTATTGCCCGTTTTAAAGGCATGTGCTTTATCCAGATATTGCTTCATCAATGTGGTATCGCTTTTCGCAAATTGCGGCATGTTTACCAGATCAACCCGGCCAATCTGAAAAGCAACAGTATCGGCATAGATATACACCTGATCAAATTTTCCATCGCCGGGAATATTATCGTTTTGCGTGCGCGAAGGGGTTACATCATTCACCTGATTATCGGTCCAGATAGCTTCATTGAGCGCACCATAATACAAATCTGCCGGCCACGCTCCTCCATGATCCGGATGCCCGTCGGGTGGATAATACCCTCCTCCGCTGGTGGTAAACGCACCTGAATATGGAACAGGAATATGACCCAGGAGGTAAATGCTCTTCAAAGATTTATCTGCCTGATAACTGGCAACGATTTGTGATTTAACAGAAGATACAGAGGCGTTGCGATCAATATTGATTCGCTGCACATTCCAGCCATCGGCGATCAGATCCTGAATAAGTTGTTCTATTTCTAAAGCGAGTGGAGCCACATAATGATTATCTACGAGCAAAAGCATCTTGCCTTTTCTGGGAACTTCGGGTACACCGATTCCTGCCCAGATATAACCATGGCCTACTTTTGAGGCGTATACACGTCGCACATAATATTCATAGGTACTTCCGGTCGTTACATTATTATCCTGATATTCGGTAACCTTATTGCCCAGCGTAGTTAAAGGTATACCCCAGCTTACCGCGCTTTTTGATTTTCGATACAATACCTGAGAGGTGCAGGTCGAATCCAGATTCCAATTCAGGAGAATTGCTGCCGGTGATTCCGAAACAGAAGCTTTTAACAGAACCGCATAATCTTTTGAAGTTTGAGCAAAAGAAAAGGAGCAGATGAACAAAAAGAGTAAAGTAAATCTTGATTTCATAATTTCGTCTTTGAATCAAAAGTACACAAAGATTATTTAAGACGGAATGACGCAAGTAAAATTAGAGCAAGGTTGGAAGAATGTTTTGGAACAGGAGTTTGACAAGCCTTATTTTTTGGACCTGAAAGTCTTTCTGCTCAAAGAAAAAGAATCAGGACATACCGTTTTTCCTCCCGGTTCGCAGATTTTTGCCGCACTGGACAACACTCCATTTGATCAGATCAGGGTTGTCATTTTGGGTCAGGATCCTTATCACGGTATCGGACAAGCACATGGTTTATGTTTTAGCGTAAACGAAGGCATACGTTTCCCGCCTTCATTACAAAATATCTTTAAAGAGCTGGAAACAGACTGCGGTTGCAGTATTCCAACATCAGGGAATTTATTATCCTGGGCACGTCAGGGTGTATTGATGCTTAATGCAACACTAACAGTGCGAAAAGATGAACCCGGATCTCACCAACAAAAAGGCTGGGAAATTTTTACCGATAAAATCATACAGGAAATATCGAATCGAAAGGATCATGTGGTCTTTATCCTTTGGGGCAAATTTGCGCAAAGCAAAGCGTCTTATATTGATCCCCGAAAACACCTTGTTTTAAAGGCTGCCCACCCCTCTCCCTTCTCAGCTTATCAGGGATTTTTCGGTTGCCGGCACTTTTCACAAACCAATATTTATTTATCCCAACACCAAATGCCTCCCATCCACTGGCAATTGTGATACATTAGCGAATAGCCCTACGCATTACGCGCAGTACTTCATCATCTTGGATTATTTGCCAGTTCAATGCTTTGTAAGTGGTGGTATTATCATCGCCTACATGAAAAAACAGCACCGCTTTTAAACGCGGATAATTTTTAAACGAGTTCACAGCTTCTTTATACCACTCTACCCGATCACCTCCAACCTGAAGACTTGCAAATTCAGTAATCATGATCGGCTTTTTGAAAGCAGATAATACCGGATAATAATTCCCGAAGATTTCATTGAAGGTCCACCATTTGCTCCATGATGCCGCTGTTCCATAATTGAGCGCCGGAACACCTACCCAATCAACATATTCATCGCCCGGATAATACCAGTCGTAATTGCTGTATGCAGGGTGTGGCGACCATACCCAAATGATATTACCGGCACCGCCCTGGCGGCATTTGTTCACCACATGTTTCCAGGCATCGATAAAATCCTGACTCTTGTTATTTTGAGGCCCCCAGGGATATCGGTATGGATCATTCATTTCATGTCCAAATCGGACAAATAATGGCGCACCGAATCGCTTTACCTGCTTTATCCAATCATCAAGGTATTCGTCATAATCTCCACGGGCAATCGACATTAAACAACCCACGGCCCTTGCTTGTGGATCTGGTGCAATATTCGGATAATCGGATGCTTTAAAATCATTCAGCCAGGGTTCCCATGTAATAAAAGGTATGGAACCCAAATCGTAAATGGCTTTGGCTTTATTGAATGGGAATTGTTGCGATGATTTGCTTCCCCACGCCACATAAATCTGTATAATTGGAAATTTTGTACTGAGCGCTTCTTCCAGTTTAATAATGGGTTCATAACCACTCTCTGTATTGTTGTCGAATGCTCCCCACAGGATGCGTTTTGACTTACTCATCCTTGATGGATTTTTACGAAGCGGATCAAACCATTCCAAAGCATGTTGCCGGGTTTCTTCCCTTGCTTCCTGCACAATATTGTTTTCAAGGGCAGTCACATTCTCACTTACCTGTTGCATCACATCTTCCAATGGACCTGCAGATTTATCTCCGGCAAAAGTTAAAACCCATACCAGAAGCGCACCTGCGGATAATGCAATGAGGGTTGCGAATACACGAAAGACTACCTTTTTCTTTTTTTCCATGTTACTTGTATTTTATTCAGTAATCCTGCATCCTTATGCATCCAGGGATCTTCGACCGACAAATTCCTTGATTCGTATGCAGCATACAATCCTCCCACCGACATGCAAAAAGCCACCCAGGCAAAGAATATCATACCCCACGTTTCTTCACTGGACAAGGCAAGATCTGCTTCCGGCGTCAGATACAATCGATTGCCCAGAAATAAAGTCAAAGTTAACGCAAAAGTTACTACATGAATTATCATCGGCCGTGCAAATGCACTGATTCCTTTTTTGGCTCTTTTAGCGGTAGGTATATAAGGAATTTTCCGGTCTACCAGAGCAAAGAGTAAACCCATGATAAACACAGGCCAGGCAGCAAATTTTAAGATAGATCCCCGCCAGTGCAAACCTCTCTCTGATTCAGGATCGCATAGCCATTGCTGTACATACATATAGATGGCTACTCCTATCAAGGCAACCGGTAACCAATATTGTAAAAAATGTACAAAATACATTTCTACCGGAATTATATGGAACCAGAAATAAAAAAACGGGATGATCATAAAAAGCAAGGCCGATAATCCGGAGACATAATAAGTACCAATCATAAAATAGGTAAGTTTTTGCCAGAATGAAAGCTTTCGGAACAAGCGGGGTAATTCGGCAAAAAGTACTTCATAAACTCCTCTTGCCCATTTGAGTTGTTGCCTGCAATAGGACCCAAAATCTTCAGGCACCAAACCCCGGCTCACAACAATTGGCGTATACACCGATTTCCATCCTTCAGCATGCATTCGGATGGATGTAACCAAATCTTCCGACAACCCGATTCCATGTCCTCCGATACTTTGCAAGGCTTTTCGCCGGAAGGTGCAATTGGCTCCGATAGCAACTGCACTTTGGTGCCCGAACATAGCCATTTGCGTAGGTCCATAAAAGGTATACGTTTGTTCGGCTGCTCCGCGTGCAGTAAATGAACGGTATTGGTTGTAATAAGATTGAGACACTTGAACAAATCCAACTTTGGTATCGTTAAAATATCCCAATACTTCATCCAGAAAATTCGGAAAAGGAATATGATCCGGATCCAAAACAAGAATAAATTCTTCGCTGGTCATATCCAACGCAGCATTAATTTTACCTGCTTTTGCCCCCGGTATTCCTACCAATTTCATCCATACAGCACCATGTTTCTCTGCCACTTCCCTGAAACGATCATCCTGCGTATCATCCAGGAGGTATGTTGTATGTGGATACCTTATTTGCGCGCAAGCTTCCAGCGTTTTTTCAAACATAGACAAAGGTTCACCCGGTGAACTGGTTGTATAAATAGCTACCTTGAGTCCTTCCGGAGCCAGTATACGTGCGGGTTTATCTATTTTAAGGTAGGATATCCATAAAATCAACATACGTAAAATGGCCCACCACAGAATGACGGATAATAAGATAAACAAAGGCCATGATCCAATATGATCTTCTTTGAACCACCAGTTGCCCAGACGAATAGTCATGATAAATCCTGCAAATATCAACGCAAGCAGAACAAACCTACTATTGGATCGAATATCAGCCGCTTCAGAATATTGCCACATAGTCTCCGCGGATTTATTTTTCATGTGTCAGTTGCATCTTTAATGAAGCTGAGACTTGTTGGTTGGTATAAAAATTGTTTTTCACGTATTCATATGTTAAGCCAAGGGTGTGATAGGATCCTAGTTTATAGTCGGTTGAAACGATGAAATCGTAAGGGGTAAAAGTATGAGAAGCAAGTCCGGTATGCTGATCTACCAGACCGTTAATATTGTCGAGATATACATACGGCAATTGCGAATTCGCGGCAATACCGTAGCTGGCATTTAGCCTGATCAATAATTTGGAACTGATCTTTAATTCTGCACCGGCCAACAATGAATGAATCGTTTGTTGGATTGGTGTAAAATAGGGGTAATAACGTCCGGTTATTTCCTGATCGGGATTAAAGTTGCTGATCAGGGTAGAAGTTGAATCCGGCGAACGGAAACGTACTTCACGCGTGTCGCTGTAATTGTATCCGTATCCAACACTAAACTTGAAACGGGGTTGATGAATTAATGGAAGTAAAGCCCAGGCATAAAAACAATTTATTGCGTTATCGTCGGTAAAGGAGTTTACCTGATACGATGCTTTGGCCAAAACTCCTTTTGGATGATTGAAATTTAAAGCCACTCCACTTTCACGTTGAAGGATATGCTCTCTTAAACTGTGCATATTGTACAAATAGGGAATCTCGCGCATATAAGCCTCCCATTTCCAATACCGGAACATGGATTTCCCAACATCCAGAGCCCATACAGGATCCATTAAACCGGAACCGTTTAAAAAGGTATTGTAAATTCCTGCAGATAATTTTATATCCAGTTTCAGATCCGGAAATTTAAACGTGTTGGCTACCCCGGTTTGCATTTTTTGAAACCCATCGTATTGATTGAAACTGAACTGTAACTGTGGATTCCATTTTGAAGAAACCGTTTGCTGCAGGCTAAACAAATGTTGCAGGCTTTGAACCGGCTGATTATCGTCGGCAAACAGGATCCGGTAATTCAGAACCGGTGATTTTGCCAAAGCCACATCCTTTCTTAATTTTTGATCTGAAGTTGGAGATGACATTAACTGTCGCATGGCCAACCTGTTTTCTCCTTTCCAGTAATTAATTTTTGCTCTCAAAAAAATGGCACGCTCATTTTGCGGCGCCTTTTGCAAAACCTCTCCCAACATCCGCATCGATCTGGCGTATTGTCCTTTAATCGCCAGAAAATCAGCATAGCTGCATATCAGATTATGGTTATCGGGTTCTTTTATGATCAATTCACTGTACAATGCATCGGCCTTTTTATATGCCCCCATATAAGTATAAACTTCTGCATGCAATTGCAAGGCAATTGTATTATTGGGATGTGCTTGCTCATATTTCCTCAGCAAGACGTCTGCTGATTTAAAATCACTTCGCTGCAGACTGTTATAAATAAGCCTGAGTGTATCAGCCTGAATCTGTGCATAACCAATGTTAAATAGGAAAAGACCAAGCATCAGGAAACCGGTCCTTAGGGTTAATTGAATGTGCCGGAATACAGGATTTTTTTGATAGCGCATGGGTTGTTGTTTGTAAAAATGCGGTTTATTGCATAAAATTAACACAATTGGTCAAAATATGATCGATCCTTTACAAAGGCTTCAGTTTAAACATAATTTTCGTCACTTTTTCCCGATTTGAAATTTTTCTGACATCCCCTTATCTTTGATTGCTTGAAAAAATGGTTATCCATACTAATGATTGCGTTGCATATGATTGCAACCACCGAATGCAGCGAACTGCTAAAGTTTCCTGTACTGGTAGAGCATTATTGGCACCATAGGTCAAACGACACTCAACTGAACTTTATACAATACCTGAAAGTCCACTACACTCAGGAAGAACAAACCGGCAACCATCATGATCATCATTTACCTTTCAAATCGCATGAAGGTTGCATCAACCTCACGATTCTGATTTGTTTGCTGCAACCCACACAGGCGCATGAAATCCATCTGTTTGCGGATAGTTCAAACGACTTCCCTATGCCTCCTCTATCTTCCCGTCAATCCGGTCATCCTACTGCTATCTGGCAACCGCCTAAATCCTGCTGATTCAAAAAATATTACGCTATTCCATTATGGGATAGTTATGTTTCATTGATCAGACAGCATTTGTATGTTAAAAACAATTATCAATTTTTCCGTCAGGAATAAATTGCTGATAGGGCTTTTCGTTATTGGCCTTATTGGTTATGGCAGTTATCAGATTACCCAACTGCCCATCGACGCTGTACCCGATATTACCAGCAATCAGGTACAGATTATTACGGTTGCGCCCTCTTTTGGAGCAACCGATATCGAAAGACTCGTTACATTTCCTGTTGAACAGGCCAATAGCAATATTCCCGGAACTGAGGAAATCAGAAGTTTTTCGCGATTCGGACTATCGTTGGTAACCATTACCTTCAAAGATGAAATTGACATCTATTGGGCGCGTCAGCAAGTATCTGAGCGTTTGGCAAAAATCCAATCCGAGATCCCTCCTGAAATAGGCATACCGGAAATGGGACCTGTTTCTACCGGGCTTGGCGAAATTTATCAGTATGTTGTAAAAGCCAAACCCGGGTATGAACATCGGTATTCGGAAACAGATCTGAGAACTTTTCAGGACTGGATAATTCGCCGACAATTATTGGGAGTTGATGGGGTTGCTGAGGTCAGCAGTTTTGGAGGAAAACTCAAACAGGTTGAGATCAGTGTAAACCCGCAAAAATTGCAATCCTATCAGCTGAGCATTACCGATATTTTGCATGCGCTTGAAGAAAATAACCAGAATACCGGTGGCGCCTATATTGAGAAAGGACCAACCCTCCAATTCATCCGGACCGAGGGATTAATCGGCACGATGGAAGATCTGGCACAAATAGCAATCCGCACAGCAGATGATGGAATACCGGTTATGTTGCGCGATGTGGCTGATATACGTATCGGGCATGCAACGAGATACGGTGCCATGTGCTACAACGATGAAGGAGAAGTGACCGGCGCAGTGGTAATGATGTTGAAGGGGGCCAACAGCAACAAGGTAATCCGGAACGTGAAAGAACGGATAGAAAAAATCCGTAAATCTTTACCTGAAGGTGTAGAAATAGAACCCTTTCTGGATCGCACCAAAATGGTGAATCATGCCATTTCCACGGTTAAAACAAACCTGATGGAAGGTGCACTGATTGTCGTGTTTATTCTCGTATTGTTTCTTGGAAACTTGCGCGCCGGCCTGTTGGTAGCCTCCGTTATACCACTGTCTATGTTGTTTGCAGTAATCATGATGAATCTGTTTGGAGTGAGTGGTAACCTCATGAGTTTAGGTGCGCTTGATTTCGGTTTGATTGTAGATGGTGCAGTAATTATTATTGAGGCCACATTACATCAATTGCGACACCGGTCATCAGCATTCAATCAATACACCTTCAGTAAAGAAGCCATGAACGAAGAAGTAAAAGATACGGCCGGTAAAATGATGAACAGCGCCATTTTTGGGCAAATAATCATTCTGATTGTTTACCTGCCTATTCTAACCCTCCAGGGAATTGAAGGTAAAATGTTTAAACCCATGGCGCAAACTGTTGCGTTTGCATTAACCGGTGCCTTCCTGCTTTCGTTAACGTATGTTCCGATGATGAGCGCCTGGTTGTTAAACCGGAATTACCGCAAAAAACCGGGTATTACAGAACATTATTTTACGCAATTAAGCGCAGGGTTCACTCATAGCTTGCAGAAAGTTTTACAATATCCGAAGCTTATTCTTGGATCAGCACTTACCTTGTTTACCGGTGCTGTTTTGGTTTTAAGTCAAATGGGTGGGGAATTTATACCACAACTGGAAGAAGGCGATTTTGCCGTGGAAACACGGATCATGACAGGAAGCAATCTGAATACGATGGTGGATATGGTTTCCAAAGCTTCGCGCATATTAAAAAAAGAATATCCCGAGGTTGAAAAAGTAGTAACGAAAATCGGAAGCGGTGAAGTTCCAACTGATCCCATGCCCATCGAAGCGGCCGATATGATGATCATTCTGAAAGACAAGAAAGAATGGACATCAGCGAAAACATTTCCGGAGATGGCTGATAAAATGGCTGCCTCGCTATCTGCTATTCCCGGTTTACAGGTGGGCTTTCAATACCCAGTTCAAATGCGTTTCAACGAATTAATGACCGGAGCCCGGCAAGATGTAGTTTGCAAAATTTTTGGCGAAAATCTGGATACATTATCAGCTTATGCTCATGCACTGGGCAAAATTATACAAACCATTGATGGTGCACGCGATTTGTATATTGAAGCGGCATTGGGTATGCCACAGGTAGTAATTGAATTCAACCGGGCTGCCCTGGCTCAATATCGCGTGAATATTGCTGATGTGAACAAGGTAATCAATGCATCCTTTGCAGGTCAAAGCAGCGGAATCGTGCTCGAAGGTGAAAAAAGATTTGATCTTGTAGTACGTTTAAATCAGGAGTTGCGAAATGATGCCGGATCTATCAACAACCTGTTGATTCCGGTTCCGGGAGGAGGTCAGATTCCACTGCATCTGCTGGCTAAAATCAACTACACGCATGGACCAAATCAAATTCAGCGCGAAGATGCCAAGCGCAGAATTGTTGTTGGATTTAATGTACGAAACAGGGATGTACAAAGCATTGTTCAGGAACTGAATCAAAAAAGTGAAAACCAAATTAAATTCCCGCCCGGATATTATATCACGTTTGGCGGTGCATTCGAAAATCTGAATGCAGCAAAGCAACGATTATTCATTGCAGTTCCAATTGTATTGTTGTTGATCTTCCTCTTATTGTATTTCGCGTTCCAATCCGTAAGCCTGAGTTTATTAATTTATTCGGCCATTCCCTTATCGGCGACCGGTGGAATATATTTACTGGCACTGCGCGGAATGCCTTTCAGCATAAGTGCAGGCATCGGATTCATTGCCCTTTTTGGGGTATCAGTACTGAATGGAATTGTATTGGTGGCTGAATTCAAACGCATGGTAGTTACAGATAACGAAAACCTGATCCAATCCGTTATCAAAGCCACAACACTTCGTCTTCGACCCGTACTCATGACTGCTGCAGTAGCTTCATTCGGATTTTTTCCCATGGCACTGAGCAACGGTGCAGGTGCCGAAGTACAGCGGCCACTGGCAACAGTTGTAATTGGCGGATTGCTGCTATCAACATTTTTAACTCTTTATGTTTTGCCTATGTTGTATATTCTTTTTAACCGAAAAAAGTTCTCCGCTTTGTCTGCAATTCCTAAAGTTTGGCTCCTGATGCTACTCTTCCCATTTGCCTCACAGGCGCAAACATCCCTTACGCTGAATCAGGCCATTCAGACAGCATTAAAAAACAATCTCGAATTGCAGGGATCGGTATTGAACACAGCCTATCAAAAATCATTGCTAGGAACTTCCTTTGATCCACCAAAAACATTGTTTTCAGCCGAATATGGTCAGATCAACAGTGCCTATAAAGACAATCGTTTTTCGGTTATTCAGTCATTCGCTTTACCGGGAATTTACGCCGCACAAAAACAAGTCATGAGGGCTGATTGGAAAGGCATGAATTATCAGCAGATGCTGAAGGAAAAGGAACTGACGCGAAAAGTGAGAAGTACCTACCTGACGATGTTGTACCTTCATGAAAAAAAGTCCGCCTATCAAACACTCGACAGCTTATTTAATTATGCATCAAAGTTAAGCGATATGCGCGTTGCCAAAGGTGAAAGCAACCGCATTGAGTCTATCTCAGCTTCCATACAAAGCAGCCAATCTGCCTTGTTATCAAATAGGGCTGAGCTCGATTATGCAAACACCTATATGCAGCTTCAATTGTTGTTGAACACAAACGATAGCTTTACCTTAAGTGATCCTCTGAAAAAATTACAGGATTCGTTGCCGCTTCAAAACTTTAACCTGAAAGAACATCCGTATTTGCGTTCACTGGAATCTGAATTGCAGGCTACAGAAGCAACTTTGCGACTCAACCGACGCAAGTTTTTACCTGAATTAACAGTGGGGTATAACAACATGACTATGGTCGGTAATGGCGCAGATGGGATAACCTATTCTACTTCTACCCGATTCCAATCGGCGCAGGTAGGTTTGGCTATTCCTGTTTTCTATGGCTCTCAAAAACACCATATACAAGCGGCTTCTATTCAAACTTCCATTCAAAAAAACAAATTGCAGCTGAGCATGCAGGCCTGGGAAACGGAATACAAACAAGCGTTGAAAACGTATCGTGAATCGTCGGAGATATTGAACCGGTATGAACGATTGAAAAGTCAGATGCAGGAACTCATTCAGGCTGCCAATGCGCAAATGCGTAGTGGCGAGATCAATTACCTGAACTGGCTCATGCTCATTAATCAGGCCTCAGCTGTAAATCTGCAATACTTCGACGCCTTGCAAAACTATAATCAAAACCTGATTCACTTACACTATTTAATGAACCTTTGATATGAAATTACTTACGATATGCTTTCTTGTTTTAACCTTATGGTCCTGCAATTCACAAGCACCTGAAGAGGCCAACCAGACTGACGAAAATAACTTTGTCCTGACACTTACTGATGATCAGATAAAAAATGCCGAAGTACAAACCGGAAAAGGCAAACAGGAAAAAATCGCTCCGATGCTGCGCGTTTTTGGAACCATTGAAGTGCCTCCGCAAAATATTGTCTCAGTCAGCTTCCCGTTAGGAGGATACATCAAAGAATCGCATTTACTGGCCGGTATGCATGTGCACAAAAACGAAGTTATAGCCCGGATTGAAGATCCCCAGTTTATCCAATTGCAACAGGAATACCTGACCGCAAAAAGTAAATTGGAACTAATGCAAAAAGAACTGACCCGTCAACAGGAATTAAATATACAAAAAGCAGGCAGCGACAAAGCACTTCAGCAAGCAGAGTCAGATTTCAATTCACAAAAAGTGATGCTGAAATCGTTGTCCGAAAAACTCTTGCTCATCTCGGTTAATCCTGAAAAACTCACTGAACAATCCTTGTCTCGTTCGGTTAATGTACTTTCACCCATCGATGGTTTTGTTGCCAAAGTCAATGTAAACATAGGAAAGTATGTAAATCCTTCCGATGTGGTTTTTGAACTGGTTAATCCTGATGATATTCACTTAAAAATGAAGGTTTTTGAAAAAGACCTGGTAAAGCTTCATGTAGGTCAAAAAGTGTGGGCATACAATAATTCAGCACCTGAAACCAGGCACGAAGCAAGCATCCTGCTCATCAGCAAAAATCTGGATCAGGATCACAGTGCTGAAGTGCATTGTCATTTTGAAGATTATGACAAAACCCTGATGCCGGGAATGTATATGAATGCTGAAATTCCACTCTCACCTGTTGTGGCATACCTTCTCCCCGATGATGCCATTGTGAGTTTTGAAGGGAAAACATATGTATTCTACGTATCGGCCGATAAAACTTTTACAATGACCGAAGTAAGTATTGGACCTTCGCAAAACGGACAAACACCGGTAGAAAAGGGTTTGGAAAACCTGATGGACAAAGACTTTGTAATACACGGGGCATACAGCCTGCTGATGCAATTGCAACAGAAGGATGAGGATTGACCCTGCACCGTTAATTCCTATTCTTTCCTTACCTTTGCACATTACATTTATCTTTCATGAACGAACTTCAATTTGCAGGTGAAAACCTGATATTCGGAAACCTTGGACATTTTGCGGTGGTATTGGCCTTTGGCACTTCCATTCTGGCAACGCTGGCCTATTTTTTTGCCACTCAACGCAACGATGAAACCTGGTCGAACATTGCTAAATGGGCATTTCATACGCATACTGTAGCAGTGCTCAGTATTGTAGGGATATTATTCTATATCATTCACCAGCATATGTTTGAATACCATTATGCCTGGCAGCATTCATCGCGCGACTTGCCGGTAGAATACATGATCTCCTGTTTCTGGGAAGGGCAGGAAGGCAGTTTTTTGTTGTGGATTTTCTGGCAGATGGTCATTGGAAATATCCTGATTCGTACAGCCGGAAAATGGACAAATCCGGTGATGGCCGTAGTGATGCTATCTCAAATTGCATTAACCTCCATGCTCATTGGTGTCAAAATTTTGGGATACAAATTGGGAAGCAGTCCATTCGAATTATTACGCGTTGCCATGGGTAATGCTCCTATCTTTAAACGTCCGGATTACCTGAGTAAAATAACAGATGGAAACGGTCTCAATCCACTCCTTCAAAATTATTGGATGGTCATTCATCCGCCTACGTTGTTTTTTGGATTTGCCACAACCATTGTTCCTTATGCCTATGCAGTAGCTGCACTTTGGAAGCGCGATTTTACCGGTTGGCTTAAACCTGCCCTACCCTGGGCATTGGTCAGTGTAATGGTATTGGGTACGGGTATTATCATGGGTGGATTCTGGGCTTATGAAAGTTTAAGTTTTGGTGGTTATTGGGCTTGGGATCCCGTAGAAAATGCATCGCTTATACCCTGGTTGATTTTGATAGCCGGTATGCATGTAATGCTGATTTACAAACACAGCGGAAATGCATTGAACATGGGATTTTTGTTGATACTTACAACATTTATTCTGGTATTGTATGCCACTTTTTTAACACGTAGCGGAATATTGGGCAACGCATCTGTGCACTCGTTTACCGATTTGGGCATGAGCGGACAACTACTCGTATTCATGATGTTGTTTGTGTGGTTACCGGCATTTGTTTTGTTGCAATCCCGAGTGCTGAAATTAACATATATAGGTGCATTCATTTTGTTTATTTTCGGTCTGATTGCAATAGAAAAATGGGGAATGAGCAACTGGCCATTGATTATCCTCGGATTTGGTTTTCTCGGTTACAATTTTTACAGCCTCTTCAAAACCATTCCCCGCTCCGAAAAAGAGGAAGCAGTTTACACGCGCGAGTTCTGGATGTTTATTGGAAGTCTTGTATTGTTGATTTCTGCCTTTCAGATTGCCTTTACCACCTCTATTCCGGTATTCAGCAAACTCTTCGGATTGAATATTGCACCACCGGTAGATGCCATCTCGCACTACAATCGATTTCAAATGCCTATTGCCATTATGCTGGCAATCCTGACCGGTGTGGCGCAACTCTTAAAATTCAAGAAAAATACAGATGCGATAAAACGTATTGGTATCCATGCAGCTATTGCCTTGTTGTTAACCATTGGTTTGATGTTCTTTTTTGAATTGCAGAATTGGTTTTATTCGGGATTACTGTTTGCCGCTTTATACGGATTATCCGCCAATGCATCCATCCTGCTTCCTATGCTGAAAGGGCGCATTCGTTCGGCAGGTTCGGCCATTGCACATATCGGTTTCGGCGTTTTGGTAATCGGTGTGCTTGTTTCTTCGGCCAACAAAGAAGTAATCAGCATCAACCAAAGCGGACAGATGCTCAATCCTGAATTTGATGAGAAAGCAAATACTGAACATGTTTATCTAGAAAAAGGCAAGCCTTTGCGCATGGGTGAATATGAAATAGAATATGTGAGCGATTCAACCGAATGGGTGAATAATTATTATCAGGTGCATTACAAAAAAATCAACCCGAAAACCAATGCGGTTGAATATGAATTTGACCTTTACCCCAACGGACAAATCAATCCGAAAATGGGACTGGTAGCCAATCCGGATACAAAACATTATATCTCACACGATATCTTTACCTATATCAGTTCGGTACCAAAAAATAAATCCGAAGCCAAATACATTCATCCGGTTACCCATCAGATGAAAACCGGAGATACGCTGGTAACCAACAAAGGTTATCTGGTTTTAAAAGCTGTTTCTTCCAATGTTAAAGACAACAAAGAAATTGATATGTCGGAAATGAAGGTTTTGCTGAGTGCCGATTTCGAATTAATAACCCTCGAAAAAACAATTCCTGCTCAATCCATTTTTGGTATTCAGAAAAATTCCATTGTTCAATATCCTGCCGAACTGGAAGAAGCCGGTATGAGGATTCAGTTTACCGGTGTAGATCCAAAGACCGGGCAAATCTCCGTAGAGTTGGCCGATAAGGATACATCCAATGAATTCATCATCATGAAAGCCATCAAATTCCCCTGGATTAATCTGGTATGGAGTGGTACCATCATTATGATCATCGGCTTTTTGTTTGCCATTTTCAGGCGCATTGATGAATTCAGAAAATTGAATGAGCAATCAAACAGCGACCGCCACAAACAAAGCGCAGCCTAAGGAATTTGCATGTATTTATGTACCTGTAAGGAGATTTCCCATTGTGGGTTTGTCTTCACAAACTCTATGATCAGGGGAATCACTTTTTCGCGTTGATCCCATTCGGGTTGAAGAAATAGTTTGCAACCGGGTTTTACCAAGGCTGCCCATTGACTGGCCCATGCAAAATCACTTTTGTTAAACACTACAATTTTCAATTCATCTGCTGCAGCAATCACCTCCTTCAATGGCGCTTTAAATTTCTTTGGGGATACACAAATCCAATCCCATGTTCCGCTAAGCGGAGATGATCCGGAAGTTTCAATATGGGTTTTGACCCCTGACGCTTGCAGTGCGTTGGTTAATGGATCCAACCTATGTAAAAGCGGTTCTCCACCAGTGATTACCGCTACCTGGGCATGAACATCGCGTACGTGTTTTACCAGATCTGAAACGGAAATCATTGGGTGCAAGGCTACATCCCAACTTTCCTTCACATCACACCACACACATCCAACATCACAACCACCCAGACGAATAAAATAGGCTGCACGTCCTGCATGAAAACCTTCTCCCTGAATGGTATAAAAATGCTCCATCACGGGAAATTCTTGCGGACTAATTAAAATATCTGAAACAGGAATAGTCATGTGCCTTTAGATTATGAAATGGCCGCACAAAGATAACATAATGCCGTGATATGGTTTATGACTGCATGTTATTGGAGTTTGTTGAGCGGTGTAAGTATGAATTTGTGGAGCTGTGTAAGTATGTAATTATGTAATTATGTCCCCTTACCAACGGCATTGGCGGTTGAATGTAAATAACCTGGGAAAATGGTGTGTTAGAATTGCTTTAAACTTTGTTGCGGCAATTCTTATAGTGATAAGGCTTTTTATAATGATTACCTAAAGTCTAATTATTTGGAGCGTCGCAGCGCATCTCCGAATGTGCGACTCCCTTTTAGTTAATGGTTATTGGTTAATACGTTATTGGTAGGGAGCTTCCCCTTCAAAGGAAACTACAGTGCATCTCCGAATGCGCGACTCCCTTTTAGTTAATGGTTATTGGTTAATACGTTATTGGTAGGGTGCTTCCCCTTCAAAGGAATCTGCACTAAGCCTTATACCCTGACCTTAACCGCCCTCAGCGTATTCAACAACAATCCCACTCTTGTCATAGGTCCCACTCCTCCCGGTACCGGTGTAATCCAGCTGCATTTCGGAGCCACTTCGTCGTATTTTACATCACCTTTTAACCGGAAACCATTTTTTGCGGCCGGATCATCTGTACGGGTAATGCCAACATCAATTACCACTGCACCTTCCTTCACCATTTCAGCCTTTACAAATTCCGGAATACCGATGGCTGCAATAATTATGTCTGCTTTTTGAAGATATGCGTTGAGGTTAACTGTTTTACTATGACAAACAGTAACGGTGCAATTCTTCTGCAACATAAGTGCACTCATAGGCTTGCCTACAATATCGCTTCTACCAAGCACTACACAATCTTTACCCGAAGTTTCTATTCCGTAATGTTCGATGAGTTGAATAACGCCCATGGGAGTTGCCGGAAGAAAACACGGTAACCCTTTAAACATCAATCCAACATTCATGGGATGAAAACCATCTACATCTTTCCGCCAGTCGATAGCCTGCGTGATGCGGTTAGTACTGATATGTTTGGGTAATGGCAATTGCACAATCAGGCCGTCTATATCCGGATTTGCATTGATCTTCTCCACTTCATGGAGCAACTCCTCTTCAGTGATGGAGGCCTCAAACCGCAATACAGTAGAATCGAATCCCACCTCGTGACAGTCTTTTTCTTTGGCATTCACATAGGTTCGGCTAGCACCGTCTTCTCCTACCAGAATGGCTGCCAGATGCGGTACTTTTTTACCTTGCGCTTTGAGTTGATCGACATCAGCCTTGATCTGGCTGCGAACATGTTTCGATACTTCGTTTCCGTTTAATAGTTGCATAATATGAGCGCAAAATAATTATTATCCGGGATAATAAAAGGTGATGATAAACAGGCTTTAACCTGCGTCTTTGCAGGAAATGTTAATCCAGTTTCAACACCGCCATGAATGCGCTTTGAGGAATTTCTACATTCCCTACCTGCTTCATCCTTCGTTTTCCTTCTTTTTGTTTCTCGAGCAGTTTACGCTTACGCGAAATATCTCCACCATAACACTTGGCGGTAACATCCTTGCGCAATGCTTTTATGGTTTCGCGGGCTATTACCTTAGTACCGATAGACGCCTGAATAGGGATCTCAAACTGGTGACGCGGAATCAGTTCTTTAAGTTTTTCGCAGATCCGTTTACCCCATTCATACGCACGATCGCGGTGAATAATAGCCGACAAGGCATCCACATTGTCTTTGTTCAGCAAAATATCCAGCTTTACCATATCTCCATCGCGGTAACCAATTGGATGATAATCGAATGAGGCATATCCGCGTGAAATGGTTTTCAACTTATCAAAGAAGTCGAATACCACCTCAGCCAATGGCATATCAAATTTCATTTCAACGCGATCTGTTGTTAAATACACCTGATTGATCAAAATACCACGTTTGCCCAGGCACAGCCCCATGATGGCACCCACATATTCGCTGCGCGTGATTATTTGTGCTGAAATAAAAGGTTCTTCAATATGTTCGATATAATTCGGATCGGGTAAATCACTGGGATTGTTCACCACATTCATTTCCCCTTTGTTGGTAAAGCAATGGAATGATACATTGGGAACTGTGGTAATTACGGTCATTCCGAATTCGCGCTCGAGGCGTTCCTGAATAATTTCCATATGCAACATACCCAGAAATCCGCAGCGAAAACCAAATCCCAAAGCAGCCGATGTTTCCGGTTCAAAAGAAAGAGAAGCATCATTGAGTTGCAGCTTGTACATGCTCTCGCGCAATTCTTCGAAATCTTCCGTATCTACCGGATAAATACCGGCAAATACCATGGGCTTCACATCTTCGAATCCCCTTACCGGATCGGTGGTTGGGCGGTCGACATGGGTCAGCGTATCTCCCACTTTTACTTCGCGTGCTTCTTTAATTCCCGAAATAATATATCCTACATCGCCTGCTCTTACTTCGCTTTTCGGTTCCAGATCCATGCGCAATACGCCTACCTCATCGGCCAGGTATTCTTTACCGGTTGCAAAGAATTTAACTTTATCCCCTTTTTTAATCACACCGTCATAAACCCTGAAATAAGCAATAATTCCACGGAATGAATTAAAAACTGAATCAAAAATAATGGCTTTCAAAGGCTTATCGGTGCTGCCTTTTGGGGGTGGAATGCGATCTACAATGGCGCGGAGAATTTCGTGTACCCCTTCACCGGTTTTGCCGCTTGCCCGTAATATATCTTCGTATTTGCAACCGATCAGGTCTACAATCTGGTCGCTTACTTCTTCCGGCATAGAATGCGGAAGATCAATTTTGTTTAAAACCGGAATAATTTCCAATCCCTGTTCAATAGCCAGATACAGGTTGGAGATGGTTTGAGCTTCAATACCTTGTGAAGAATCAACAATCAGTAAGGCTCCATCACAAGCTGCAATTGAACGCGAAACTTCATAGGAAAAATCCACATGGCCCGGGGTGTCGATCAGGTTTAAGGTATAGTCCTTACCGTCCAGTTTGTAGTTCATCTGGATGGCATGGCTTTTTATAGTTATACCACGTTCACGTTCCAGATCCATATCGTCGAGCAACTGGGCCTGCATATCCCGCTTGGCAATGGTTTGCGTGTACTCGAGTAAACGATCGGCCAGGGTGCTTTTACCGTGATCAATATGGGCAATGATGCAAAAATTTCTGATATGGTTCATGAATGGTGGTCCTGACTGTTCTAAAATGAGGTGCGAAAATACGGATTCGACGGCTCAAAATTCAATCCAATCCTAAATAAGTTACTTTGGTCCTGTATTACTTAAGATACTGAAGCATACCCTATCTAAATTGAGCTGCATACTGTTTAGCATAAGATTTGCGAACACTTGTAAAAATCAAATGCTCTTTAAACAACAAAAGCCCTGCACGCTACACGTACAGGGCTTTTGCATAAAAAGTTCAGAATTACTCTACTACCTTCAATTCGTTGATGATGTTTGAAGCTTCACCGTATTTATCGATGAGGAACAACACATAACGGATATCTACATTGATGGTGCGTTTGTATTTGGCATCAAAAACAATATCGCCGCTCATGGCTTCCCAGTTACCGTCAAAAGCAAGGCCAATCAACTGTCCATCTCCATTAATAACCGGACTACCACTGTTTCCTCCCGTGATATCGTTGTTGGTAATAAATCCAACCGGCATGCGGCCATCGGCCAGTTTATAACGTCCGAAATTTTTCCGGGCATAGAGGTCAAGCAAACGTTGGGGTGCATTGAATTCAAAATCGGTCGGATCGTATTTTTCCAAAACACCGTCGAGGGTTGTGATAAAATCGTAATGCACGGCATCTTTTGGATTATAGGATTGTACGCTTCCGTATGTTAAACGTAACGACGAGTTGGCATCAGGATAAAAGGTAATGTTTGGTTGCATTTCCATTAAACCCTTCATGTATACGCGTCCTTCTTTACCGGTGGCGGCCATAAAGGCATCAATTTTCGGTTTATAGTTATTGAGATAATGGTTATAAAAGGAAGCAGCCGCCTGATACACGAGGTCTTTTTGCAATACTTTTACACTTGGCTTGTTTAAAAAAGCTGCCAACTTTTCTTTGGATGCAAACATGCTTTTCGCATAAGCTTCGGTTGCATATTTTTCAATGGCTGCTTCAGGAGTTTTGCCTTTTTTAAGGATAGTAGCCATTACCGAAGCATGCTGATCCTTTGGAATATTTATCATATACATCAGCAGAATTTGTTGCATAATTTTTTGATCTGCAACCGGAAAAAAACGTTCGTAAAAGCGGTCCAGATTTTTCTTCATTGCAGCAATACTCTTGTTGGAAGCAGCAGTATCTTTTGCTGTTTCATATCCGTTGAGGCTGATGGCCAACTGAAACAGGTGAATGCCCATAATTCCTTCTGAGAAATAGATTCGTTGTAAGGCTGCTGCTCCATATCCATCATACGCCTTTGTCACATTCGTCAGCACTTCATTGTATTCCGGTTTTGAAGCACTCCATTGTTTGAATTTTTCTTCCTGTTCTTTTTTAAATTCTACTACTTTCAATCGTTTCAATTGCTCGGTTTGACCAATGAAGTATTTCCAGTAGTTGGCAACGGATGCATATTGAGATGATAGTGTCAAACGATCTTTTTCGCTTTTATTCATCACTTCTTTCCATGCTTTCAGGCGAATATCGCGCAGGTTCACAATGGTTGGATTGATGGTATTTTGTGCAAGTTCAATGCCTTGCGAAAACTCGTAACGGTTGGTTCTTCCGGGGAAACCGTAAATCATGGCATAATCGCCTTCTTTCACCCCTTTAATAGAAACAGGAAGTGAATGTTTCGGTTTGTAAGGAACATTTTCGGTAGAATATGCAGCCGGTTTATTGTCTTTGTTGGCATAAATACGGAACATGCTGAAATCGCCGGTATGACGGGGCCATACCCAGTTGTCGGGGTCGCCACCAAATTTACCAATGCTTTGCGGAGGAGTACCCACAAGGCGGATATCGGTAAATTTTTCGAAAATGAACAGGTAATATGCATTGCCTTTAAACATCTCGCGTACCGATGCCTCGTAATGTGTACCTTTCACTGCCTCATCTGTAAGCTTTTTATAAATAGTCTGCAGTTTCGCAGCGCGATCTTTTTCATCCACTCCTTTTAATTCAGCCAGAACTTTATCCGTTACATCGTCCATACGCTGTACAATCGACACCCACATTCCCGCTTTCGCTCTTTCTTGTTCAAGCGACTTGGCCCAAAATCCGTTATCCAGAATATTGTCTTGCGGAGTTGAAAGTGATGCAATCGCATCATATCCGCAATGATGATTGGTTAAAACCAAACCCTGCGATGAAATGATTTCACCGGTACATCCTCCATTGAACCAAACAATGGCGTCTTTTAAACTTGAGTTATTTACATCGTACAATTGTTCAGGGGTTAATTTAAGCCCCAATTGCTTCATCTTTTCGTAATTGTATTGTTTCAGGAGCATGGGTAACCACATGCCTTCATCTGCCTTTGCGGCAAACTGAAACATTGAACTTAAGACAAAGAGGCCGAGAAGAAATTTTTTCATATAGATTGTTGATTAATAACGGTTGCGAAACTATCCATTTTGAAGCGAATTTGGTAATCAAACTTTGATAAGCGGTAAATCGATTAAAAGAGGCTTAGCAAATCCGGTATAATAGCTTTTACCTGACTTAATAATGATTTAACATTGACCCTTTTTATAGCCTATAAATGTTCACATTAGTTTGATAATGAATACTTAAGAGTATTTTTCAATGCAGTTGAAATTAACCTGTTTAAGACTCCTTGATTGATTTTTTTTTCATAAATCAATATTTCATTACCTTGCTACCGTCTCAACGACAACTTTTGCATTAAACCTATTTTATGTTTGGATTAGACCCCTCCCTGACGGCCCTCCTCATATTCTGTATTCTTCTGGCGTGCGTATTTGAATTCATCAACGGCTTTCACGATACGGCCAATGCTGTGGCTACAGTTATCTATACTAACTCACTCAAACCCTGGGTGGCGGTAATCTGGTCGGGAATATGGAATTCTATCGGTGTATTTGCAGGCGGAATTGCCGTAGCGATGGGCATCAGCAATATGCTGCCCACAGAAGTATTAACCGATCCGGACATAGGCCACAACGTTGCCCTTATTTTATCGCTATTAATAACAGCTATCGTTTGGAATCTTGGAACCTGGTACCTGGGTATTCCATGCTCCAGCTCGCATACACTGGTTGGATCCATACTGGGTGTAGGACTGGCATTCTCGTTTATTGCCGAGAAAAGCGGTAGCTATGTAAACTGGTCGAAAGCCAGTAATATAGGAATGTCGTTATTGCTTTCACCATTGGTAGGATTCAGTTTAGCTATCCTGCTCATGTATGTTTTACGTCAGGTGGTAAAAAAGAAAGCCATCTTTAAAGAACCCGATACCACTTCACCTCCACCCTTCTGGATCCGTGCCATTTTGCTGGTAACCTGTACCGGTGTAAGTTTTTCGCATGGTTCAAACGATGGGCAAAAAGGAGTTGGACTGATGATGCTCATTTTGATCGCCATGGTTCCCGGTTATTTTGCTATTGATCATTCGCAGAATGTAGCGGATTACAGGAATAAAATTTCAGAAACCCGCATCATCCTGAACCGCATAGATGTTAATCAACTGAATGCCGCCGATAGTTTTGAATTTGCCAAAGTGGATATGCTGATCAATGAACTGGAATCAAAAGTATCGGTAGCTAACAGCTTTTTAGCCTTCCGCGACGATGAACAATTCATAGTTCGCAAAGACATCATCATGTTGGGGAAATCTGCCAAAAAATTGTTGGAAAGTGAAAATATCAACCTGAGCGCAAGAGACAAAAAAGCTTTCAAGCATTCGGTTGATAAACTGAAGTCCTTAACCGATTACGCGCCATATTGGGTTATCCTGATTATTTCCATTTCTTTAGGAATTGGTACCATGGTGGGTTGGAAACGCATTGTTAAAACCATCGGCGAAAAAATAGGAAAACAGCACCTCACCTATGCGCAAGGTGCTTCTTCTGAACTGGTTGCGGCTGGAACCATCAGCTTGTCGACCTGGCTTGGACTTCCGGTAAGTACAACCCAGGTTTTATCTTCAGGTGTAGCAGGCAGCATGGTTGCCAGTAAAGGGATTAAAAACTTACAGGGTAAAACGATCAAAAATATTTTTATCGCCTGGATTTTAACCTTACCTGTAACCATCATTGTTTCCGGAGCCTTGTTTCTGACCTTGCGCGCCATACTTTAACCCCCCACTCTTTCGGATCCGTTTTATTCATTCAACTGCCATGTTGCGGTTAGTTATCAAAGCTTTGACTATATGCCAGAGGTTGCTTTGTCATCTCTGTTTTAAAAAAGCATCAATTAACACAAACTTAATATAGCCAAAACATACTCATAACATGGGAGTATCAACTTTGCAGCGAAGAAATGAATATGAAAAAAAACATTGTTATCGCATTAACCGCAACCCTGCTTTGCGGTACAGCATTTGCACAAAAGATTAAAGGTAGCGATACCGTATTGCCGCTGGCTCAAAAAGAAGCCGAGGTATATATGAAGAAAAACAAAACGGCACGCATTACCGTAACAGGCGGTGGAAGCGGCGTTGGGATCTCGGCTTTGATAGACAATACAACCGACATTGCTATGGCTTCACGTAAAATGAAGCTGAGCGAAAAGATGAAAGTAAATTCAGGCGGAAAAAGCGCTGCTGAAATCATCATCGCTTATGATGCATTAGCGGTAATTGTAAATCCGTCGAATCCCGTTTCGAAATTAACCCGTGAGCAACTGGAAGCCATTTACACCGGTAAAATCAATAACTGGAATCAGGTAGGTGGCCCCAATATGCCGATTGTAGTTTACGGCCGCGAAAGCAGTTCGGGTACATACGACTTTTTCAAGGAGCATGTGTTGCTCAATAAAAATTATGCCTCATCGCTGATGAGCATGCCGGCCACCGGCGCCATTGTACAATCGGTGAGTCAAACCAAAGGAGCCATAGGCTATATTGGGTTGGCTTATATCGAGAAAACTACCAAAGCCATTCAGGTCTCATTTGATCAGGGAAAAACGTTTGTAGCCCCGGGTCTTAAAACAGCTAAAAACAATACTTACCCTATTGTGCGCCCGCTTTACTTTTACGCCCTTGCAAACAATGCTAAAATGAACAAACCTTTCCTCGACTTCGTATTATCTAAAGAAGGTCAGGCCATTGTTTTAGCTGAAGGATTTATACCGGTTAAGTAAGGCTATTCTTGAAAAAGATAACCGAAAAACTTCTGGAAGGATTATTAACACTCAGTGGAATGGTGAGCGCGCTTACCGTTCTGCTGATTGTTTTCTTTTTGTTTCGCGAAGGAATCGGGCTGTTTGGTAAAAGCCCCACAGAAGAAGGCTTTACCATTGCAGTGCATCAAAGCAATCCGGTACAATCGTTAACAGCAGAACAGGTAAAACATATTTTCGATCAGAAAATTACACGCTGGGAAACGGTTGGCGGAAATACCGATAGTATTATACTCTTTCGATTGGACGATCTCTTTAACTATTTCCCCGAAGAAGAACTGATTGGAATAGATACAAGCAATGCTTTGCTGGCTCAAAAAATTGATGCGATAATTGCCCGTACACCCGGCATTCTGGCCTATATCCCTCAACTGGATATGACAGCTGCAACACAATCCCGCCTGATAAAAACGGAAGACATAAATATCTTCAGTTTTTTGAGTGGCAGAGAATGGTTTCCAACTTCCACTCCTATTGCACAATTTGGAGTATTGCCCTTGTTGCTGGGAACACTATGGGTAAGTTTCATTGCCATCCTTATTGCTTTGCCCTTTGGATTGGCAACTGCCATCTATATGGCTGAAGTGGCCAATCCCAAAATACGCGGAATGCTAAAACCCGTTATTGAATTGCTGGCCGGAATTCCATCTGTGGTGTATGGTTTTTTCGGACTTATCGTATTGGTTCCTATGGTGCAAAAACTGTTTAACTTACCTGTTGGTGAGACCGGATTAACCGGTAGTATGGTATTGGCCATTATGGCATTGCCCACCATCATCACAGTTGCCGAAGACGCATTGCGCAGCACGCCGCGCAGTTTGAAAGAAGCCAGTCTTGCATTAGGTGCTTCACACTGGCAAACGATTTACCGGGTTATGATACCGCATGCTTCTTCCGGTATCACGGCTGCCGTGATTTTAGGAATCGGCCGTGCAGTGGGCGAAACAATGGCCGTGCTGATGGTAACAGGAAATGCCGCTGTAATACCGCACAGTGCGCTTGAACCTATGCGAACCATTCCAGCCACCATTGCGGCAGAATTGGGCGAGGCAGCCAAGGGTTCGCTGCACTACGATGCATTATTTGCCCTCGGATGTATCCTGTTTCTGATTACGCTTACCATTAATATTACGGTTGCTTATATTTCAAAGAAACGAAAGAGAAACAGACTGCGCTAATGATCCACCAACGTACAAAAAAGAAAATTACGCAAGCCATTGCATTCAACCTGTTCAGGGTTTTAAGTGCAATTCTCGTATTAATTCTGGTTGCCATTCTCTCTTTCATCCTGGTTCGTGGCATTGCGGTTGTTAACTGGGAATTTATTTCGGCTATGCCCAAAGAAGGTATGACACAGGGTGGAATTCTTCCCGCATTGGTCGGAACTTTATGTTTGGTAGCAGGCAGTATGCTTTTTGCATTCCCGGTTGGTGTAATGTCGGGTATATATATGAACGAATTTGTAAAAGACAATTGGTTCAAACGTTTTATCAAACTGATGACCGATAACCTGGCAGGTGTGCCTTCCATTGTATTCGGCCTTTTTGGAATGAGTTTGTTTGTAAATACGCTTGGGTTTGGAGATAGCATTCTGGCCGGTTCATTAACGCTTGGTTTATTGGCCTTGCCTGTCATAATTCGTACCACAGAAGAATCATTGAAAACAGTCGATAAATCGTATCGAGAAGGAAGTTATGCTTTGGGTGCGACAAAAATTCAAACCATTCGTCGCGTCGTATTACCTATGGCATTACCAAATATTTTAACCGGATTTATTCTTTCTATAGGAAGGGTTTCCGGCGAAACTGCGCCCATCTTGTTTACCGTTGCAGCTTATTTTCTTCCTAAATTACCTTCGGGTATCTTTGATCAGGTAATGGCATTGCCTTATCATTTGTATGTTTTATCTACCAGCGGAACTGACATGGAAGCCAGTCGCAGCATGGCATACGGTACTGCATTGGTACTTATTGTTCTGGTTTTGTTACTCAATATGATTGCACATTACACCCGTAGCGCTTTGAATAAAAAATTAAAATAGAAAGTATGATAGAGGCTAAAAACCTGAATTTATATTATGGCACCTTTCAGGCTCTGAACGATATTAACCTGAAACTTCCTGAAAAATCGGTAACGGCTTTAATCGGCCCATCCGGTTGCGGTAAGTCAACTTTCCTGCGTACGTTTAACCGTATGAACGATTTGATTCCCGGGGTTCGCATAGAGGGAGAAGTAATTGTGAATGACAGAAACATTTACAACAAACAAATAGATATCGATCAATTGCGCAAAAGTGTTGGTATGGTTTTTCAGAAACCCAATCCCTTTGCAAAGAGCATTTACGAAAATGTGGCTTTTGGTTTGCGTGTTAACGGCGTAAGCGACGAGAAAAAAATAAAGGCACGTGTAGAAGAAAGTTTGCAACAAGCTGCGTTGTGGGATGAAGTTAAAGACAATTTGAAAAAATCGGCTTATGCGCTTTCGGGCGGACAGCAGCAACGTTTGTGCATTGCCCGTGCTCTTGCTGTAGAGCCTACCATTCTTCTGATGGATGAACCGGCTTCGGCGCTGGATCCTATTTCTACTTCGAAAATTGAAGAGCTGATCCATGAACTCAAAAAGCAATACACGATTCTAATCGTAACGCACAATATGCAACAGGCTGCACGCGTGAGCGATTACACCGCTTTTTTTTATATGGGTTCACTGATTGAATTCGACGAAACGAAAACTATTTTCACCCATCCTGTAAAACAACAAACTCAAAATTATGTAACCGGAAGGTTCGGTTGATCATTAACCGCCTTTTCAAACGATACGAAACATGACCCACTTTGAAGAAGAATTAAAACATTTAAAACAGGAAGTAAATATTCTGTTTGTGTTGGTATATACACAACTATCCAAAGCCCGCGAAGCGTTGGTTAAATCGGATAAAGATCTGGCACGGGAAGTGATTCAAACCGAAAAAAGGGTGAATTCACAGGAGCTGCGTATCGATCGCGATTGCGAAAATTATTTTGCTTTGTACAATCCGGTTGCTGTGGATTTACGCTATTTATTGGCTGTTTTAAAAATCAACAGCAATCTTGAACGTACCGGTGATATTGCGGAAGGAATTGCACGATTCGTTGTAGAATCCAATGCTATATTCGATGTGGAATTGCTTGAATCTTCCCAGTTACTGCGCATGTTTGACGAAGCCATTGGGATCATGGAAGATATTGAAGCCGCATTTGAAAATGAAGATACTGAAATTGCGCGCAGTATTTTCAAACGCGATGAAATCCTTGATCGGATCAATCGCGAAGCCAATAAAAACCTGGCTGATTACATTCAAAAGAACATGGCCAATATTGACCAGGCTTTGTATGCATTATCCGCCATTCGAAAATTGGAACGTGTGGGCGATCAGGCAAAAAACATTGCTGAAGAACTGATCTTTTACATTGAGGCAAAAGTGTTGAAACACAGTAAAAAACTGTAATGCTGTTTTCTATTCTCCATGCAGGTGCAATTGTCCCTGCGATTCCCGGATCAATCCATAAGGTTCATCCTGAACTATCATAAAACCATCGAGGTCTACAAATTCCACTCCCGCACATAAATGAAATGCGGAAGAAATTCCTAGTGTGGTTTCCACCATACAACCCACCATGGTGTGCATATGATGTTTCACCGCCTCATTTAAAAGGCGAATTCCATTGAGGTAGCCACCGGCTTTCATCAGTTTCATATTGATCCCATGAAAGCCTTGTTTTAAAACATCAAAATCGGCATCGGCACAAATGCTTTCATCGGCGAAAAGCAAATAGGGTGAACGGGGTTTAACTATCTTGTATGCATCAGGCATTGCTGCCGGCAAAGGTTGTTCAATCAATGCAATAGAAAATGGTTGAAGCGATTCCATAAACTTCACTACGTCATCCGGATCTTTCCAGGCTTCATTTCCATCTACGATCAAAGGTTGTTGGGTAAATGAATGTATTTCACGGATCAGTTCAAATGCATTCTCTGCATTCACTTTTACCTTCAGGCGTGTAAACCGGTTTAATCCATGAGCTTCGTAAAATGTTTTTATTTCTCCAACTTCCATGATAGGAAGTGAATACGAAGTAACAACAGAAACCGGCTTCTGAATTCCCAAAAAAGTATAAATATCGGTTTGATCAGCATGGCATAAACAATGGATATAGGCCGATTCAATGGCAAAGCGTAAAGCATTGCAAACATTCACTTTATTCAAAACATTTTCCAATTCGTGCAGATCGTGTATATGTGCTGCACCTGCCCGGATAAAGCGCTCAAAATCCAACATCATGCGTTCCGGAGTCTCATCATACCGGATATTGGGTGCCCCTTCTCCCATGCCTTTCCATTTTCCATGTGTAACGGTTACAATGGAATTGATTTTAAAATTGCTGGTATTGCGTGAGATCTTCCATGCGTAACTCAGGTCGAGGCGTTTTTGATCTATTGTCCAGGTTAACATCATTTTTGGCAGTATAAAAGCAGCAAATTAATCGCTCAGCAAAGAACCTTTTCGATAGTTATACACGGCTTGTGGAGTGTCCTTCGGCCATCATGCGCTGTACCAGCTTGAGCGACTCCAGTGGACCATGCATTACCCCTTTTGCTCCTAAACCGTTTAAGGCATACATTCCTTTCAATTCAGGATGAACGGCAATTATGGGTTCACGCGTGCGGGTTGTCGGACGTATACCACAGGTATGCCCAAATACATCGTATTTGATTTCCATCAACTCATTCAATTTTGATTCCAATAATTCCCGGCTGGCAGGAGTAGGCTCTTCATCATCGCGCCCCCATTCATAGGTCGAACCCACCCGGTACTCATCATCCCTGATATGAACCATGTAACAACCTTTTTTAACAATACGTTTTTGCGGTGCTTCGGTACTTCTGATTTCAAGCACATCACCTTTACACGGAATGATTTGCATTTCCTTGAAGAAAGGATTCTTTCGCACCAGGTAACCTTCACAAAAAACAATTTGCCGGAAATGCATCTGATGATACGAGAATCCGTCTGTTTCCCGCTTTATCTGATCGTAATCAAGTTCTTCTTCCAGCAGCAAATGATTTTCTTCAACATGCTTTCTGAATGCATCCAGCATACACGGTAAATCAACCCATCCCGATTCCTTCACTTCAAAGGCGCCAAATGGCTCAATCACTCCCGGTTCCTGTTGCGGATCGGCATTTACATAGTGTGCAAATCCGGGTTCATCCAGTCTCGACATCAGGTCGTTTTGCTCCTTTACGGTAGCAAACGCATGATAAATGGGTAAACGATGGAGAAATTCCGTATCAAGAAATGTTTCCATTTCCGGATATAACCGATATAATTCATACAACAAACTACCCACATCCGGTGTAAGCGCCATACGTTTTCCACTTACAGGTGTATACATTCCGGCTGCAACGCGACTGGAGGTTTGTGCATGACCGGGGTCTACTACCGCTAAACTGTATCCGGCTCTAATCAATCGATATGCCATCAACGTTCCTGCTATCCCCTGACCTACTATCAGACAATCCTTACTCTCCTCCATTTGCTCCATAATAAAATAATTCTCTTTAAAATTTAAAATACAATCCCGTTTCACCGGTAACATTTATTCCTGTGAAGTTATTATAAGCAGCATAACCTGCCATTAAGTTAAACCCGATGCGGTGAGCAAACAGCATTTCTATGCCAAATCCAACTCCATTGTTGAAATAGCGGTCCAATTGTAAATGTCGTGTATTGGCTGTACTGTTACCATTGATCACCGGATCAGGATAATATTGAATCTCCCGGAAATAATAGAAATGATTTCCCTGGTACAAATATAAGGTAGCAACCTTGCCCGGTATCAGGTTGTATAAAAAGGTGACCCCTGTACTGAACATCGTAACATCAGTATTGGTAAATGGAGCAAAGTTTACCTGTACCCCGAATTTGGCGGGCATATAGCGATACGATAATCCCAGTCCGGTTGTAAATCCTGCACCAATGCCAATGGCATGATTCATTTTTTCGTCGGTTAACGATTGTGCATGCACCGGCTGAAGGCGCAACCAACAAATACTTGTAAGCATTAAAATTACAAGGATTGAGCTTGTCCTGATTTTCATTTTAAGTAGGCATTCACGCGAATTCTGTATCGAAGGTAATTGGCTAATGGGTGTAAGCAATAAAAAAGTCCCTCGCGGGACTTTTTATTTTTAACTCCTACAACACCTTCACTTGCTTCTTTGCCGGCATAGCTTGTGTGGTCTTTAGAATGGTCATATGCAATACGCCATTTTTATGTGAAGCCTCTATATGATCAGCGTCAATATTTTCTGGAAGGGTAAAGGAATTGCTAAAGGCGCGTGAACTGAACTCCTTGCGGGTGAAGTTTTTCTTTTTCTCTTCTTCTTCTTTTTCCGATTTAGCAGAAATGGTTAAGACGCCATTTTCAACCGAAATTTCAAAATCCTCTTTGTTGAATCCCGGCGCAGCCAATTCTACTTCATAGCTTTTTTCGTTGTTGATTACATTGATTGCAGGCAATGCATGTCCGTTTTTGAATTTGGTATTGAACCAGTCATCGTCGAAGAAATCGGATAAAGTTGGAAAGGTTGGGATTGCTTTTTGTAAGAGTGCCATAATAGTAACGTTTAAAAGTGAAACAAATGAACTCTAATGTGGGTATCAAAGTTAAAATCTTACCCTTAATTTTCACTAAAATATTCGTCATCTAATTGTTTGATTTATGTCAACAAAACCAACTTTATTAACCCATTTAAAAGCCTTACAAAAAGCTCTGAATTTTCATTTTGCAGGTATTTCCTATCACACTTGTTCCTAAAATATTATTCCTATCTTTCTACCATGTGTTACGACGTAACTTCATTAACCGAAGCGCAGTTGAAATATGCCCGCCATCGAAGCGAGGATCCGGAATTTATTGCCGAATTGGAGCGCAAATTAGCTTTGCTCAAGGGCGAATCAGAGGCTCATTACCATGTCAATGCATTTAGTCATCCGAAACTGTTGGTTTTCACCAATGCCGAGCCCTATACTCCAAAACTCTTCACCTGGGGATTGATTCCACCCTGGGTTAAATCGCGGGAAGAGGCCCTTACTATCTGGAATCATACCCTGAATGCACGGGCAGAAACCTTGTTTGAAAAACCTTCATTCCGTCATGCAGCCCATCAACGACGTTGTTTGATTATGGTAGATGCATTCTATGAACACCATCACCTGAAAAACAAAACCTATCCGTTTCGCATACGCTTTAAAAATCACGAACCAATTACATTTGCCGGCATTTGGGAAGAATGGACCGATCCGGAAACAGGAGAATTTTTTGAAACCACTACTATCGTTACTACGAATGGCAATGATTTACTGGCTCGTATTCACAACAACCCCAAAGCCGATGGCCCACGTATGCCGGTAATTCTGCCAAAGAATAAACAAGACGAATGGCTCAAACAAGATACAGAAGAAAACCTGAAACAACTATTAATCCCCTTCAGCGATAAAGAGCTTGAAGCCTATACGGTACGTCGACTGCGAGGCAAAGAATATATAGGCGATGTTGAGGAAATTACGGAAGAAATAATGTACCCCGAGCTGGAGGGAAACTTATTGGGTTAATAGTTATTGGGTTATTTGTTAATAGTTATTTTCCACCCAGAAATCTTCTTCTGGTTAGCTACTTCGTACTTAGAAATTCGTTATTCGTTATTAAGTTAATGGTTAATCGAAATTCACTACTTAGGAACAATCTTCTGGTTAGCTACTTCGTACTTAGTCATTCGTTATTCGTTATTAAGTTAATGGTTAATCGAAATTCACTACTTAGGAACAATCTTCTGGTTAGCTACTTCGTACTTAGTAATTCGTTATTCGTTATTAAGTTAATGGTTAATCGAAATTCACTACTTAGGAACAATCTTCTGGTAAGCTACTTCGTACTTCGTAATCCGTAATTTGTAATTCGTAATTAGTTATTAATTCCTCCCAAAAGGCACGAAATCGTAAAAAAAAGATTTTGATCTGTAGCATTGCCGTCTTTTATAAAATAGTTGTTGCTTCCTGCAAAAGCTCGTCCTTCTATTCTCCAGGTTATCCAGGATCTCATGCGATAATCGGCATTCAGCGAATAACCTACAACGGTAAAACCATTTGACGCAGTAGTAGAAATCACAACTTCATCCGGGTCGTGAAAATATTCCATGCGTGCAGCTAGTGATACTTGTTTATGAATCGCATATTTCGATTGCAAAACCACAGTGATCCATTTCGCGTAATCCTTTTGAAACAACTTTTCCTGCGCACCTGCATCCAACCCTAATAGCATTTCCCATTTTGAGTTTAATTGACACTGTGCATATGCGTTGTGAAAAATACGTAAGGGTCTGCTTGCTCCCATTTCCATTTGTCCGATAAAAGAACTGCTGTTAAGAAGGGTTTGATCGTCTGGTTTATAGGTGAGCTGATGTCCGAATGCAAGGGGCTGACGTCGTATGCTTTGCCAGCCATTCAGTGCAAGCAAACTAAACAACCATTTTTGATGGATAAAAGTAAGTTTCGCTCCGCTTTCATAGTAGGGCGAATTATCGGCCATTAAGCTTCGGGTTAAAGTCCAGTTGTCGGCTGAAGAAACCGCATATTCAAATCCGATATGCGATGAGAACACACCGGCATCGAGCCAAATATTTTTATCTTTAAAGAGCTTAACTCCAGCCACGGATTCAAAAATATATTTTGCAATTCCACGCTCTTTTTTCAGGTTATCTACGGCATAGGTTCCTGTCATCAATCCCAAACCGGTGCGCCAACGCTCCCCTTCGCCGGCCAGGTAGATAACTCCCAGATTAAGTGCCGGCTCATTGTGCCTGTTGTATGAATACATAAAATTCTGCCGTTCAGGTGCTACAGGTTTGTTCAGATCATAACAATAAAACACTTCTGCAAATGCACTCAGTGTAAAAGGACTCATGCGTGTCGTATCCTCTTGCCCGAATATCCAAAAAGGTGATAAAATAAAAACAATCAGCGCAATTATATTTCTAAGACAAATCTTCATTTTTCATTCTTCATTCTTCATTTCCTAACAATCGAAACCACAGCCACAACAATCCACATGGCATTGATCAGAATAAATGGATAAGCCTGCAGTGAAATGGCATTTACAATCAAACAAACAGCCCCCAGTAAATTCATCAATTTATAGATCAACTGCGTATTCTTCCAAATACTGAATGCATTCAACAGGTAACTGATTAACAAAGCAAATGCACCTACCCAACCGAGCAAAACTTCAATTTCCATAGAATTCTATCAAATGATTTCCTGTCCAAATATAACGGAATGAATGGCTTTGGGTTATGATCAAAATCCGCAAATTTGCATTTCAATCAATAGCACATGAAGGAACATCATTATGCCTTAAAGACCGTTTGGACCGGCAATACAGGCTTGGGAACTTCCGGAGTTCGTAATTATGAACGCAGTCATACCGTTTCCATTGCCGGTAAACCCGACTTGCATCTCACCACGGATAATGCAGCGGTTGGTGATAAAAGCAAACTGAATCCGGAAGACTTGCTGGTTACGGCCATTTCTTCCTGTCATATGCTTTCGTATTTATATGTATGCGCACTCGAAGGAATTGTAATAATAGAATACACGGATAACGCTACCGGTACTATGATCGAAAACGAACTAGGTGGAGGCCAATTCAAGGAGGTAACCCTGCACCCGGAAATGGTTGTAGCCGAAGCTTCCATGATAGACATGGCCATCGCATTGCATCACAAGGCGCATGCGATCTGTTACATTGCGAATTCGGTAAACTTCACGGTACATTGCCATCCGGTTTGCCGGTCGATCTAAGAAAAGAATTACGCTGCACCCGTTCCGGATTTGCAAAAAATGCAAACAACAGCTTTTGCCTAAGCAATTTCAGCCAACTCTTTTGTGCTCTTTAGCATCGATCCTTTTCCACTTTCATTGATTGTTTCAGAACCTTGCAGGTGTAAAAACAATTCAAATTATATGAAAACAAAATCTCTGGTTTATTTACTTATTTTATTGCCGGGTCTGCTCATGGCTCAGACCAAAACTCAAAAGGTGCAAGGCATAGAATGTACCGGTCAGGTAAAATACTATGCCAATGGAAATCTGGAAGTGTGCAGCCTGGCTAAAGCGCAAATCGTCTCGCAACTTGAATTACCGGATCAAACAGTAGTTTGCTTTAACCCTGACCAAACCCTGCGCTTCTTCTTTCTTGAAAAACCCACCTTGCTCAATGGTCACTTATGCAAAGGACATGGCCATGATTGGATGCAATGCATTTATCCAAACGGGCAACCTAAATTGCTCTGGCTCGAAGAAGATGAAATCATTCAGGGTATTCCTTGTTCGGCAGCCTCCTTCTGGAGCGATGTTACGGGAGGAAGCGCCGGAGTGCATTTTTATGAAAACGGAAAACTGGCTCAATGCAAACTATCCACAGACTTTACCTATGAAGGTAAAACATTTGAAAAAGGCCAACACCTGATGCTGGATAAAAACGGCAAACAGGTCACTTCAAAATCTTAACTAATTTAAAAATCAAAAAATGATGAACCTTAAAAACATCCTGCTTTGGACACCCCGTGTATTGGGTATCCTGCTAACCTGTTTTGTCTCTTTGTTTGCCATGGACGCTTTTAATACTGACCATCCGGTAACTGCAGATTACCCGGGCTTGTTCATGCATCTGCTTCCAACTTTGCTCATACTTGTCATGTTGCTTATCAGTTGGAAGAAACCGCTGTTTGGCGGAATTCTCTTTATCCTGCTCGGGTTTGCCTATAGCTTTAAATCGCTTGATCATCTCAACTGGATTTTGGTGATCGGATTACCTGTTTTTTTGATCGGAGCACTTTTTATTTTCTCCCACCTATTATCGCAGAAGCAGGTTTAAACACACATGAATGCATAAAAGCGGGCATGAGATTGTCCGCTTTTTTTATTCGATTTCTCATCAGTTATAATCTGGTTTATTGAAACAGATTACGTTTCACTTCAATTCAGTCAATCAACCAAATTTGACGTCAGGGTTTTCTACAACGTTCTACATTTCGTATATTTGCGAACTTCTCAATACCCAAAACCATGAAATCCAATAAGGAGAAATATACCCGAAATCAGGAACTTATTTCGAAATACGCCAATGCGATGGGGCATCCTGTCAGGGTTTCCATTCTACAGTTGCTTTCACGCCAGAGTTGTTGCTACCATGGCGATATGGCTGAAGAGCTACCCATTGCACACAGTACCTTGTCGCAACATTTAAAGGTATTGAAAGAAGCCGGTTTGATTCAGGGTGAAATCACTCCTCCTAAAATTAAGTATTGTATCAACCGCGAACATTGGAATCTGGCCAAAGGTTTGCTCATCGGATTCTTTGATTAAAATCAGTAAATAACCTTATCCGGTTCATTCTTTTTCATTCGTATTTTTGCGAACTGATTTACATCCATCCAATCTCCAATGAAAACAATCAAAGTATTAGGACCCGGTTGTGCCAAATGCAAAACCACCTACAATAACGTGCTTGAAGCCGTAAAACATTCGGGTATAGAAGCAGAGGTTATAAAAGTGGAAGACATTGAAGAAATGATGAAATACAATATTCTTACCACGCCTGTATTGATTATTGATGAAGTTATTAAAGTAAAGGGACGCGTAGCCAATGTTCAGGAGATCATGCAATTCTTAAGCAAAGAATGAACAGTACCCGTAACACTTTCAGCAAACTGATCTGCATAGTAAAAGGACATATGAATTTATGGACAGAAAAGTATTTTTCTCATGTTTAACGGACTTCAATATTTTGCCGATTGGCTGATCTATACCGTCTTTGGCATTTCGCCTCAAAGTCATTTGGGTGAAGCACTAAACTTTTTTGTGTTCGACACCCTTAAGATTTTCATACTGCTTTTTGCCATTACAACGATCATGGGAATTGTAAACTCGTATTTCCCGGTCGACAAAGTCCGTAATTTTTTAAGCCGGAATAAATTGTTTGGATTGGAATACCTCTTTGCCTCATCATTCGGGGTAATCACTCCATTCTGCTCCTGCTCATCGGTGCCACTTTTTATCGGATTTGTTAAAGGTGGGATTCCTTTGGGTATTACATTTACTTATCTGATTACTGCCCCATTGGTAAATGAAGTTGCCATCGCCATTTTTGCAGGTGCTTTTGGTTTTAAAGTTACAGCATGGTATGTGCTAACCGGGATTGCGTTGGGCATCATCGGTGGATTTATATTGGGAAAATTGAAACTGGAAAAACAACTTTCAACCTGGGCACAAGGTGTGATTGCAAATGCAAAAACAGAAGAGCAATTGCAGGAAGTAAAACTCACCCTTTTACAACGTTTGCCGCTAATTTTCAAGGACGCTCTCCATATTGTAAAAGGAGTCTCCGTATACATCATCCTGGGTATTGCAGTTGGTGGATTCATGCATGGTTATTTACCGACAGGATTTTTTGAGCAATACATCAATAAAGGCCAATGGTACGCAGTACCTCTTGCAGTATTCATCGGAATTCCTATGTATAGCAATGCTGCCGGAGTGATACCGGTAGTGCAGGTATTGGTGGCCAAAGGTGTACCCCTTGGAACAGCCATTGCTTTTATGATGGGAGTCATCGGATTATCATTACCCGAAGCCATGTTGCTGAAAAAGGTAATGAACTGGAAATTGATTGCTATTTACTTTGGTACCATTGCCCTCTTTATGATCTTGTCGGGTTACTTATTCAATATCATCTTATAATAATTATTGTATGAAACTATTTCGTATCACGCTGCTTTCATTCACCGCCTTTATGTTCACCGCCTGCAATGGAAATGCACAACAAAGCATTTCAACATCACAAACCGGTACCATTGAAGTGATTCAATTCCACTCCGAACATCGCTGCAAAACCTGTTTAAAAATTGAGACCCTTACAAAAGCCACTTTAGACAAACATTTTAAATCCATTCCCTTCCGGTTGGTGAATGTGGATGATAATAAGAATTCTAAAATGGCCGAGGCATTTGAAGCAAGCGGAACAGCTTTGTTTTTATACAATCCGAAAACAGGTAAAAAGAAAGACCTGACGGATTTTGCATTTATGAAGGCCGGTGATGAAGTAAAATTTGAAGCAGAACTCAAAAAATATATTGAGGATTTTATCAAAGGTTAATGATGGAATGGTTAACTGAATTTGCCCAAAACAGTGAAACGCCTCTGTTGGCAGCTTTCGCGCTGGGATTGCTCACGGCGATCAGTCCCTGCCCCCTGGCTACCAATATTACTGCCACGGCCTATATAGCCAAGACCATACAAAGCAGGAGAAAAGTAGTGTTAAGCGGATTACTCTACACCCTGGGTCGTATGTTTTCATACACCACATTAAGCGCGCTCATCTATTTCGGTGCCAGTAAATTTCAGGTGGCTAAACTATTTCAGGGGAATGGTGAAAAACTGATTGGTCCTGTAATGATAATTATAGGGCTGATTATGCTGGATATTTTCAAACCAAAACTCCCCGCCTTCGGAAATTTAACGGAAAAACTATCGGATAAATTCAAAGACAAAGGCATGTCCGGATCGTTTTTATTGGGTGTTATTTTCGCCCTGGCCTTTTGTCCTTACAGTGGAGTACTGTTTTTTGCCATGCTTATACCCATGACTTTATCTTCCGGACTGGCATTACCCGTTTTGTTTTCAGTTGGAACCGGATTACCGGTGATGGCATTTGCCTTTGTAATTGCTTATAGTATTGAAAAACTCGGAGTTTATTTTAAAGCCATACAAAAAACAGAGAAGATGATGCGGATCATTGCCGGACTTCTATTTATACTCACCGGTTTGTATTATGTGTTGATATTTTTGCAGGTTTTTGACTGAAATTTTGTTCATACTCATAACAGAAACGCATTGTGTATATCTCATTTATTCCACCACCATCTTCTCGACCCAATGTTGAGATCCCTGATGAACATGGACCGTATACATTCCGGGATTTAAATGCGTTTTAACTTTAAAATCGTTTTGAATGAACGAATCTGAAATCACTGAACTCCATTGTTCTTTACCGGTTAAATCACAAATGGCAATAGAAAATCCTTCATTGGAGGGGTATTTAAACTTTAATTGAAATGTACCATGGTTTGGGTTTGGTGAAAGAACCATGCCGGAAAGATGGCTCTGTTCCTCTAATCCAGATATATAAAAAGATACGATTTCCTCCACAGAATCAATGCAACCATTTGGGTCTGTTACTACCAACTGAATACTCCCCCAACGCTTCTTCATATTCGCCCAAATAACATCAATTTTCATTGTACCTGCTCCTGAGAGAATATAACCATATGTTAAATTCCAATTATACTTTGATAGGGCACTAATAGTTGCAGTATAGGTATGCGTTTCCTTTTCGTTAGCATTCCCATTACGCGAGATTGCAAAATCACCTATTATCTCAACATTAGGATTTGCTGCAACCAAAACTTTTTGTGAATCAATTGCCATGCAACCATTTTCAGTTGTTACCCATAGTTTTACCCAAAACACATTGCTGCCTGTGTAGTGGCACTCGGGTAATGAATCAAGTGAGAAATCATCGGTCTCAAAATCCCAATTTGTATTGTATGTTCCATTGGCCAGTTGTGTTAAATCTTTGAATACAAACCGATTATCATTTTCACACTGAAAGGAGTCTGATAAAAGAATAATCTTTGTTCGAGGTAATTCCGCAAGCGTTACTATTAATTTTTCTGACTTAGTTTTACAGCCGTTTGTATCTGTTACCACCACTTCAATTTGTTGGGGAAATCGAATGACTATCCCTGCGGCAGTGTCGTTAAGCAATGAATCGTTTCTGAACCAAGTGTATTTGTAATTGCCTTCTGGAGCTTTCAAGGCAATGGAATCATTCGAACACAATTTGCTTTTACTAAACTGGAGCTCGCCCGGAGGATTTGCATTCACCCTGGCTTGAATGGTATCAGAAAACAACTTGCTGCCAAATAAGAAGCTTGCAAAGATGTTTTCATTAATACCTGGTTTAATCTTGATTTGCAAGCTGGTGTCACCGGTTGACCATTGCATATTGTAGCATCTTTGATCAAGTGCTAATGGAAGACTGTCGCCCAAACAAATGAATTGTTCTCCTCCGGTTATACCATCAAAAAACAACACCACGGTTGAATCGGAGCCGCAAACTCCACCATTCATGGTTACATCTACCTTGTACTTGCCTTCCTGCTTCACCCATATTTGCTCGGTGGTTGCTCCCGTGCTCCATTGATATGTAAGCATACCATAACCTCCATGGAGTAGAATACTATCTGACTTATATACCAGTGTAGTGTCGGGAAGCACGATGAGATAACCTGGATTGGGGCATTGCGCTTTGAGTGGAGACCCATTAACCAGAAACCCAATAAAAATTGCTGCTTTAATTACGGAATGAATCGCTCTTCTAACAGGCTTTAGTGCAAGCATACTCAAAGTTAGCAGATTAGACCGGAGTTGGAGTTAAAATGGGCTTAATTCGAAGCTTTAATGGCGTGGGTCAGGTTTTTAAATGTGCCTGTTCAATGAATCAAAAGGTATGGCTTCTAAGGGATAATGTTGCACAATAAATCTTCCGAGATTGATCCGAAACGCTGGAATTACAGCGATTCAGAAGAACTTTTAAAAAAACTTGTTAAGATTAAAGTACAATCTTACTTTCGCGGCGGAGAGTTGGCAGAGTGGTCGATTGCGGCAGTCTTGAAAACTGTTGACTGTAACAGGTCCGGGGGTTCGAATCCCTCACTCTCCGCCAATAAATGAATGCCCCGTTAGGGGTATTTTTATTTCCACCAGGCGAACGAAGTGCATTTGGCCTTAACGTTGGGTTGCACTTCAGCGAGCATGGTGGGAATAAAAATACGAAGCTCCGACGCAGGAGGAGCGGTATTTATTTGGTTGAAGCCTCCCCCAAACGGGATGGCGCGCAGCGCAATCCTTTAAATAAATCAGTCGAGCGAAATGGTAATAGGCATGCTGAATAACCTCCTTACAAGGATACATTGTGAATAGGAGATAAAATCAAGCGTTTCATTTATTTCAATTCAACCTTACCACCTAATTCAAAGGTGCTTACATTTGTCGGTGCGCATCGAAATCATTAAAACAGCGGATCAGTCAAATACACTCTATGTTCCGGAATTGAAAGAGACCTACCATTCCCGCAACGGTGCCCTGCAGGAAAGCCAATATGTGTTTATCGAACAGGGTCTGAATTGGAAAGCTGGTTCTTCTTCGTCTATCTGCATCCTGGAAGTAGGCTTTGGAACCGGGTTGAATGCTTTTTTGACCTTGCTGGCCAATCAAAGTTTTAATCTTAAAATAGATTACCATGCATTGGAAACACATCCTGTTCCGGATGCGCTGATTGCTGTACTGAATTATACCAACCTCGCTCCCAATGCAGATCCACAGCTATTTTTCCGGTTGCATCAGGCTGAATGGAATGCTCCGGTTGAGCTGAATTCAGGCTTTACCCTACATAAGCACTTGTGCTCTTTGCTGGATTATCAACCCGATCTGAAATTCGACCTGGTTTATTTCGATGCTTTTGCACCCGACAAGCAACCTGAATTGTGGACATTGGCAGTATTTCAGCAAATACATTCCTGGATGAATCCGGGTGGAATACTCGTTACTTATTCTTCAAAAGGAGAGGTAAAACGCAATCTGCGTGCTGCCGGATTTTCAGTAGATCGACTTCCCGGCCCGCCAATGAAGCGGCATATGGTAAGGGCTAGTGTTCCTATAACTCCAGACTCAACTGATCATTCAACAGTGTAAACGACAGGCGGTGATACGGAGTAACTCCATGACGGCGTATGGCTTCACGATGCACTGCAGTGGGGTAACCCCGGTTGTGATCCCATCCGTATTGCGGGTAATCGGCATGTACCTGCATCATAAACTCATCGCGATAGGTTTTGGCTAAAATTGAAGCTGCGGCTATGCATTGATATTTCCCATCCCCCTTCACCACGCAGGTATGCTGGATCTTTTTGTAGGGAATAAAACGGTTTCCATCAATCAGCAACAGGGCCGGTTCATGCACGAGCTTGTCGATGGCTGCATGCATTGCCTTAAATGAAGCTTTTAAAATATTGAACGTATCGATCTGACGATTGTCCAGCATAGCTACGCCAAAACTCAAGGCCTTTTCTTCAATTTCCAGACGCAAGTCATTGCGCCTGCTTTCGGTAAGTTTTTTTGAATCGTTCAGTCCACGAATCGGATATTGCTCATCAAGAATTACTGCCGCCGCAAATACCGGACCGGCCAAACAACCGCGTCCGGCTTCATCACACCCGGCTTCGATCTGGCCCCGCTGGTAAAATCGTTTCAGCCCCACCGGATTGTGTTGTTTAACTCAGTCCTTCGATCACTCCGTTTTTCATGCTCATGCCCATGGCTGCAGGAACTTTTGGCAAGCCCGGCATGCGCATGATATCTCCACACACAGCTACTACAAATCCGGCTCCGGTGTTTACCACCAGATCCTGAACATGCAAAACGTGGCCGGTTGGCGCTCCGTATTTCTCCGGATTATCGGTGAATGAATATTGTGTTTTGGCAATGCACACGGGCAAGTTGCTCCAACCGTTTTTGCGGATCCGGGTCAATACTGCATTGGCTTTGCTGCTGAATTCCACCTTTTCGGCACGATAGATCTTTTTAGCAATTTTCTCAATCTTCGGTTCTATACTATCCTCCAGATCGTAGGTATATTGAATGGGTTTTGATGGACGTTTTTCTACTGTTTCAACTATCATTTTTGCCAGTTCAATTGCACCTTCTCCACCTTTGGCAAATGCTTCATTTACTACAAACGAGGCTCCGTGGGTATGACAGAACTGACGAATGATTTCCAATTCAGCATCCATATCGAAATGGAATTTATTCACTGAAACAATGATGCTTTGCCCAAAGTTGGTCAGATTTTCAATATGGCGTTGTAAATTCGGTAAACCTTTGGTTAAGGCTTCTTTATTGGGCTTTTTGGTTTCGTCGCCTTCGATTCCCGCATGCATTTTTAAGGCCTGGGTAGTTACAACCAAAACAGTAGCTTTAGGCTGCAATCCTGCAACACGACATTTGATATCCAGAAACTTTTCAGCTCCCAGATCGCTTCCAAAACCGGCTTCGGTAACTACATATTCAGCACAACTCAACGCCATTTTTGTGGCGATTACGGAATTACAACCGTGGGCAATATTGGCAAAGGGTCCGCCATGAATGATAGCCGGAGTATTTTCAGTGGTCTGCACCAGGTTTGGCATAATGGCATCTTTCAGAAGGATAGTTATTGCTCCGCCAACTGCAAGGTCTTTAACGGTAAACGGAGAATTATCCAGTTTATATCCAAGGATAATGCGTTCAATGCGTGCTTCCAGATCGTCGAAACTTTCGGAAAGGCAAAGAGCAGCCATGATTTCAGAAGCCGGTGTAATATCAAAACCGGTTTCCTGTGGAATACCATTGGTTCTGCCCCCCATTCCGGTATTGATAAAACGCAGAGAGCGATCGTTCACATCGAGTACCCGTTTCCAGGTAATTTGTTTCAAAGCCTTATCGGTATTGAGGTTATTGTATTGATAGTTGTCCAATAAGGCAGCGATTGTATTGTTGGCGCAAGTAATGGCATGAAAATCGCCGGTAAAATGCAGGTTGATATCTTCCATGGGCAATACCTGGGCATAGCCCCCACCGGCCGCTCCACCCTTCATACCGAATACCGGTCCCAGGGATGGTTCGCGCAAAGCAGCGATACATTTCTTTCCGATCTTGTTCAAACCCAAAGCTGAACTTACTGTAGTAACGGTTTTGCCGATACCTGCTTTTGTTGGAGAAATTGCCGTAACCAGGATCAGGTTCGATTGTTTGATTTTTGATTCATCCAGAACCGACAAATCGATTTTGGCTTTATTGTGTCCGTATGGAATTAATTTCTCTACCGGAATTTGAATGTAAGCCGCAATTTCCTGAATAGGTTTGAGTTTGGTTTCGCGCGAAATTTCAATATCTGATTTCATATAGTTTAAGTTTGTTTAGTTTGTTCTATGCTTTTCCATAAAAGAGCGGCCGATTGATCCCAGGTAAAGTGAGCGGCTCTCCGGACTCCAAGATTAATGTATTTATCACGGATTTGTTCCTGATCCATCTCAATCATGGCGCGGGTAATTTCCTGCGGGTCGTCAGGATTGACCAGAATGGCTGCATCGCCACATACTTCGGGCAATGAAGTGGTATTGGATGCAATAACCGGACAGCCACTCTTCATCGATTCCAGCACCGGAATCCCAAATCCTTCAAAAAGTGATGCAAAAACAAATGTTTGTGCTGCTGCATACAATTGAATCAGGTCATCATCCGATACCGTTCCTGTAAAAATTACATCCTCCCGGAATTGCATTTGGTTATACACCTGCTCCATTTCGTGGTTCCCAAAGTATTTTTCACCGGCAATGACCAATTTGCAAATTGCATTGGTTTGGGATCTATATGCATCAAATGCCAGCAGGGTTTTCAGGATATTTTTGCGTGGATGCAATGATCCTACAAATAACATATAGCGAACTCCATTGGAAAACCGATTTCGGATGCGTTGTTGTTCATCTGCATGCAAAGAATGAAAACGGTCAGAAACGCCGTTATATACGACATCGATCCGTTCCAGAGGAATGCCATAACGCGTAGCAATATCGTGTCTGGAGAATTCGGATACGGTAATAATCCGCTTTGCTTTTGCGGCAAACTGAGGATACCGTTTCTGATAATATTTTACCGCGTAGTTGGGCAACCATTCGGGATGATGTTCGAAATTGAGATCGTGAATTACCGGTAAACAGGGCACTTTTGTAGACAAAGGCAATAATCCATCCATAGAAAGAAACAAATCCAACGGATGTTTTTTCATGGCCATGGGTAAGGTATAACCGGTCCATATTTCGTTCAAAAAGGGTCGGCGGGTTTGAGGGGGAACCACTACAGGCCTGATATTGGAACTAAATATAAATTCATCTGAATAGCGCCGGTCAAAAAAGAAAACAAACGTATGCTCAGGATGATTGGTTGTAATCCGTTTCAGGGTTTCGAACGAAAACCGGGATATCCCATCTATCCTGTTTTTAATCAGCAGCCGTACATTTACTCCTATGCGCATTCCTGGTTTGTGAACAACATGTTTTGCCTGTTACATGCGAATATATAGTTTTGAGCATCATTCACGTTGATTCCTTTAAATAGCTGATGCAGAAAAAACTGCTCTTTAACATTATCCTCCTGCTGGGTGTGAACCTGCTGATTAAACCATTCTGGATTCTGGGAATTGACCGGAATTTTCAGAATCTGGTGGGCAATGAGACCTATGGAATTTATGCCAATCTGTTTAGCATTTCCATGATTTTGACGATGTTACTGGATTTTGGAATAAACAATTTTAACAGTTCCACCATTGCTACTGATCCTTCTAAACTGAGCAGTCAGTTCTCATCATTGATTTCCTTAAAATTTCTGTTATCGAGTTTGTATTTGCTGTTGACTTTTATCTGGGCATACCTGTATGGAGCGCGAGGAGAAATGCTCGGTTTTATCCTCCTGCTATCGATAAATCAGGTGATTGCTCATTTCAGCACCTTTATCCGAAGTTGTATAACGGGGATTCAATTGTTTAAAACGGATGCATTATTATCGGCAGTTGATCGTTTTGTTATGATTTTACTGGGCTTGTTAATGGTGAGGGGAATATTTTTTGAGGTCAATCTCTATTATTTTATTGCAATTCAAACCATGGGTTATGTGGCCGTTATGATAATGGGGCTGCTCATATTATTTCCACACCTCACCTTTTTTAAATTCTCCTTTAAATGGGATTTGTTGCGTGAGTTATTTCACAAAACACTGCCGTACGCTTTGCTTTCATTTGTGATGCTGTTATATTCCCGATCGGATATGTTACTGATGAAAAAAATGCTGGTAAACGGTGATCTGGAAAACGGGATTTTTGCCAGCGGCGGCCGCTTGCTGGAGGCAGCCAATATGATGATTGGAGCCACTGCCGTAATTATGGTCCCCTTCTTCGCGCGCATGATCAGTGCACGGGAAAACCTTTCAGCATTGAGTCGGATCTTATCAACCATTGTACTATTGCCCGTGATTTTATTTGCCGTTTTGTGCAGCACCTATAACCACGAAATAATGAAGCTCCTTTCGCCCCAATCGTCGGCTTATACCGCAGAGGTATTTGGATTGCTGATCCTTTGTTTTATACCTTATTCATTCATGTATATTTATGGTTCGATGCTTACGGCTGGGGCTCAACTCCGTATTCTGAATGCCATTTGCATCATTGCCCTGGTCGTTAATATAATTTCCAATTTGCTGCTGATACCCTTGTTGGGTGCCAAAGGAGCTGCCATTACAGCCCTCATCACACATAGTATTGTGGGATTTGGTAAATTTGGTTTTGCGGTAGTACGCCTCGAATTAAAACATCCTGTCGGCTATTATTTGAAATTTATCGGTTACTTTGTTTCCGTTACAGGTCTGGTTTTAGTGCTCCACCGTCTGGAAATCGCTCTGGAAATTACGCTGGCTATAGGAGTGCTGTTTACATTAAGCTGGATATTGGCATTCAGAATGATTGGAATCCGCAATGAAATGACCCTGTTATGGCAAAATATTAAGTCAATTAAGAAGTAAGTAAGTATTATTGCAATCAAAACCTGACGACATGAGTAAAAAACACCAGAGCTACAATTTTGAATTCTCAGAAGTCATCCTTTTTTTATTCCGAAATTGGAAACGTTTGTTGATAACGGGTGTAAGCGCGGGATTAATCGGACTTATTGCATCGGGTCCCTGGTTAATCACTCCAAAATTCCGTTCGGTATGTATCTTTTATCCGGGTACAACCAATTCAATTTCATCGGCCTTGTTTTATTCCAACAATCAAAAAACCCGCGATCCTTTGATGTTTGCTGATCAGGAAGTAACAGAACAATACTTGCAAATGCTTCAGTCGGATGATCTGGGTGGAAGAATCATACAGAAATACAAATTGTACGAACATTATAGGCTTGATCCCAACAAACTGGAGGACCAGAAAAAGATGGGTAAAATTTATCAGGAAAATATCCTGTTTAATCGCACTGATTTTAATTCCATCAAAGTTTCTGTGATGGATCCTTCACCGGAAAAGGCTGCCGAGATGGCAAACGGGATTGTAGAGTTGCTTGATCAGATGAAGCATGAAGTGCATCACAAAGTTGCCAAACAAATCTACGATATCGTGGAGAAGGAATACCTTTCCAAGCTTCAGTTTACCGACTCGATCCGAAATCGTTTAAAAGAACTTGGTGCACACGGCGTTTACGACTTCGGAAACCAATCCAAGGGAATTTCTGAAGCCCAGGGGAGCGGTCATGGAGGTGCCAGTCTGGATAAAGAAAAAGCCGGCTTAACCGAACACGGAGGAGAAGCTTTTATGCTGCTCACTTTACTGGAACTGGAAACTGAAAACTTGTCGATACTGAGAACTAAATACGAACAAGCCGGCGTAGATTTGAACGCTGAACTCAGCAATGTATTTGTTATCAGCAATGCAACCGTTGCCAATTTCAAAGCCTATCCGCGACGTACCATTATATCAGTTATATCCGCACTGGCAGGTTTTGTAATGGGATGTGTATTCCTGATTGGAGCTGAAAAGTTCAGGGAATTCAGGCAAAAAATTCAACCTTAAATCTGAAGGTGCATGGCTAACGTGGCCTTGTCGAACCGGCTTTATTATATACTCAGCGCAGTATTTGTCCTGCTGAATGGGTATGCTGTAGCTACTGATACTGATTGGATAACCCTTCTGCCTTTTGCTTTGGCAAGTTTATTCCTCTTGTTGTTTAAGCTTGAAACTACATTGCTCCTGCTCTGTTTTACAGTGCCCATTTCATTTCATTACGATAATATAGGATTTGGACTGGGTGTAAGCATACCGGATGAACCGATGATTATGTTCATCATGATTCTGGCAATATTTAAATTTCTTATTCACTCGGAATACGATTATAAAGTATTTCGACATCCTATTTCTATTGCCATTCTCATCAATATGGTTTGGGTATTAATTACCTGCTTTACCAGCGAATTGCCGGTTGTCTCCTTTAAGTTTTTCCTTTCCCGCCTGTGGTACGTTGTAGTGTTTTATTTTCTGGGTGTTATGCTCTTTCGCAACTTCAGCAATATAGGCCGGTACCTGTGGTTGTATATCATTCCATTGGCTTTTGTAATTGTTTATACACTGATCAAACACAGCGCCAAAAACTATTCAAAAGATGCCTCCTATGAAGTAATGCAACCGTTTTATGAGGCACATGGAGTTTATGCTGCGGCTATTGCTTTTTTTATTCCCCTGCTGGCTCTTTATTTATTGTATCCCAAGCGCCTGAAAATTAATCCAATTCTGTGGGTGTTTATAGCGGGTCTGTTTTATTTGTTCACCAAAGGCCTGGTTTATTCTTATACCCGCGCAGCCTGGCTTAGCGTAATTGCAGCGGGAGCATTGGCAATTCCCATTTTTATACGTATTCGTTTCAATACCATTTTAGTATTGATGGCAGTAGGCAGTTTTCTGTTTATCACGTTTCAAAATGATATTTACTACCTGATGTCGAAAACGCAGGATGTATCCTCCAACAATATGTCGGTACATTTAAAATCAGTTTCCAATATCAAATCCGATGCTTCCAATGCGGAGCGTATCAACCGTTGGGTAAGTGCATACAGGATGTTTGAAGATCGTCCGGTTACAGGTTTCGGACCGGGAACCTACATGTTTACATATGCACCGTTTCAGTTGTATAATTATCATACAATTATCAGTACCAATTTTGGGGATGTAGGCAATGCACACAGCGAGTTTCTGGGTCCTCTGAGCGAATCGGGAATCATTGGCCTATTGTCATTGCTGGCCATTCTTTATTTTGTATTGCTTACTGCATTTCGGTTATTGTATGAAGCACGAAAAGGAAAGGTACGACTGATGTCGATGGGCATTATGCTGGGACTTGTCACATACATAATACATGGAGTTATGAATAATTACAGCGATAGCGATAAAATTGCCGTATTGTGGTGGGGCAGTTTTGCGATGATAACTGCGATGGATCTCTATCACAATCCAGGTGATAAGTTAGTTAATAAGGAACCCGAAAGTATTGAGGAATAATTAAGCTTCTTCTTACGCAAAAATTTTACTGCTTCCAATAACTATTCCAAGTCTGCGATTATACCACCTGCGTTTGGCGAAGCCCTTCATTCTTCCCGCCTACGCTAAAGCTATGGCGAGGCAACGCATTCTTCCCGCCGCCGCTAAAGCTATGGCAGGGCGACGCATTCTTATTTTTTAATTATTCATTCTTCATTCCATAATTCAACATCTCCCCCAACACCGTTTTAGCTTGATGAATTCCCAAAATATGCTGAATCGAAAGCATCAGGTGATTACCCTTTTGTTTCATTTTGCAACGCTGCGAATGCAGTTGCACGAATTTTAAAATGCGTGCAAATAATTCACTCTGATAATAATATTGTTTCTTCTCATCGGGAAAATAAGCACCAATGGTACTGTTTTTAAGAATGAGTTTTTCAAAACCCAGCTTCTTTCCGATTTCTCGCAAACGGATGAATTCAATCAGATCGTTAACCTGTTGAGGCAATGGCCCGAACCGGTCTGTCAGCGCCAATCCAAACTGATTCAATTGTTCATCGGTATGCATATTGGAGAGTTCGTTGTATAAACTCAAACGCTCACTGATATTGCGTATATACGAATCTGGGATCAAGGCTTCCATATCGGTTTCAATGGTGCAATCTTTCGATTCTATTTTATGAACCTGTTCTTCTTTGAACAATTCAGAGAATTCATCTTCTTTCAGTTCCTGAACAGCTTCATCCAGAATTTTGTGGTACATCTCAAAACCAATTTCCGCAATAAATCCGCTTTGCTCACCACCGAGTAAATTGCCCGCACCGCGAATATCCAAATCGCGCATAGCCACATTAAAACCGCTTCCCAGATCGCTGAATTCTTCAATGGCCTGAAGACGTCTTCGTGCATCGCTGGTCAGGTTTAAAATAGAAGGAACCAACAGATAGCAATATGCTTTACGGTTGGAGCGACCTACCCTGCCGCGCATCTGATGGATATCGCTCAACCCAAACATATGCGCATTGTTGATGATAATCGTATTGGCATTCGGAATATCGAGTCCCGATTCAATAATGGTTGTTGCTACCAAAACGTCATAATCGCCCTCAATAAATTTGATCATTACATCTTCGAGTTGATCACCGGCCAGCTGACCATGTGCCACACCAACGCGTACACCCGGGCATAACGACATCAAGTGATTCCCCAATTCATAAATATCTTTTACACGATGATGTACCATGAATACCTGTCCACCTCTTTCCACTTCATGCAAAATGGCTTCTTTCAAAAACGCATCATTGTAATTGTGCAATTCGGTAGTAACCGGTTGACGATTGGCCGGTGGTGTATTGATTATAGAGAGATCGCGTGCTCCCATGAGACTGAAGTGTAATGTACGCGGAATAGGTGTTGCAGTAAGGGTTAACGTATCTACATTAACCTTAATGGCTTTAAGTTTTTCTTTCGCTGCAACACCAAACTTCTGTTCCTCATCGATGATGAGCAAACCCAGATCCTTAAACTTTAATTCCTTGCTCAATAATTTATGCGTACCAATCAGGATATCGAGTTTTCCGTCTTTGGCTTTCTGCAGAATTTCTTTTTGCTCCGCTGAAGATTTAAACCGGTTCAGATAATCAATGGAACACGGGAAATCTTTCAGGCGCTCCTTAAATGTACGGTAATGTTGATTGGCCAGAATGGTAGTTGGAACCAGAACAGCTACCTGTTTACTATCGCATACCGCTTTAAAGGCAGCGCGTATGGCAACTTCTGTTTTTCCAAATCCTACATCGCCACAAACCAGCCGATCCATCGGATTTGAATTTTCCATATCCTGTTTTACATCCAGCGATGCTTTGCTTTGATCCGGTGTATCTTCATACATAAAGGAAGCTTCCAGTTCTACCTGCATATAATTATCAGGTGAAAAAGCATATCCCATTTGCGTTTTACGCTTGGCGTATAATTTGATCAGATCTCGCGCAATATCCTTTACTTTACGTTTGGTATTGTTTTTAACCTTCTCCCAAACATCGCTGCCTAATTTATGTACGCGGGGTTGTGTACCGTCTTTCCCAACATACTTTGAAATTTTATGCAATGAATTTATACTCACATACAATAAATCATTATCGCGGTATATTAACCTGACGGCTTCCTGCAAATGCCCGTTGATTTCAATTTTCTCTAATCCCGCAAATTTTCCAATTCCATGATCGATATGTGTTACAAAATCCCCTGGTCGCAAATCGCGTAATTCTTTGAGCGTAAGAATCCGTGTTTTACTGTAGGCTTGGGTTTGATGCCCGCGGTAAAACCGGTCGAATACCTGATGCTCTGTATAACAAGCCAGTTTGAGGTCGTGATCAATAAAACCTTTCGTCAGTGCATGATACACCGGATGGAATTGAACGTCGCGGTCCAGATCTTCAAAAATGGTATACAAGCGTTCAATCTGCCTGCTACTATCCGAAAAAATTAAATTGGTTAAGCCTTGTTGTTGGTTGGATTTGAGATTTTGAATGAGCAGGGTAAAATTTTTATGAAACACCGGTTGTGGTGAACATTTGAAGATGATTGGCTTTGCTTCTTTATAAAGTGAACGTGTACCGAATTCTACCAATTTGCTCCGATCAAATATTTGCTTTAAGGCTTCCGCTGTTTCAAAAATTTGCGCATTGGATAAAAGAGGTGCATCAAATTCACCGGGTTGATACTGTTCCCGTGCATCTGCGGCTTTCTGCCATCCTTGCTCAACCTGTTCCAGTGTAAGCTGAACATCTTTCATCCATAACACAGTGTTCTCTGGAAAATATTGAAAAAAATTCCGCCGCTGAGCATGATCCATTTCCATTTGCACATTGGGAATAATGAAAAAACGATCAATTTTCTTTTCCGATAATTGTGTATCCGGTTTAAACGTACGGATGCTTTCAATCTGATCTCCATTCAATTCTATCCGGTAAGGCTGGGGATTGCTAAATGAGAAAATATCTACAATTCCGCCCCGGATACTGAATTGACCGGCTTCATACACAAAATCACTGCGTTCAAAATGATGTTCGCTTAAAAACTCAATAAAAAACTCCAGATCAAACGTGTGGCCCACTTTTAATTCGTAGGTATTTTTATGCAGGTCGGCCTCGCTGATCACCAATTCGCACAAAGCTTCCGCAGTGGTTACGATAAGTTCGCCCTGTTGGTTGAGTTGATGCAATCGGTTCAGCACCTCTGCACGCTCGAGGATCTGATTGTTTTCGGGTTGATGAATCTGAAAAGGCCGTTTGTAGGATGGAGGAAAAAACAAAACGGATTTGCCTTCCATCAGGCTTTCGAGGTCAGCTACAAAATAATGCGCTTCATCGGCATCATTAAAAACAAAAACCTGTGAACACTGTGTAATCTGAAATACCGAAACAGCTGCAATAGCATCAGCCGAGCCCACCAATCCCGTCAGGCGAAGCTTTGGGGAGGGGGATCCGGTTAACTTTCCTGCAAGATGCTGCATGTGCTCCCCGGATTGGTAAGCACTGAGTAACTCTTGTAAATTCAACGACCAAAAATCTGAATTGCAAATATAGGTTGTTATTGGTTATTAGTTATTAGTTATTAGTTATTAGTTAATGGTTGGGTATTGTGGTTATGAGAGGAATCTGTTTGATAATTGTGTAATTGTCCACCTACGCCAAGGCTTCGGTGGATGCGATTCATTGCTTCTTTAATTTACTTGCAATGAATATTCCCTTCTTCCATATATTTGATCTGCCCATGAATCAATCCCTGCCACAAAGTTCGACCCGCATCCTCTCTATCGACCTCCTCCGTGGTTTGGTGATGGTGCTGATGGCGCTTGATCATGTCCGGGATTTTTTTCACAGCGAAGCCTTTGTAGATGATCCGCTGAATCTTGCCACCACTACACCAGCACTTTATTTCACACGGTGGATCACCCATTTTTGCGCTCCGGTATTTGTTTTTCTTTCAGGCATTTCAGCCTTTTTATCCGGTACGCGCAAAACTAAAAACGATCAAAGCCTGTTTCTGATCAAACGCGGTTTATGGCTGATATTGGTTGAGTTTACGCTGGTTACATTCGGATGGACCTTTAATCCTTTCTTCAACATTTTTGTGATGCAGGTAATCTGGGCTATTGGTGTAAGCATGATAGCATTGGGCATCATGGTACATTTACCGCTTAAAGCAATCGGTGTTATTTCCATCCTGCTGATTACAGGTCATAATGTGTTGGATTATGCCGAAGCTGAAATACATGGTCAGGCCGGATTCCTCTGGGATGCTTTACACCGCGGACATTTCACCCTTTATCCGTTTTGGAGAAATCATGCATTTCTAATTGTTTACCCCCTGATCCCCTGGATGGGAATCATGGGATTGGGATATTGTTTTGGAACGATGTATACTTCTGCATTTGATACAACCAAACGAATAAAAATACTCCTTGCAACAGGACTAGGCCTGCTATTGGGATTTGTCATATTACGTTGGTTTAACAATTATGGCGATCCGCATCCATGGACCGAACAGGCATCTTCCGGATTAACGTTTCTTTCATTTTTGGATGTTACAAAGTATCCGCCTTCATTGGCATTCTCTAGCATCATGCTGGGACCTGCATTGCTGTTTCTGGCATTTACCGAATCATGGAACAACAGGTATATAAAGCCTTTATTGATTTTTGGCAAGGTTCCCTTCTTTTATTATATCGTGCACATTTACCTGATTCATGTTTTGTGCGTGGCAGTATTTTTCTTCACCGGTCATTCCGTTTCCGAAATCGCCTCGGGCGAAACACCATTCCTGTTCAGGCCTCGTGAATTTGGGTATTCGCTCCTGATCGTTTATTTCATCTGGATTGCAGTAGTAGCAGGGTTGTATTACCCTTGTAAAAAATACCTTGAATATAAATTGAAACACAAGACAGGGTGGTCTTCGTATTTGTAACTCAATCCAACCTCATTTCCGTCTCAGCCAATCGAAACCCTTTCTTCAAAACATTATCACGTTCAGGGCCGGATCGCAAAAGTGGATTGCTATGATTCAGATGTATAAAGTATACATTTTTCGGATTTGTATTTTTAAATGAGGCAAATAATTGCATCGATTCTGTCACGGTAGGATGAGGTATTTCACGTAAATCACGTCCGCCCAATTCCCTGGAATTATAAAAAGTTCCGTCGATCAATACATAATCATGCGCCGCAAAGAGGGAATCCAGTTTACCGGCTGTTTGCTCCGGATACCATTTTTCCCATTTGTCAATATCCGGAATGAAGATGTACTTTTTTGCATCAGTGGATATGCTGAAACCTGCAGTTTCAGAAAACTCATCGCGATGCGGAACCAGAAATGGTGAAATACGGATTCGTGCATTGCAAATTACCTGCTCACCCGGATTCATGGATTGCAATTTTATATTACCCAACGAAACCAACTGACTCCAGGGACCGTTGGTAGTTAAAAATTTAAGCATGCGAGGAAGAGCATATACCGGCATCTGCCGGGCCGACATTACCTCTTTGCCCAGTTGCATCAAACCTGCATAATGACCAATATGAGCATGTGTTAAAAAAATGGCAGAAGGCAAATGTGTAGAATCTTGCATATGCTTACGCAACATCTGCAATTGCATTCCGTAATCAGGTGTAGCATCGATCATCCAGCTTTGTTTCGATACCGGATCAATGATGGCCAGGCAGGAAACGGGAACTTTTAAGTTTGGATCCTTCCAAGCAACCTTGCAACATGGCTTTTCACATCCGGTATGGGGCAATCCTCCATCCTGTGTTATTCCCAAAATCAAAACATAAGGTGCTTGTGCTTTTACAAAAAAACTGAGTGAAACCAATGCCAGACATACAAGCCTTTTCATCCGGTGGATTGAGCTGCAGTCGAAGCGTTAAGAATGGATTCCAATTGATTTACCATTTCTGCATGAATATCCAGATGAAAGACAAAACGGAGTGCATCAGGAGCTACTCTTCCACATAAAATGCTATTCGATTCAAGGTATTGTTTGAATGAATCGGTAATAGCAGCTGAACTTAACCTGAAGATGATAATATTGGTTTCAACCGGGATCACTTCAGCCACTCCAGGTAAATCCTGTAATACCTTTCCTATTCTTTTTGCATGGTCGTGATCAATTTTCAGACGATCGATATAATGCGTCAATGCGTACGAACCTGCAGCGGCCAAATATCCTGCCTGACGCATTCCTCCGCCAAATACTTTTCGAATCCGTCGGGCCTTTTGTATCATGGTTTTGGTACCCAATAGCACTGACCCAACAGGTGCACCTAATCCTTTACTCAAACAAATGGAAATACTGTCGAAGAGTTTTCCAAGTTGCAAGGGAGTATAGTTTCCTTCTACCAATGCATTAAAAATCCGTGCACCATCGAGATGCAGTTTCAGCTGATGTGCATCACAAACATTACGTATAGCTTGCATACTTTCCCAATCGTAAATACTGCCGCCTCCCCGATTACTGGTATTTTCCAGACAAACCAAACTGGTGCGGGGAAAATGCACATCGTCGCCATTGATCATTTCTTCTACTTGAAATGCATTGATCCTGCCTCTGTCGCCTTGTATCACGCGCGCCTGAACTCCCGAATTTGAAGCAATGCCTCCTCCTTCGTATTTGAACACATGCGCATTGTCGGCACAAATCAACTCATCGCCAGGCTGTGTATGCATCTTAATAGCAATCTGGTTGGTCATGGTTCCGCTCGGACAAAACAATCCTGCTTCCATTCCAAACAACTTAGCAGCCATTTCCTGTAAACGATTTACTTCCGGATCTTCGCCATACACATCGTCTCCCACCCTTGCCTGCTTCATGGCATCGAGCATAGCGGGTGTAGGTTTTGTAACTGTATCGCTTCGTAAATCTATGGTATGCATAGCAAAAGGTTTTGTTTACTCAATCAATATCCAAAAATTTCCTTTAGGCTAAGTTCGGTAACGGGACCGAGTTTTTCCAGATCCGTCATTTTTACTTTTTCCTTAGACCCCATCACGCAATAGTGGTAAGCATTATTTCTGTAACGGGTATCATGAAACTTCTTCAAATCACTTACCGAAAGATGTTCCAAACCTTCATACACATCTTTTCTGCGATCGTGATGCAGGCCCAGACGTTTTGCATTCATATAACTAAAAATGATCTGTTCTTTGGTGATACGTTCAGTCTCTATCTGGGCACGTTGCGCTGATTTAGCCGTATTGAATGATTTTTCATCCACCGGCATATTGCTGAGCAAATCATTCATGGCAGCAACCGCGTCATTCATCTTATCAGCCTGGGTACCAATATAGGCAAGAACTACAAACGGATCTGTTTTCTTGGTGGGAACATTGTAGCGTGAATACGTAGAATAGGCCAATGCTTTGGATTCGCGAATGCTTTGAAATACCAGCGACGACATTCCACCGCCAAAATATTCATTGAACATCGAAATCAACGGAAATGAAACCGTGTCAAATGGCATTGTTTGTTTGTTTAACCAAACCAACTCTGCCTGCACCATATTGTAATTTACGAAATACACTTTATTGGTGTTGGTCTCTAACCGGGTAAATTCAACCGGCTTCGGATATGGAGTCAATTTTGCTGGAATTTTATGTGCAGAGGTCAGGTAATCTGTTGTAATTTGAAGGCTGCGCGGACCATAATAATAAATAGCATGTTCATACGTGGTGAGTGAATGAATCAACTTAACTAAATCTTCCGCCTTCAATGCTTTCAACTCCTCTTTGGATAAAACATATCGCGCCGGATTGTTTTTACCGTACATGGCATAACTGCGCAATGCGGTCCAGAAGATCATTTGCTTGTTCAGTTTATTGTCTTCACGTTCTTTTAATTTTTGCTCCACAAGATTGTTGAGCGCCTGCTGATCCGGTTTTGCATTGGATATCAGATGTTCAAATAATGTTACGGCTTTCTCAAAATTTTCATCCAAACCGGATACAGAAATATATACCTGCTCATCGCCTGCCGACACGCTGTAATCGCAGGCCAGATTGAAAAATTCTTTGCTGATTTCTTCGGCTGAATATTTATCGGTTCCTAAAAATTGCAACAACTCTACAGCTATCGGCAATTTGATATGATGGAATTTTCCCATATCCAACACATAATACAGGCGGAACAGTCCGTTGTCTTTGTTCAACACATGGTAAACCGGAACTTTTCCGCCAACCATTGCAGTAGAGATATCCTGCTGATAATCGAGAAATACAGGTTTGATGTTGGGTGCCTGACTTTCGGTAACTGCTTTGGTAAAAGGCGACGTTTTATCACGATTCAGATTCACAGGTGTAATTTCAGGTTTATCTACTTTCACTACATTTTTATCTTCACCTGTCATTTTATAAACCACCACATAATCGTTGGTATAATATTGATTGGCAAATTTCACAAGATCCGCTTTGGTAACCGATGACAAGCGATCCAGAATGGCAGCTTGCTCGTTCCAGGGTTTTCCAACTATAAAAGATTCAAGCATGGTAAACGCTCTGCCCTGATTTGATTCGAAGGCACGAATTTTATCCACTTTAAAGTTGGCAATGATGGCATGCAACATTTTATCGTCGAATGCACCTGTGCGCAAAAGGTTTATTTGTTCCTGCAGCAATTGTTTTACTTCTTCGAGCGACTGACCTTCATTCGATTTTCCTCCCAGAAATTGTAAGCTGTAATCCTTATTTATCCAAGTGGCAGAATACGCTTCAAGAACGCGTTGTTTTTTAACGAGATTCAAATCAATAAAACCGGCTTTTGAATTGGCCAGTAAATAATCGCACAATACCAGGTAATCCACTTCACGAGTATTTGCTCCCGGCATGCGGTATCCAATGAGTACACTCTGGGCATCCGGGCCATAAACGGTTTTTTCTACTGGTGCTGTACGCACAGGCTCAGGTTGAAATGTATACTCCGGAACAGGCTTTGGAACCATATAACCGAACTTTTCCGCTATTTTTCCGATCAGCATATCCGGATCAAAATCGCCGGCCATGATGATCGCCATATTGTTGGGAACATAGTAGGTATTGTAATAATTGCGGATCTTAATCAGCGACGGATTTTTGAGATGTTCAACGGTACCAATCGTAGATTGGGTTCCATAAGCGTGTTTTGTAAAGAGGTTCTCCATCAGCACATCAAACACTTTACTGTCATCTTCATCAAGCGAAATATTTTTTTCTTCATAAACCGCTTCCAGTTCCGTATGAAATAAACGCAATACCGGATTGCGGAATCTTTCCGACTCAATATTCAACCAGTTCTCTATTTGATTTTGAGGAATATCGTTTACATAAACGGTTTGCTCCAGCGAGGTAAACGCATTTGTACCTGTTGCCCCTATTACAGAAAGCATTTTATCATATTCATTGGCAATAGCATGTCCGGATGCAACACCCGACACAGAATCTATCTGATGATAAATGCTTTTACGCTGAACCGGGTCTTTGGTTTTATTGTACTTTTCGTACAAGGCATCTATTTTATCCAGTTGCTCCTTCTCCCTGGTCCAGTCTAAAGATCCGTATTTGTCGGTTCCTTTAAACAGCATGTGTTCCAGATAGTGCGCCAATCCGGTATTATCTGCAGGGTCGTTTTTGCTACCTGCACGCGTTGCAATCAGGGTTTGAATGCGGGGTGCATTTTTATTCACCGATAACATTACCGTGAGGCCATTAGGCAATTTGTATGTCCGCACATTCAGCGGATCATTGATTACCTGTGTGTAGGTAAATTTGCCGTCGGGCGATTTTCTTTCAACGGTTTGAAACGGGGCTTGCGCGATTGCAGGAATCAGCGAAACCAATAATCCGAAAAGGAGGAGTGTACGTTTTGTCATAGCATTTTATATTGCAAACCACAAGAATACATAATTTTATTGAGTACGGCTCATTCACTTTTTACAAACGGAGCGACCTGAAATTACCACATTAAAACAACCCGGCAAAACTTGAATATACCAAGTATTACTTATACTTGCATCGCATATTTTAACGCAGACCAATCATTATGCCAACGCAATTGCATACCCCCGACAGTGATCCGGATCCGAAACGCAACCTCCTTCACGAAACCCGTAAAGCAGCCCTGCAGGGTGGTGGTGAAAAAAGGATTGAAGCCCAACACAAAAAAGGCAAATTGACTGCCCGTGAAAGGATCCACTTTTTGCTGGACGAAGGCAGTTTTGAGGAAATTGGTGGTTTTGTGCAGCACCGATCGACTGATTTCGGAATGGAAAAACAAAAATTCCCGGGCGATGGCGTTGTAACAGCTTACGGTACCATTGAGGGTCGGTTGGTTTATGTATTCTCTCAGGATTTTACTGTTTTTGGAGGATCGCTGAGTGAAACCCATGCCGAAAAAATCTGCAAAATGATGGATCTGGCCATGAAGAATGGCGCACCGGTTATCGGACTCAACGATAGTGGTGGTGCACGTATACAGGAAGGTGTTGTTTCTCTCGGCGGATATGCCGATATCTTTTATCGCAATACCATGGCTTCGGGAGTGATTCCTCAAATTTCAGCCATCATGGGCCCTTGCGCCGGAGGAGCTGTGTATAGTCCGGCTATCACCGATTTTGTAATGATGGTGGAGCATACCGCTTATATGTTTGTAACCGGACCCAATGTTGTAAAAACCGTAACCCACGAAGAAGTAACGTCTGAAGAACTCGGTGGTGCATCGGTGCACTCTACCAAAAGCGGAGTGGCCCATTTTACGGCAGGCAATGAAATTGATTGCATTCAGCAATTGAAAAAACTGATTAGTTATATTCCATCGAACTGCGAAGAAACAACTCCTGCTTTACCATATACTCCAACTGATGAAATGCGTTTGGGGTTGAAAAACATTGTTCCCGAAAATCCGAATCAACCCTACGATATGCGCGAGGTGATCAACCTCATTGCCGATGAAAATTCTTTTTATGAAGTGCATAAAAATTATGCCGAAAACATCGTAGTTGGCTTTGCCCGACTGGCCGGCAGAAGCATTGGCATTGTGGGCAATCAACCTTCTCAATTGGCCGGCTGTCTGGATATTCATGCATCCCAGAAAGGTGCACGTTTTGTACGTTTTTGCGATGCGTTCAATATACCATTGCTGGTATTTGAAGATGTTCCCGGTTTTTTACCCGGTACCGATCAGGAGTGGAATGGAATCATAACCAATGGCGCTAAATTGCTGTATGCCTTTTGCGAAGCAACTGTTCCGCGGGTTACGGTAATCACGCGCAAAGCATATGGAGGTGCGTATGATGTAATGAACTCCAAGCATATCGGATGTGATATGAACTATGCCTGGCCCACTGCAGAGATTGCCGTAATGGGAGCCAAAGGTGCTGCTGAAATTATTTTCAAAAAAGAAATCGACAGTGCTGCCGACCATCAGGCCGAACTGGCATCGAAGGAGAAAGAATATGGAACACTCTTTGCAAATCCATACCGTGCAGCCGAACGCGGCTTTATCGATGAAGTAATATTTCCGGAAGAGACACGTTTAAAGTTGATCAAAGCCTTTAAAATGTTAGAGAACAAGGTTGCTCAATTACCCCGTAAAAAACATGGAAACATCCCGTTATAACAATGCTTTGCGGAAGCTCATGGCCCCCGCTTGTCCGTCTATTTCAAAGTTCAGACATATCATGCTGGCCGCATTTTTTATGGCCACCGTTCCTCAGGCATGGTCGGGCAATGAAATCAAGGTGAATTCCACAATAAAGGCAGTTACCGTATACCTCAATAAGGCTCAGGTGACACGTATTGCTAATGTTTCAGTAAACAGGGGGACCTCACAATTGATTTTCGAAAACCTTTCCCCTCAATTGGATTTTAACAGCATACAAGTAAGAGGAGATCAGAACCTCACACTTTTATCCGTAAATCAACGCAACAATTATCTTAAAGCTTCAGTAAAGACACCGGAAATCATTGCGCTCGAAGATTCTCTGGAAACCACTTCCGATATGATCACTGCTATCAAGATAAAACGCGAAGCCTTGCAGATTGAAAAGGATTTATTGCAGGCCAACAAAGTCTTGTTTGGCGCCAACAACGGACTGCATATTGATGATCTCGAAGATGCTCTGTTGCTGTATCGCAAGCGTACTCAGGAAATTGGTGAAGAACAACACCGCCTGATAAAAGCTGAAAAACCATTGGTATTGATTCACGAAATTTTAAAAAGGCAATTGCAGATAATCCAGCGCCGGCAGCAAAATCCGGTTGAATTGGTAGTCACGGTTGAATGTGACAAAGCGCTGGATAATGCGCTGGTAGAAATCACCTATCTCGTAAGTCAGGTATCCTGGAGTATTTTTTATGATATACGCGTGAAAGACACCCATTCTCCTTTGCAACTGATCAGTAAAGCCCATATTACCCAACAAACGGGCGAAGATTGGAGCGACGTAAATTTAATCCTATCCACACTTACACCGAACGAAAGCGGCAATAAACCCGAATTGGAACCTTTGCGCATCGATTTCTTAAATAATGCTGTCGTAATTCAGCGTAAGCAAATGAAGGAAGGCAAAATTCAACAATTAAATGCTGTCCAGGATCATGTACCTGCCATGGCTGCTCCTCCGGTACAAGTGATGGAAACGGAAATCCAGATTGAATTTCATATCGCTAATCCATACACCATTCTATCTGATGGTAACCCACAAACAGTAGATTTAAACACTACTTCTATACAGGCAACCTACGGCCATGCTGTTGTTCCAAAATACAATACCTCAGTTTATACTACGGCCTCTATTCCGGCTAGCGGATTAATCAATTTATTGCCCGGCAATGCCAATGTATATCTGAGTGGTGCGTTTACAGGTACAACCTATATTTCAAACACCGCTTCCGACACAATGGTGATAAGTCTGGGCATCGATAAACGGATCCACGTTGAACGGATACTGATGGCGGAAATAAGCAGCAGAACCTGTTGTTTTGGTGGAAACAAAAAAGATGTAAACGGATGGGAAATCCGCTTGCGCAATACGCGCAAAGAAACTGTTCAATTGATGGTAGAAGATCAAATACCTGTTACTAAAAACAGTGAGATTGAAGTAACATTATTGGAGAAGAGCGGCGCTCAATTCGAAGAATCAACGGGTAAGCTAACATGGTATATTACGCTGGAACCGGAACAATCCTTGAAAATCCCTTTTTCATTCGAAGTCAAATACCCAAAAAACAAGCAGATTACGCCTTTCTAAATCCGATTAAATTCAGGATTCCATATCTGATACAAACCAATAGGGAAACCTTAACGAAGGATGCTGCTAAGGTCTATTGAAAATTTAGGACAGGTGCTTTTGCATGAGCCTAAAATCAGTAGTGAACACACAGTCAATAAGATAAGTATTTTTTTCATGCAGGTCTTATGTATATACAAAAGTATATAAAAATTTAACGTACAACGCAAAAATTACCAGTATAGTTTCAAAATGTTTAGTTTTCTATACGAATAACCGTTTTTAAAAGGTCGCTAATAGACAGATAGGTATCCAATTCTTCCAGATTCAATTCTTTTGTATTAAACCATTTGGCTTCTGTAATATGTTCTTCCTTTTGTGGAATCAGTGTCTCTTTCCATGAAGTCGACATTAGATACCAATATGTTAATTTTAAAAAACGGTGGTTGTGCATTTTGTAGGTATGGTACGTAACCTGAATTTCTTTGATTAACTTCAGTATTCCAATCCCACATTCCTCTTTCACTTCCCGTAATGCTGCTTCCGGAGGGGTTTCATCCCCATCGATTTTACCCTTAGGCAGGTCCCATTTACCCAACCTTTTTATTAAGAGCACATCGCCTGTATCATTGAATACCATCCCGCCTGCTGCTTCAATAGCCACAAAATGGGTGTAAAAATCTTTGAATGCATATTCCTCATCGTCGCATAAAACCACAAACCCTTTGCTTCGCATCCCCTCGCATTCCCGGATCAGGTCAAGCGTTGTACCTGCATCATGTTGCACCCTCCGGCAAGCCGCATACATTTTGTCAGAAATGTCGGATGAAGTGATGATAAAGGGTTTCTCGTTGATGAAAATTTTATACATTTGCCTGATGCATTCTACTGAGACAACAGCCGCTAAGATAGCAGAATATTTGTTACAAATAAACGCCATCAAACTGAGTCCCGAACAACCATTCACTTGGACTTCAGGCTGGAAATCCCCAATTTATAGCGATAACCGTCTCTCGCTTTCTTTTCCCGAAGTGCGTAAATTTATCAAACAGGCGTTAGGGAAAGCCATTCAAACTCAATTTCCGGAATCTCAGGCTGTAATTGGTGTAGCTACTGCAGGCATTGCACCAGGTGTACTTGCTGCCGATGAAATAGGATTGCCCTTTGGCTATGTAAGAAGCGAAGCTAAAAAACACGGAATGGGTAAGCAAATTGAAGGGGCTATTATACCAGGACAAAAAGTAGTGGTTGTGGAAGATCTGGTATCAACCGGCAAAAGCAGCCTGCAAGCCGTTGAGTCATTGCGCACTTATGGATGTGAGGTAGTAGGTATGGTTTCTATTTTTACCTATGGATTTGATGCGTCGGTGAAAGCATTTGAAGAGGCTAAATGTCCCATGTTTTCTTTATGCGATTATCATACCTTAATTCAGGTAGCTATTGAAAAAGGAATAGTACAGGCCGGTCAGTTGGAAGTGCTTAGTCAATGGCGTCAAATGCCTGATTCGTGGGGTAAATAATATGTCGCAAATAAAGCATGTATTTAAAGTTGCACTGGCCTTATGGTTTGGCTTTTGGTTTGTAATGGGCTTGCTGCTTTTATATCCTGCATTTGCCATCACTTTAAGTAATCCCAAATGGTATTCAACGGCGCATAAAATTCGCAGGGTATGGGCCTGGTGGCTTTTTTTCTGGGGTGGAATACGGGTAAAGCAAATTATAGAAAAACCCTTCAACCGGCACAAACCCTATGTTATTACGCCTAATCATTCTTCGCAACTGGATATTGTTACCCTGACTGGTAAACTGAAAATGGATTTTAATTTTATGGCAAAAATGGAATTGGCAAAAGTTCCGGTTTTTGGCATATTTTTCAGAACCATCGATATTGCAGTAGATCGGAAAAATGTAAGGCATGCTGCACAAGCATATCAGAAAGCTTTAAAACAATTGGGCGAAGGAAAAAGCATTGTAATTTATCCGGAAGGTACCATTCCCAGTCATACTCCAAAATTGGGTCGTTTTAAAGAAGGTGCATTTAAATTAGCCATAGAAAAGCAAGTTCCTGTATTGCCTGTAACCATCATTGGAAACTGGAAAGTGTTGCCTGAATATGGAAAAAGACATTTTATGCCGGGCAGTGTTATACAATACATTCATCAACCCATTCCTACAAAAGGCATGCACATCAATCAAATTGGAGAGTTGATGGATGAAGTGAAAAAAATCATGGAGGCTAAATTAGCTGAATTTGGTTACTGAACTCCAACCATATTGAAGTTAAACAACATATCGTTTCGGCCACAAATAGCAAAATCCGATCATGAATCCGAATAAAATCAAACGTCCTTCCTTTTGGACCAGTTGGATGATATTTTGGTCAGGAATCGGGTTTCTCGCAGTTTACCCCCTGCTTGCTTTGCTTTTGAGCAGAAAAAAATGGTTCTTTTATGCTCAGATCGTACGCAGAGCATGGGTCAACTGGTGCTTATTCTGGGGATTTATACGCATTGAGCAGATTTTTGAAGAACCTTTGATGAAGTACAAACCATATGTAATTACACCCAATCATACATCAAAGCTGGATATGCTTACGCTTGTAGGCAGATTAGGTGTCGATATCAGCTACATGGCAAGAGAAGAAATACAGCATATACCCTTGTTTGGCATTTTTATACGTACGATCGATATTCCAATCGACCTGAATAATTCAAGAAAAACAGTGATTGCCTATCAACGGGGTTTAGACCACCTGAAAAACGGAAATAATCTGGTTATTTTTCCGGAAGGGACAATTTCAAGCATGACACCTAAATTAAGTGCATTTAAAGACGGTGCATTTAAAATGGCTATTGAACAGCAAGTAGACGTTGTACCTGTTACCATTATTGGTAACTGGAAACTTGCATCGGATTTCGGACCCTTTAATTTTAAACCCGGAAGAGTAATCCAGTATGTTCATAAACCTATTTCAACCCTGGGAATGACCAGCAGGCAAACAGGTGAACTGAAGCAAAAAGTTTTCCGTATTATTGAACAGAAATTAGCAGCGTATGGATATTACCAATGAGTTGATCGATAAACTGGCCGATCTGGCCAAACTTGAATTTGAAGGAGCCGAAAAAGAAAACATTAAGTCGGACATGGCTAAGGTGGTTAATTTTGTAGACAAGCTGAATGAATTGGATACAACCGGCATTGAACCGTTGATCTTTATGGCGGAAGGTGAAAATATTTTGCGCGACGATGAAGTTATTTCATCCATTACGCACGAAGAAGCATTGCTCAATGCCCCCAAAAAGGATTCGGATTATTTCCGCGTACCTAAATTCCTAGACAAATAAACGGCATGGCACAACCGGTCATTGAACTAACCAATATTACACGGCATTTCAAGATTGGTGATGTGGAAGTACAGGCGCTGCGCGGGATATCACTGCAAATTCAAAAGGGAGAATATGTGGCATTGATGGGACCGTCAGGTTCAGGTAAATCTACTCTCATGAATATTCTGGGCTGCCTCGACACACCTACATCCGGAAAATACATTTTGAACAATCAGGATGTAAGCGATCTTTCCGATAACGAACTGGCCGAAATCCGGAATAAGGAAATTGGATTTGTTTTTCAAACATTTAATCTTCTGCCACGAAGCACTGCATTGGAAAATGTAGCGCTGCCGCTGGTTTACGCCGGTTATGGCAAGAAAGAACGCCGTGCCCGTGCTGAAACAACATTGGCCAGTGTAAGTTTGGCCGATCGCATGCATCATAAACCCAATGAATTATCTGGCGGACAACGACAACGTGTAGCTATCGCGCGTGCCTTGATCAACAACCCTTCAATGATCCTGGCCGATGAACCAACCGGTAATCTGGATTCAAAAACTTCGTATGAAATTATGGAGTTGATTGAACATATCCATCAACAGGGCAATACGGTAATTGTGGTAACACATGAAGAAGATATTGCCCGAAGAGCCAAGCGTATTGTGCGGCTGCGTGATGGAATTATAGAAAACGACACGCAATCGTAATAGTCCGAAGTGCGGATTACGGAGTACAGATTCTTGCCTTGCAGAAGGTGGGCGAATTGCTGAAACCATATCAGCGTAAATAGCAATTGTCACAAATCATCGTTTAAACTTAACTGCTTAAACTATTATTCCAGACAATTTATCTGCGTAATGTTACACGCAATAACCGATTAACTCAATAACGAATAACTCAATAACCAAATAACGAATACTCAATAACCATTAACCAACAAAAGTTTGGCACTGCATTTGAATAGTGTCTGATATTACTAATTTTGATCAGTTAATGCATTCCAACATGAAAACCAACATCAACAAGCTGTTATTAACGGCCTTATTCATTTCCGGGGTTTCTGCCACTTTGATTTCCTGTAAATCGAAAAAAGGTACTCCGATCGAGAAACAAACCGGTGCCATTGAAATATCTGTGCCATTTAGTACAACTGAATATCAAAGCAACAAGGAGAATTTCAGGGCTAAATCTTCCGGAAATAGCCCCGATATGACTACCTCCAAAAAGATAGCCCTGCAAAACGCCAAATCAGAAATGGCCGGACTGATTCAAACCACCATCAAAAAAGTTACCGAACAGTATACCAATCAGCGTCAGGTAAGCGATGCCCAGGAATTTGCGAATAAATTTGAAGAATTGAGCCGCGAAGTTACCAATCAGCAACTGGTGGATGTGCGCATCATTGGCGAAAAAATCTTCAAGGAAACCAACAATACCTTTACCTATTGGGTAGCCATTGAAGCCAATAAACAGGCTGTAATGAACGGCATCGACAAAGGTATTGGTGCCAACAAAAAACTGGAACAGGATTACGATAAAAAGAAGTTTGAAGAAATCTTTAACAAGGAGATGGAAAATCTTGCAAAAGAACGGGGCAATTAATGCCCTGTTCCCTTTTCCAATTCTATTTATAAAACATCATAAGCGATTGCTGTGAGACTATTTGCATCCATCGGATTCATTGTGCTGCTGCTTTTCACAGGCAGTTGCAATGCCCAGCGGGTTAAAGCCAGGGCAAAACCTGAATGGGTTCAGTCCCGACCCATACAGTCTGCTTACTATGTTGGAATTGGTATTGCATCCAAGAATGCCTCCCCCACCGAATTTCAGCAAGTTGCCAAGAAGAATGCGCTCAACGATCTGATTTCTGAAATTAAGGTTACTGTAACAGCAAACTCTGCCTTATCTCAATTCCAGGTTAATCAGGAATTTCGGCAGCAGTTCGAATCACAGACCCGCATTAGTGCCTTGCAAACCATTGAAGATTTTGAACTGGTAGACAGTTGGGAAGATCAGGAAACCTATTGGGTCTTTTACCGGTTATCGCGAGAGCAGTATCTGGCTGCCAAAAGAAGGAAAATGCAATTGGCTGTGGATCGTGCAGAAGATTTGTATCAGCGCGCTCAACAGGCTGATTTAAGGCAATCGTTCATGCAGGCCTTTCAATTCAAAATCCTTGCACTAAAAGAAATTCAGGAATACCTCGATGCCGACTTGCAAACGGTGGTGAATGGTAAACAAGTTTACCTGGTTAATGAAATGCTTTCGTCTATCCAAAACCAGATGAATGCTATTGATTTGGTTAGACCTGCCGCAGATTCTGTTAAGCAATTGCGGTCTGTTACTATTCATATCAACCTGAAATCAGGCAACTCTCCCCTCACTGGTATTCCGCTTGGACTTTCCGACAAAAGTACACCGGGCAAAACGCGCTATTCCTTTGTAAGTGATCAGCAAGGTAAATTGATTATGGATGCGGCACAGTTACGCACCAAAGGTACCTATGTAATATTGCGATTCGATTCGGAGAAAGCGATGGCCCGCGACAGTTTGAATTTGGTACTGAAACAATTGCTGCAATACATTAACTGGCCTTCGTTGGTGATCAACCTTTCCAACAATCCATTGAAATTATACCTGAGTTGCAAGGAACTCAATATTTCTAAACCCACTACCGGAAATACGCTGGAACCTATTATAAAAAGATTGTTTATCGACGACGGTTGTGTGTTTGTTAAAACTCCCGGGGAAGCTGATTATTCGATTGTATTGACTTCCGATACACGCAACCTGGGAATGATTTATAAAAACACATTAGGAGCAAGCCTCGACCTCACACTCAGCATTACGGATAATGCTGCATCCAATGAAGTTTACAAAGATGCATTGCAAAACATCAAAGGCTATCAGTCAACTGCCGAAACAGCCGGTTTAGAGGCTTATAAGAAAGCCGGAAATATACTCATCGATACTTTCTATCCCCGAATCCGCAGCGAGTTCCTGGGCCGCTAAAAACACAACAGCCGGTCGACCTTGCGGTGACCGGCTGCCGGAATAGGTTATGCAGTATTTATTCTGCTGTGTTTTCTTCTTTTGTTTCGGTTGCTGTTGTTTCAGTTTTCTTCGCAACAGGCTTGCGACCACGACGGGTAGTTTTCTTTGCTGCACCACCTTTAGCTGATTTTTCAGCCAACATGATTTCATTGAAATCTACCAGTTCCATGATGGCCATTTCAGCATTATCGCCTTTACGGTTCATCAGTTTCAGGATGCGGGTGTATCCTCCCGGACGTGTGCCTACTTTTTCAGCCACTGTTCCGAACAATTCTTTCACTGCTTCTTTGTTTTGCAGATAACTGAAAACTGTTCTGCGGGTATGGGTAGAATCTTCTTTAGCCTTGGTAATCATAGGCTCCACATACTTGCGCAATGCTTTTGCTTTCGCCAAAGTTGTAGTAATCTTCTTGTGTAAGATAAGAGAAGTAGCCATATTACTCAACATCGCTCTGCGGTGCGATGCGGTCCTACTCAATTTATTTACTGTATTTCCGTGTCTCATTGTATTTCTATTGCTTGCCGTTTTGGAAGCGGCAACGGTTATTCACTATTATTCTTCGTTTGACAGGTATTTAGCTACGTCCATGCCAAAGGTCAAACCTTTGTCGCGTACCAGCTCTTCCAATTCAGAAAGCGATTTCTTTCCAAAGTTTCTGAATTTTAACAGATCACCGATATCGTAGCTTACCAGATCTGAAAGCGACTTGATATCGGCCGCCTTGAGGCAGTTGTATGCACGTACAGAAAGATCCAGATCAGACAATGGAGTCTTCAGAATCTTACGGATATGCAGGATATTTTCGTCTACTTCAGCAGGAGCTTCTTTTACCTGGCTGTCCAGAGTAATCAGCTCATCGGAGAACAACATAAAGTGCTGGATCAGAATTTTAGCAGCTTCCTTCAGAGAATCTTCCGGATGAATGGATCCATCGGTAGCAATTTCGAGGGTCAGCTTTTCGTAATCGATCTTTTGCTCTACGCGGTAATCTTCTACTGCATATTTTACGTTTTTGATAGGTGTAAAGATGGCATCAATCGGAATTAAACCAATCACTGCATCCTTGGGTTTGTTTTCCTCTGCAGGAACATAACCACGACCTTTTTCAACGGTTAATTCAATTTCCAGATGGGTTTTTGGATCCATGTGGCAGATGATCAGTTCAGGATTCAATACTTTAAATGTATTGGTCTGCTTGGTGATATCTCCTGCCGAAAACTGCTCCTGGCCTTTGATATTGATGAATATTTTCTCAGAGTCAATACCGTCAACTATACGCTTGAAGCGGATTTGTTTCAGGTTCAAAACGATTTCCACAACATCTTCAATCACGCCTTTGATCGTAGAGAACTCATGATCAACACCAGCAAATTTAACCGAAGTAATTGCGTATCCTTCCAAGGAAGACAAGAGGATTCTGCGTAACGCGTTACCAATAGTAACTCCGTATCCTTTTTCCAATGGGCGGAATTCGAACTGACCGTAGAAGTCAGTCTCCTTATGCATAATTACTTTATCCGGTTTTTGAAAAGCGAGTATGGCCATTTATTTTATAATTAATTGATTGATTATTTAGAATACAATTCGACGATGAGTTGTTCCTTGATATTTTCCGGGATCTGGTCTCTTTCAGGATACGACAGGAATGTACCAGACATTGCCTTCTCGTCCCAGTTCAACCAGTTGAATTTACGTGGATGACCGGTTCTAACCGCATCCAGAATAGACTCCAGGGTTTTTGATTTTTCGCGAACCGCAACTACATCACCCGGACGAACCGAGAAGGATGAAATATTCACCACTTTACCATTTACGGTAATATGGCGATGCGATACCAACTGACGTGCAGCTGCACGGGTTGGTGCGATACCCAGGCGGTAGACGGTATTGTCGAGGCGTGCTTCGAGGTATTTCAACAGGTTTTCACCAGTGATTCCTTTTTTGCGGGATGCCTCTTCAAATGTTTTGTAGAACTGACGTTCCAACACTCCGTAGGTATATTTTGCTTTTTGTTTTTCCGATAACTGAATGGCATATTCTGTCAGCTTAGTTCTTCTGCGCGAATTGCCATGTTGTCCCGGAGGGAAATTTCTTTTTTCGAATACCTTATCGGGTCCGAAGATCGGCTCTTTAAACCTTCTAGCGATCTTGGTTTTTGGTCCTATATATCTTGCCATGCTAAATCTTGTTTATAAAAAATTATACTCTCCTGCTTTTTGGTGGGCGACAGCCGTTGTGTGGCATCGGGGTAATATCGCGGATCGACATTACTTCCAGTCCGGCAATGGCCAGGGTACGGATAGCAGAGTCGCGGCCTGAGCCTGGTCCTTTTACAAACACATCCACTTTCTTAAGACCCAGATCAACGGCTACTTTAGCACAATCCGACGCTGCAGTTTGAGCTGCATACGGCGTATTTTTCTTAGAACCCCTGAATCCCATTTTTCCTGCCGAAGCCCAGCTGATCACCTGACCTTTGCTGTTGGTGATGGAGATAATCACATTATTGAACGTAGCCTTGATATGTACCTGTCCGGTAGAGTCAATTGCTACATTCCTTTTCTTGCTAACTTTCTTAGCACCTGAAGTATTCGCTGCCATTTTACTTGATTACTTACTGATTACTTAGTCACTTTTTTCTTACCTGCAACTGTCTTACGTTTTCCTTTACGGGTACGTGAATTGGTACGGGTACGCTGACCACGAACCGGCAACCCTTTACGGTGCCTCAATCCACGGTAACAACCAATATCCATCAAACGCTTTATGTTCAATTGTTTTTCTGAACGCAATTCCCCTTCTACCAATACATGATCGGTAATATACTTACGGATTTTATTCAAATCATCGTCGTTCCAGTCCTGTACTTTCTTGGCCAGTTCCACTCCACTTTCGTTCAGAATAGCCACTGCGGTTGAACGACCGATTCCGAAAATATAGGTGAGTCCAATATCACCCCGTTTGTTCTTTGGTAAATCAATACCTGATATACGTGCCATAATTTCTTATTAACCTTGACGTTGTTTAAATTTCGGATTCTTCTTGTTTATCACGTACACTCTCCCGTGACGTTTAACAATGATGCAGTCTTCACTGCGCTTCTTAACAGATGCTCTTATTTTCATGTGTTACTTTTTTATCTCTTTCTTCGGTCCATCGAAACTTGCTATGCTTCGTTTCTGTTATTTGTACCTGTATATAATTCTTCCTTTCGACAAATCGTATGGCGACATCTCCACCGAAATCTTATCACCGGGTAATATTTTGATATAATGCATACGCATTTTACCGGAAATATGGGCGATAATCTCGTGACCATTCTCAAGGCGGACTCTGAACATTGCGTTTGACAAAGATTCAGTTATGACTCCGTCTTGTTTTATCAGCGATTGTTTCGACATACTTTTATTGGGGCTGCAAAAATAGGTTAAGATCTGTTATTTACAAAACATATTTAAGCTGCTCCTACTGCTGTGCGGCCCTTTATACGGCCTGATTTCATCAGTCCGTCGTAGTGACGCATCAACAGGTGACTTTCAATTTGCTGCAGGGTGTCCAAAACTACTCCAACAAGGATCAACAGGGATGTTCCCCCATAAAACTGGGCAAACTGACTGTTGATGTTCATTACCCCGGCCAGGGATGGCAAAATAGCCACGATGGCAAGGAAAATAGAACCCGGGAAAGTAATTCTCGACATTACATTATCGATAAAGCTGGAAGTGGCTTTTCCCGGTTTAATTCCCGGAATGAAACCACCGTTTCGCTTCATATCATCCGCAATTTGTACCGGATTTACGGCAATGGCGGTGTAGAAATAGGTAAACAGAATAATGAGCACGGCAAAAGTAAGGTTGTAGCCAAACGATGCCGGATTGATGAAGGTTGATACTACACCCTGCATGCTTTCATAATCCGGAAAAAACTGAGCTACCGTTGATGGAATAAACATCAGGGCTTGCGCAAAGATGATAGGCATAACTCCGGCTGCATTTACTTTTAAGGGGATATACTGACGTACTCCTCCGTACTGACGGTTTCCAACGATCCGTTTGGCGTATTGTACAGGAATCTTTCGGGTACCCTGGACGAGCATAATAACCCCCATGACAATGGCAAACAAGGCCGCAATTTCAACAAGGAAAATAACCAGTCCACCACCCGATTCAGTAAGTTTAAACTTGAATTCATCCCAGAAAGCAAAAGGCAAACGGGCAATAATACCGATCATAATGATCAGGGAAACTCCGTTTCCGATACCTTTATCGGTAATACGCTCACCTAACCATAGTACAAACATGGTACTTGCAGTAAGGATAACGATGGAGGTAAACATGAACATAAAATCGGATACTCCCGAACCGGCAATATTGGAAATAATCGCAGCAGGGTTTTCAGATTTCAGGTTGATTAAGAATCCCACCGACTGAACGGCGGTAATAATGATAGTCAGATAGCGGGTAATCTGGTTAATCTTTCGACGTCCGTCTTCTCCTTCTTTCTGCATTTTCTGGAAAGTAGGAACGGCCATGGTTAATAATTGAACCACGATAGATGCCGAAATATAAGGCATGATACCCAGGGCGAAAATCGAACCACGTCCGAATGCACCACCGGCAAACATGTTGATGAGGCCGAAAATACCACCGGAAGCCTGTTTGGCTGAACCTTCCAGCATGTTCGGATCCACACCCGGCAAGGTAACATAGGTACCAAAACGGTAGATCAGCAACATCCAGAAAGTGATCATGAGCTTATAACGAAGCTCTTCGATCCGGTAGATGTTCTTTATTGTTTCAATGAGTTTGTTCATGCGTGAGCTTAGATTTTAGTAGCTGTTCCACCAACTGCTTCAATCGCCTTCATTGCTGTTTCCGAGAAGGCATGTGCTGTCACATTTACAGTAGCTTTCAACTCACCTCTTCCCAATACTTTAATTTTATCCCGTTTGTTAGCCAGACCGTTTTTCACAAACGTTTCCATATCGAATGTGTTGATCCCTTTGGATTCAACCAATTCCTGAATACGGTCCAGGTTGATTCCGGTATATTCAATACGGTTCAGGTTTTTAAAACCGAACTTAGGAACGCGACGGTATAAAGGCATTTGACCACCTTCAAATCCACGTTTGGTAGAAGTACCAGAACGTGATCCGGCACCTTTATGACCACGGGTTGCGGTTCCGCCTTTACCGGACCCTTGTCCGCGTCCGATGCGTTTTCCTTCTCTGTGGGTTGAACCGGCTGCCGGTTTTAATGTATGCAATTTCATGTGTTAACTTCGTTTATTCAGTCGTTAAATCGTTTCAACTTTCAACAGGTGGGCTACCTGACGGATCATACCGGCAATTTGCGGAGTATTTTCCTTTTCAATGGTCTGGTGCATTTTAGTAAAACCGAGGGCACGTACCGTTCTTTTCTGTCCTTCCGGACGGTCGATAACGCTCTTTATTTGTGTAATTTTAACCTTTGCCATCTTATTAACCATTAAAAACTTTCTTCAATCCAATACCTCTGTGTTGAGCCACTGTAAATGCATCGCGCATACTTAACAGGGCATCAATGGTTGCCTTCACCACGTTGTGTGGGTTTGACGAACCTTTTGATTTTGCAAGTACATCGGTGATTCCGGCACTTTCCAGAACGGCACGCATCGCACCACCTGCAATTACACCAGTACCATGTGCCGCAGGCTTCAGGAACACACGGCCTCCGCCGTATTTACCCAATTGATCGTGCGGAACTGTACCTTTCAATACCGGTACTTTTACCAGGTTTTTCTTTGCATCATCTACTCCTTTAGAAATGGCATCAGTTACTTCATTGGCTTTACCCAATCCGTATCCAACGATACCGTTTCCATCACCTACCACAACCAGCGCCGAGAAGCTGAAGGTACGTCCGCCTTTGGTTACTTTCGCAACCCGGTTGATCGATACCACGCGCTCTTTTAATTCTATATCGCTTGTTTTTACTCTTTTTACGTTTGCTGTTGACATAATCTTGTTCTTAATAAATTAGAATTGCAAACCACCTTCTCTTGCTGCATCGGCCAGGCTTTTCACACGGCCGTGAAAGAGATAACCGTTGCGGTCAAATACCACGGTAGTGATACCTGCCTGAAGTGCTTTTTCAGCCACTTCTTTTCCAACGATAGCAGATTTTGCTGTTTTGTTGATCTTATCGGTTACTTTTTTAGATGTTGCGGAAACAAGCGTTTTGCTATGCACATCGTCAATCAGTTGAACGTAGATTTCATTGTTGCTGCGGAAAACAGACATGCGGGGTTTCTCGGGTGTACCAAACACACGGCTACGAACGCCCTTCTTGATTTTAGCTCTTCTTGCAAGTTTTTTAAGTACTGCCATAGTCGTATAATATTATTTAGAAGCTGTTTTACCTGCTTTTCTGCGAAGCACTTCACCTTCAAACTTGATACCTTTTCCTTTGTACGGTTCAGGTTTACGTAAACTGCGGATCTTAGCCGCTACCTGTCCGATTAATTGTTTGTCGCAACCTTCCAGAGTGATAATCGGGTTTTTACCCTTTTCCTGTTCGGTTTTAACTACGAGTTCTTTTGGAATCTCGAAATATACATGGTGGGAATATCCCAGAATCAGATCGAGTACATTACCGTTATTAGCGGCTTTGTAACCCACACCTACCAGTTCCTGACGAACTTTGTATCCGGTGGTAACTCCGAAAACCATATTGTTGAGCAATGAGCGGTATAAACCATGCAAGGCTTTATGACGCTTTTGTTCGGTTGGGCGGCTCACCACGATGTGGTCATTTTCTACCGCTACTTTTATATCCTGATCGATTTGCTGATGCAATTCGCCTTTAGGTCCTTTGATGCTTACCACATTGGCCGGTGAAACCTTAATTTCAACGCCCTTGGGTAAATTTATGGGTGCTTTTCCTATACGTGACATGTACTGTTCCTCCTATTGATTAATAAACGTAACATAAAACTTCGCCCCCAACATTCAATTTGCGGGCTTCTTTGTCTGACATAACGCCTTTAGAAGTGGTTACAATCGCCACGCCCAGTCCGTTAATAACCTTAGGCAATGTAGTTACACCGGTATACTTACGTAAACCAGGAGTACTGATACGCTCTAATTTTTTGATGGCCGGGGTTTTGGTAACCGGGTGGTACTTCAGGGCAATTTTGATAACTCCCTGGTGATTGGCCACATCTTCGAACTTGTAGTTGAGGATATAGCCTTTTTCGAAGAGCACTTTTGTGATCTCTTTCTTCAGGTTAGAAGAAGGAATTTCAACGATGCGATGGTTGGCCTTGATCGCATTACGTAACCTTGTTAAGTAATCTGCTATTGGATCTGTCATAATTTTTCTTTTTTCTCGCCGGTAGTAAGCCAAGGGCACTCTTTCCGGCTAAGTTCATACTATTTGATAAAGAGGGCGCGAAAATACGGGATTTATTTGAATTCCGCATCGGCACCCCGATATTTTTTGTTCCTGCTCTGCTGCTTACCAGCTCGACTTGGTTACTCCGGGGATTTTTCCCATAGAGGCCAATTCGCGGAACTGATTCCGGCAGATGCCAAAATCGCGCATGTATCCTTTCGGACGACCGGTAAGTTTACAACGGTTTTTCAACCGTACCGGTGATGCGTTCCGGGGTAGCTTTTGCAGCCCAAGATAATCGCCTGCTTTTTTCAAAGCTTCACGTTTGGTAGCATATTGTGCCACCATTTTTTCTCTTTTGCGCTGGCGTGCTTTTACTGATTCTTTAGCCATTATTGCTGATTTTTAAATGGTAATCCAAATTCTTTCAGGAGTTCTAAGCACTCCTCATCGCTGTTGGCGGTAGTTACAAACGTGATATCCATACCATTGATACGGTTCACTTTGTCGATCACGATTTCCGGGAAAATGATCTGCTCGGTTACACCCATGGTGTAATTTCCACGACCATCGAATCCTTTTTCGTTCAAACCGGCGAAGTCACGTACACGGGGCAGGGAAACCGCAACCAAACGGTCGAGGAATTCATACATCCGGTCGCCACGCAGGGTCACACGGGCCCCGATAGGAAGATCTTCACGCAATTTAAAATTAGAGATCGCCTTTTTTGATTTTGTCGGAACGGCGCGTTGTCCGGAGATGGTCGACATCTCTTCAACGGCCTGATCCACCAGTTTTTTATCAGCAACGGCTGCACCCACACCCTGATTCAGACAAATCTTGGTCAGTTTGGGGATTTGCATTACGTTTTTGTATCCGAACTTCTCTTTCATAGCCGGAACAATGCTCTTCTGGTATGTTTCTTTTAACCTTGGGCTATACATATTCTTAGTCAATTACCTCTCCTGATTTTTTTGAATAACGCACCAGTTTTCCGGCGTCGTTTAATTTACGTCCCACGCGGGTAGCTTTGCCACCTTTATCCAGAACTTTTACATTCGAGATATTCAACGGAGCTTCTTTCTTGATGATTCCGCCCTGTTGATTTTGCGCATTGGGTTTGGTATGACGGCTCACTATATTGATACCTTCTACCAGTACGCGGTTTGTTTCGCTGATTACTTCCAGCACGCGTCCTTTTTTGCCTTTATCGTCTCCGGCAATTACCTGCACCATATCTCCTTTGCGGATCTTCAGTTTAGGTTGTGTGTTGAATTTCCTTTCCATATTACAATACCTCCGGGGCTAATGATACGATTTTCATAAATTGTTTCTCACGCAATTCGCGGGCAACCGGCCCGAATATACGGGTAGCGCGGGGCTCGTCCTGGGCATTTAACAGCACACAGGAATTGTCGTCGAAACGGATATACGATCCATCGGCGCGACGAATCTCTTTTTTGGTGCGCACAACAACTGCCTTGGAAACAGCGCCTTTTTTAACGCCACCCTGAGGAATTGCCGACTTAACGGTCACCACAATTTTATCGCCTACCGAGGCATAACGCCTGGCAGTTCCACCGAGCACCCTGATGCAGAGCACTTCTTTGGCTCCACTGTTATCGGCTACTTTTAATCTGCTTTCTTGCTGGATCATGATTACTTGGCTTTTTCAATGATTTCTACTAATCTCCATCTTTTGTCCTTGCTCATCGGACGGGTCTCCATCACCTTTACGATATCGTTCATGGCGCACTCATTTTTCTCGTCATGCGCTTTAAACTTCGAAGTCATTTTAATGAACTTACCGTATTTCGGGTGCATTACTTTACGTTCAACGGATACCACAATGGTTTTCTCCATCTTGTTGCTCACCACTTTTCCAATGATGACCTTACGCGAATTTCTGGTTGTTGCTGTTGTTGCTGTTGTTTCCATGTTGGTATTGTTAAGCATTCGCTATCTGTCTTCTTTTATGTTCAGTCAGCAAGCGGGCAATCGTCTTTTTTACTTCTTTGAGTCTGTTCGGATTATCCATAGGCGATACAGCATGTGTGAAGTTCAACTTGGTTTGTTGAGTCTTCTCTTCACGGATACGCGCTACCAATTCCTTATCCGACAGTTCTCTGATTTCTGCGTTTTTCATATGTCTTATTCTGCGTAATCAGGTTTAACTACAAACTTGGTTATTACAGGCAGTTTCTGGGCTGCGAGTCTCATTCCTTCTTTGGCCACGGCCATAGGAACGCCATCAATTTCAAACATGATGATTCCCGGCTTCACAGGAGCTACCCAATATTCAGGAGCACCTTTACCTTTTCCCATACGTACCTCTGCAGGTTTACGGGTAATCGGTTTGTCAGGGAATATTCGTATCCACACCTGACCTTCGCGTTTCATGTAACGGGTCAGAGCTACACGGGCAGCTTCCAGTTGCTTGGCAGTGATGTATTTCGGCTCCATCGCTTTCAGTCCGAATGAACCGAAGTCGACGTTGTGACCACGGGTTGCATTTCCGCGGTTTCTGCCTTTTTGCTGCTTTCTGTATTTCGTTCTTTTAGGTTGTAACATGGCCCAAAAACTTTAATTATCTTGTTCTATTACTACTATTTGATGTTCTTTTTCTGCGGTCGCCGCCACGGTCGCCACGATCATTGCGATCGTTACGGTCATGACGACGATCGGCTCCGCCACGCGCACCCGGACGGCTTTCAGAAGCCAGACCAATATTGGGTGAAAGATCGCGCTTACCGTAAACTTCTCCTTTGCAAATCCATACTTTGATACCGATTTTTCCGTAAACGGTCAATGCTTCTTTAATCGCATAATCAATATCAGCGCGCAGGGTATGCAACGGTGTACGTCCTTCTTTATACGATTCAGAACGTGCCATTTCAGCTCCACCTAAACGGCCTGAGATAGTAATCTTGATTCCTTCGGCACCCATTCGCATGGTAGAAGAAATTGCACCTTTCAGTGCTCTTTTATAGGATACACGTCCTTCTATCTGACTGGCGATAGTCTCTCCCACCAGGGCAGCATCCAGTTCCGGACGTTTGATTTCGAAAATATTGATCTGAACGTCTTTCTTGGTCAGCTTCTTGATTTCTTCCTTGATCTTGTCTACTTCAGCTCCACCTTTACCAATTACAATACCCGGGCGGGAAGTGTGAACGGTAATGATGATACGCTTGATGGTACGCTCAATCACAATACGTGCAATACCACCTTTGGTAATACGGGCATTGAGGTATTTACGGATTTTTTCGTCTTCAATCAGCTTATCGGAGAAGTTTTTTCCTCCGTACCAATTGCTTTCCCATCCGCGGATGATTCCAAGTCTAAGGCTTATCGGGTTAACTTTTTGTCCCATTCTGTTTATTATTATGCGTTTTCAGAATTTACTGTTTCTACTGTCGCTGCGGTTTTGCTGTCTACAACCAGGGTTACATGGTTTGAACGCTTGCGCATACGGTATGCTCTTCCCTGAGGTGCTGGCAACATACGTTTCTGCATAGCACCACCATCTACAAAAATGGTTTTGATATACAACCCGGCATCTTCGATACGGGCACCTTCATTTTTTTGTTCCCAGTTGGCGATCGCTGAGCGCAACAATTTCTCGAGGCGGTTGGCGTATTCCTGTTTGCTGTTGAAACGGAGAATACCAAATGCCTCTTCTACTTTCTTACCACGGATCAGGTCTACAACCAGTCTCATTTTACGCGGTGAAGTCGGACAATTATTCAATTTTGCTATTGCTTCCATGCTTAGTCTTTCTTAACAGGGTGTGATTTAAATGTACGGGTAGGAGCAAATTCTCCGAATTTATGACCTACCATATTTTCAGTTACATAAACCGGAATAAATTTATTCCCGTTGTGCACTGCGAATGTATGCCCTACAAACTCGGGAGAAATCATGGACCGGCGCGACCATGTTTTGATCACCGATTTTTTCTTACCTTCATTCATTACGGTAACTTTCTTATCAAGTTTCGCGTCGATGAATGGACCTTTTTTGAGTGAACGAGCCATATTACGTTATTACTTCTTACGTTTTTCGATGATAAATCTGTTTGAATACTTCTTTGGAGTACGGGTCTTGTAACCTTTCGATTTCAAGCCTTTGCGTGAACGCGGATGACCTCCTGAAGCTCTACCCTCACCACCACCCATCGGGTGATCTACAGGGTTCATGGCTACCGGCCGTGTACGTGGTCTTACGCCTCTCCAACGGTTGGCACCTGCTTTACCTTTCCGTTCCAGGTTATGGTCGGGATTGGATACAGAACCGATGGTAGCCATACAAGCAGCTACAATCATGCGGGTTTCACCGGAAGCCAACTTTACGATAGCGTATTTTCCGTCGCGGTTCAGGAGTTGAGCAAACGATCCGGCTGAGCGAACCAGTTTACCTCCCATTCCGGGTTGCAACTCCAGGTTGTGGATCAGGGATCCCAATGGAATTTCACTCAACGGAAGGGTATTTCCCAAATCAGGTGAAACACCAGGACCACATAGAATGGTTTGTCCTACTTTAATTCCGTGTGGAGCCAGCATATAGCGTTTCTCTCCATCGGTATAGTGCAACAATGCAATACGCGCACTGCGGTTAGGATCGTATTCGATAGCGGCTACAGTAGCAGGAACAACGAACTTATCGCGTTTGAAATCGATAATACGGTATTTCTGTTTGTGACCGCCGCCAATATAACGCATGGTCATTTTACCGGAGTTGTTTCGGCCCCCCGAATTCATCTTGCTGTCAAGAAGTGACTTTTCCGGAGTGGATTTGGTAATCTCACTGAACGTGTTCTGTGAACGAAAACGCGTTCCCGGAGTCATTGGCCTTAATTTTCTGATTCCCATTTTCTCTCGTTATTATACATTGGCAAAGAAGTCGATCTTTTGACCTTCTTTGATGGTAACAATTGCTTTTTTGAACGATGCACGCTTACCGCTGAAAATTCCTTTTTTGGTAGAGCGCGTTTTGCTTTTTCCGCCATAAATAGCGGTGCTGATATCCACAACGCTTACTTCGTACATCTTTTCTATCGCTTTCTTAATCTCGGGTTTGGTAGCCGTTTTTTCTACCATAAATCCGTACTGATTGAGCTTTTCGCTCAAGCGTGTAGATTTTTCTGTAATGAGTGGTTTCTTTAAAATGCTCATTTTACGCTTAGTTTAAAATTTGCTCAATTACCGGTACTGAATTTTCCACCAGAATCAGTTTGGATGCATTCAGTATCTCATACGTATTGAGATCTTTTGCAGCCATTACTTTCGCTTTAGGAATATTTCTTCCCGACTTATAAATATTCTCGTTGTAATCCGCGATCACCAACAACGTTTTATCGTTGTTCATTTTCAGGTTATTCAGGATATCGATATATTGTTTTGTTTTCGGAGTATCCATCTGGAACGACTCCAGGATAGTGATACTGTTTTCTTTCACTTTGTAAGCCAATGCTGATTTACGGGCCAGTTGTTTCAGCTTCTTGTTTAACTTAAAGCTGTAATCGCGTGGACGTGGACCATGAATACGGGCACCTCCTACGAATGTACCTGATTTGATACTTCCTTTACGTGAACCACCTGTACCTTTTTGGCGATGCAGTTTCTTGGTTGAACCGCTGATCTGGCTTTTTTCCTTGGCAGAGTGAGTACCTGAGCGTTGGTTAGCCAGGTATTGTTTCACGTCGAGGTAAATAGCGTGGTCGTTGGGCTCGATACCAAACACTTCGTTGGAAAGCTCTGCTTTTTTACCGGTCTCGCTTCCGCTTATGTTATATATTGCTAATTCCATGACTATTTCTCGATAAATAAGAACGAACCATTATGACCGGGAACGCTGCCTTTTACAACCAGCAGGTTTTGGTCTTTAATTACTTTGAGTACCTCGAGGTTGGTTTTCTTCACGCGATCCACTCCCATGTGCCCGGCCATACGCTGACCCTTGAACACTTTAGAAGGGAAAGAGGAAGCTCCAATAGAACCGGGAGCACGCAAACGATCGTGTTGACCGTGTGTCTGCATTCCCACTCCACTGAATCCGTGGCGTTTTACAACACCCTGGAATCCTTTTCCTTTACTGGTTCCAACCACATCGACGAATTCGCCCTCTTCAAACAAATCAACCGAAATGGTTTGTCCAAGAGCGAGCTCCTGTTCGAAACCTTTAAATTCGATCATCTTCGATTTCGGAGTCGTATTGGCCTTGGTAAAAATACCTTTAAGTGCAGCGGGAGTATTTTTCTCCTTGCGTTCACCATACGCTAACTGCACCGCATTGTAGCCGTCCTTGTCTGTAGTTTTCACCTGGGTCACTACGCAAGGTCCCGCCTCGATAACCGTACAAGCTACATTCTTGCCGTTTTTATCGTAAATGCTGGTCATGCCTATTTTTTTTCCTATCAGTCCTGACATAATTTTCTATGATCAAACTTTAATTTCAACTTCTACTCCGCTCGGTAGTTCTAATTTCATTAGTGCATCTACAGTTTTTGCGGTTGAACTGTATATATCCAACATGCGTTTGTACGAACATAACTGGAATTGCTCACGCGCCTTCTTGTTGACGTGCGGCGAGCGCAATACAGTGTAGATCTTCTTTTGGGTAGGAAGTGGAATGGGTCCACTCACTACGGCTCCCGTTGACTTCACGGTCCGCACGATTTTCTCGGCAGACTTGTCAACCAGGTTGTAGTCAAACGACTTTAATTTAATTCTGATCTTTTGGTTAACCATTTTATTAAGCTTTAGCTGCTTTACCTTGAACTTTTGCCATAACTTCTTCCTGAACGTTACGTGGAGCTTCAGCGTAATGGCTGAATTCCATCGTTGAGGTTGCACGACCAGAGGTCAGTGTTCTCAACTGTGTAACATATCCGAACATCTCAGCCAAAGGCACTTTGGCTTTGATAACTTGTGAACCGGCACGGGTATCCATTCCTTCCAGATGACCACGGCGTTTGTTCAAATCTCCGATTACATCTCCCATATTTTCTTCGGGAGTAAGCACTTCAATTTTCATGATTGGCTCGAGCAATACCGGCTTCGCTTTGCGGGAAGCTTCCTTGAATGCAATTTTAGCTGCGATTTCGAACGACAATGCATCTGAATCCACTGCGTGGAAGGATCCATCAAACAAACGAACTTTCAGACTTTCTACTGCATATCCGGCCAATACACCATTCTTCATGGCTTGATCGAAACCTTTTTGTACAGAAGGAATAAATTCTTTCGGAATAGAACCACCTACGATTTCGTTTACAAATTCCAATCCGGTTTTGGCAGGATCGCCGGGGATCAGTTCAAACTGAATATCGGCATATTTACCACGTCCACCTGATTGCTTTTTGTATACTTCGCGGTGTGTAACCGGAACAGTAATAGTTTCTTTGAATGATACCTGAGGTGCTCCCTGATTACATTCTACTTTAAACTCACGTTTCAAACGATCAACGATGATCTCGAGGTGAAGCTCGCCCATTCCGGAAATAACCGTTTGGCCTGAATCTTCGTCGGTATGCACTTTGAAAGTCGGATCTTCTTCAGCCAATTTAGACAGAGCGATTCCTAATTTATCCGAGTCGGCTTGCGTTTTAGGTTCAACCGCCAGTCCGATAACCGGTTCAGGGAAATTCATGGCTTCGAGTACAATCGGATGTTTCTCGTCGCACAGGGTATCTCCTGTTTTAATATCTTTAAATCCAACGGCAGCACCAATATCACCGGCTCCTAAAGCCTCGATCGGGTTTTGCTTGTTGGCATGCATCTGGAAAATGCGGGAAATACGTTCCTTGTTTCCGCTGCGGGTATTGAGTACATAAGAGCCGGCATCCAGTTTACCTGAATAAGCACGCATGAAAGCCAAACGTCCAACAAACGGATCGGTTGCAATCTTAAATGCCAATGCAGCAAACGGTTCTTTGTAATCCGGTTTGCGGGTTACTTCAGCACCGGTATCGGGATTGGTTCCAATAACTTCTTTACGATCCATCGGACTTGGCATCAGTTCCATCACCAGATCCAGCATGGTTTGAACACCTTTGTTTTTGAATGAAGAACCACATACCATAGGTACAATCTTCATGTCCAAACAAGCTTTACGCAAGGCATCCAGTATTTCTCTTTCAGTAATTGACTTAGGGTCTTCGAAGAATTTCTCCATCAACCGGTCGTCGTATTCCGAAACAGCTTCCAATAATTTCTCTCTCCATTCCAGGGCTTCTTCCACCATATCGGCCGGAATTTCAATTTCCTTATAGGTCATACCTTTATCGTGCTCATTCCAGATCATTCCACGGAAGTTGATCAAATCAACTACTCCGGTAAAATTATCTTCAGCACCAATTGGTAATTGCAAAGGAACAGCGTTGCTACCCAACATATCGCGCACCTGTTTTACAACAGCGAGGAAGTCGGCACCGGCACGGTCCATTTTGTTAACGAATCCGATACGGGCTACATTGTAGTTATTGGCCAGGCGCCAGTTGGTTTCGGATTGCGGTTCTACACCGTCAACTGCCGAAAACAGGAACACCAGACCATCGAGTACACGGAGGGAGCGGTTTACCTCAACGGTAAAATCCACGTGTCCCGGGGTATCGATAATATTGATATGGTATTGGTTATCGCGGTATTTCCAGAATACGGTAGTAGCAGCGGAAGTGATGGTAATACCACGTTCCTGCTCCTGAACCATCCAGTCCATGGTAGCTGCACCGTCGTGTACTTCCCCAATTTTATGGTTAACACCGGAATAATACAGGATACGCTCAGTTGTCGTGGTTTTACCCGCGTCGATATGAGCAGCAATACCGATATTTCTTGTATATTTTAAGTCGCGTGACATTTACTTTTTTCTCGGGTTACGGATTAACTAACTTTAAAGTGGGAGAATGCTTTATTGGCTTCAGCCATCTTATGCGTGTCTTCGCGTTTTTTAACCGAAGCACCTTCACCTTTGGAAGCGGCGATAATTTCGCCGGCTAATTTATCAGCCATTGATTTTTCGGAACGTCTGCGTGAATAGGTGATCATCCATTTCATGCCAACGGCGATTTTGCGATCAGCCGGAACTTCAAGTGGAATCTGGAAAGTAGCACCACCTACACGGCGGGCTTTTACTTCAACAGAAGGCATAACGTTGTTCAGGGCTTTTTTCCAAACATCCAGTCCGCGTTCCTGTGCTTTGGCTTCTACTTTTTCGAGGGCATCGTAGAAAATACCGTAAGCGGTATTTTTCTTACCACTCCACATCATATTATTCACAAAGCGGGTTACCAACACGTCGTTAAACTTAGGGTCGGGAACCAACAGGCGTTTTTTAGGTTTCGATTTTCTCATGGGTTATTTTCCTAAATCGTGATTACTTCTTTTTAGCTTTTGGATCGGCAACAGCACCCGCTTTCGGTTTCTTGGTACCGTATTTAGAGCGGCGTTGGTTACGTCCGTCTACACCGGCTGTATCCAGTGCACCACGTACGATATGGTAACGTACACCCGGCAAATCTTTTACACGACCTCCGCGCACCAACACAATAGAGTGTTCCTGCAGGTTATGTCCTTCACCCGGGATATACGCATTGATCTCGTTTCCGTTGGTTAAACGAACACGAGCTACCTTACGCATGGCTGAATTTGGTTTTTTAGGCGTAGTAGTGTACACACGTGTACAAACTCCGCGGCGTTGAGGGCACGACGATAAAGCAGGAGATTTACTCTTGGTATTTACGTCTGTGCGACCTTTACGTACTAATTGTTGAATAGTAGGCATATTTTTATGCTAATTCTTTAATTTTAAAGGACGGCAAAGGTAGAGGGAATAATCGGGCTTAACAAGCCAGCGACAAAAAATAATTAAACAATTTGTTGCTGAGCGGGTTAAGAAGAATTATAACCATCAGTCTTTACCTGAAATTCCATTTATGCCGGGGCAAAAACGGGCTGCGAAGATAAGAAGGTTTGGGGAATTAGCAAATGGTTTATGAAAAAAGAAAAAATAGTGCACCGGGAAGGTGGTATTACACTGCGCTACACCTGAATTATAAATACAGATCTGGAATGAAAAGCTACTTTTTGTGCCCGGTTTCTATGCCCTATAACATTGGCACCTTTTGAGTCTAAACTCCTTCCTCTTAAGAGTAAAAACTTGAGGACCGATTAATGTGAAACGATAAACTTTTGAGTTTCTGTAGAATGATTACCCATAAACGTGCAAAAATAAATTCCATCTAACCATTGACTCGTTTCAATCCCACTCCGATTAAGTTGGGTGATATTGTCAGATGCATAGATAAGTTCTCCAACAAGGTTTCGTACTTCTACCTTTTTTATGATGTTATTTATTGTTTCGCTGATAAAACATCGATCGTTGCACGGATTTGGAAAAACTGCATACAAGTCCCTTGATTCAATCATAGCAGGCAAACCAACATAATCACACCCTTCTCCTATATATTCTTGAATAAATTTTGTTGTCCCGTTTGAGTCGGTGTAACAATTTAACAACAGATAATGCGAATCAAAAGACGTTGAAAAATCTATAGTTCCAAAATAATATGAATTGTTCGTACCATAGGTTAAATTAAAATATTTTGGATGAATTATATTTGATTTACTATATAAAAATAAAGCCTTAAAACAATCAATAGAATCCAGGTTAGCATACCGTTTAGTTTTAATAACATGTTTTATATTTGAATGTTCAATGATTCTGGAATTCTCTTCTCCATAATATGTTTCTTGAAGATTTGAATCTACCCTGAATCGAAAGGTTAACATCGGCAAATCATTTGGAAAGTGTTGGTAAGAGAAAAAGTACAACCCATTTGAGTCATCTTTGGCTAAGTATGAGAATGGCAAAAATTGTGCTTTTCCACTATCTGCAGCCAAAACTGATGCAATATTGTTACCAATCACCGTATCCTTAATACATCTTATAGTTTGCAGGCTGGTTTGTACTGGCAAAGATCCTCCGGTTGTATAAATGTAATTCCATGTAGCACCAACCTGACATGCCGGTTTTAAATTTTGTGCGCAGACCTGCAACGAAAAAAAGCAAATTGTAATACTCCCAACATTCTGTACCAAAAGGTTCTTGTGCTAAGTTAATATTTCTATTCATTAAGCGGCTATTTTCTGGATAGATTTTGTGTACGCATCATT
>JBAYIE010000002.1:0-172105 GCA_041665785.1 Bacteroidia bacterium | reverse complement strand
TATACGCATTGTTAATAGCTTTCGGATTACTCTTGGGTATCTGGCTGAAACCATCGTCTGACAAGACAACCGGCATGTTCGGCAAAGGCAGCAAAATAGAAGATATCCTGCATATTATTGAAGAGGCTTATGTAGATTCGGTAGAAGCAACAGATCTGGAAGAAATGGCCATTCAGGATTTGCTTGTACAACTCGATCCGCATTCGGTTTACCTGCCGGCCGAAGACCTGAAACATGCCAACGAACAACTGGAAGGAGAATTTGAAGGCATTGGCGTGGAGTTCAGCATCATCAACGATACCATTCTGGTCATTGCTGCTATCAACGGCGGACCATCCAAAGAATTGGGCATACGATCAGGTGACCGCATCATTGCGGTCGACAGCGAATCGGTAGCCGGTGTAGGTATTACCAATGAAATGGTGTTTAAAAAACTGCGTGGTCCGAAAGATTCGAAAGTCAGGGTAAAAATTTACCGCCCCGATAATGGTACCAGCATCGAATACACCATTGTACGCAATACCATTCCGGTTTACAGTGTAGAAGCAACAATCATGCTCGACCGGCAGACTGGTTTTATTAAAATCAGCCGCTTTGGTGCTGAAACGTACACGGAGTTTGCCGAAGCCTTGAAGAAATTACGGATGCAAAATATGCAACAGCTCATTATCGACCTGCGCGGAAATCCGGGTGGTTATCTCAAAGCAGTAACTGATATGGCCGATGAATTGCTCGACGATAAAAAACTAATTGTATACACCATCGGCAGAACTCAACCCCGTCAGGATTTCAGAGCCGACAAACAAGGAATATTTGAACAGGGTAAAATTGCGGTCCTGATTGATGAAGGTTCAGCATCGGCCAGCGAAATTTTAGCAGGTGCTATTCAAGACAACGATCGTGGTTTGGTTATCGGAAGGAGATCCTTTGGAAAAGGATTGGTACAGGAATCGTTTGAACTCAATGATGGGTCAGCATTGCGGCTGACCGTTGCACGTTATTACACCCCATCCGGTCGTTGCATTCAAAAACCCTACGACGATAATTCAGCCTACGAACATGAAATATACGATCGTTTCCGTACCGGTGAGTTAAGCGATTCTTCCCGCTTCCTGTTGCGCGATTCGGTTGAATACAAAACCACCAACGGACGCATTGTGCACAGTGGTGGAGGCATTATGCCCGATATGTTTGTGGCATTGGATACCAGTTATCAAACCGATTTTTTAACGCAGGCATTGTCGGCCAATCTCTTAAATACATTTGTAACTACCTGGTTCGATCGTCACCGCAAAGAGCTTTCACGCTATTCAACTGCTGAACAGTTTTATACCGATTTTAAATCCGACCTAACCGGAGAATTTCTTGCCTATTGTGCAACAAAAGAAATTCGGGCAAAAGCAAACGAATTTGAAACTTCGCAATCTTATATCCGCCGGTTTACAAAAGCATTGCTCGCCCGGCAACTCTTCCGCGATGAAGGATTTTATACCGTTCTCAGTAAAGACGACGAATACATTCGTGCTGCATTAAAAGCCATGCACAACTACCAGGCTATATTAGGGAAGTAGGTGCTGTTGCTACAAATTGCTTAATCCGGTAACCGGCCAAACCAAATACACAGCAAAGATAATGAAGAGGATGCCCGACACTACGTTTAACCGGTGAATATTACGATCCGATAAAACATCTTTGAGTTTGCGGGCAAAATAGCAGATTCCAATCATTACCATCGACATGGTGATCAGCACCACACCGAAGAAAATCAACATTTGCCCGAAGGAGTAATGGTTCATGTTTTCTACATAAGCAGCAACGCCAATCCATGCAACCAGAAGCATCGGATTAACACTGTTCAGCATGAGTCCTTTGAAAAGATACAGTATATCTTTTTTCTCGGTTGAAGGCACATCTTCATTCCCAAAACTATCATGCCGTATCATGGCACGAATACCCAGAAAAACCAGGAATGCAAATCCAATGATCCGCAACAAATGATCGTATTGTTCTATTTTACCAAACAGAAAACTGCTTCCGAAAAGAGCGATAGTAATTTGTAATGTATCGCTGATAACCACTCCGGATGATACCATCAGTCCTTTGCGCAATCCGCGTTTAATGCTGGTTTGTATCAGTGAAAAAAATACCGTTCCAAAAGTCATCGACAGCATAAAGCCGGCAATCACTCCTTTCCATAAAGGACTAAACCATTCTATGGCTTCGCGCGTTAATTCCACCTTACGGCAAGTATACCGATAATCTGCAGTTAGAACAACCCCTTATAAATTACCAACCATTTGAGATGGCACTACCCACTGGTCAAACTGCTCATTTGTAACGAGTCCGAGTTCTATGGCAGCTTCACGCAACGTTTTATTTTCTTTATGTGCTTTCTTGGCAATTTTAGCAGCATTCTCATAACCGATATGGGTATTGAGCGCAGTTACCAGCATCAGTGAATTCTCCAGATGTTGTTTGATCATTGCATGATTCGGTTCAATGCCTTCCGCACATTTATCGTTAAACGAAACACATACATCACCAATCAGCCTTGCGCTTTGCAAAACATTGGCTGCTATGAGCGGCTTAAATACATTCAATTCAAAATGTCCGTTGGTACCGCCGATCGACACAGCCACATCATTGCCAATCACTTGTGCGGCCACCATTGTCATGGCTTCCGGTTGAGTTGGGTTTACCTTACCCGGCATAATAGATGAACCGGGTTCGTTATCTGGAATCACCAATTCGCCAATTCCGCTGCGGGGTCCGGATGATAGCATGCGGATATCGTTGGCTATTTTCATCATGCTGACAGCCACTCGTTTCAATGCTCCACTCATTTCCACCATGGCATCGTGTGCCGCCAGCGCTTCAAATTTATTGGGTGCGGTAATAAATGGTAATCCGGTAAATCCGGCAATTTTTGCGGCTACCAAAACATCGTATCCTTTGGGTGCATTAAGTCCGGTACCCACTGCGGTGCCTCCTAAAGCAAGCTCTTTCACCATTTCCAGTGCATTTTTCAACGCACGGATACCATTGTCGAGTTGTTGTACATAGCCGCTGAATACCTGTCCGAAAGTGAGCGGAGTTGCATCCATAAAATGCGTTCGACCTGTCTTAACAATGCCATTGAAGGCTTTGGCCTTGCGATCCAAAGTATCGCGTAATTTGAGAATTCCGGGAATGGTTGTTTCAACTACCATTTTATACGTTGCAATGTGCATGGCCGTTGGATATGTATCGTTCGACGATTGCGATTTATTCACATCGTCGTTGGGATGCAACACTTTCTTTTCGTCGGTGAGCTTGCCACCACTCAATACATGTGCACGGTAGGCTACCACTTCATTCACATTCATATTGCTCTGAGTACCTGATCCGGTTTGCCAGATCACAAGCGGAAATTCAGCATCCAGTTTTCCTTCCAGAATTTCATCGCATACTGTGCTGATCATTTCGAATTTTTCCTTTGGTAAAACACCCAATTCCATATTGGCAGCTGCTGCCGCTTTCTTTAAGTATGCAAATGCATAAATAATTTCTTTCGGCATGCTGGCTTCCGGCCCGATTTTGAAATTGTTTCGCGAACGCTCGGTTTGTGCTCCCCAATAGTTGTTAGCTGGTACCTTTACCTCGCCCATTGTGTCTTTTTCTATTCTGAATTCCATGTTTTCTGCTTGTTTTTCCCGTCAAAATTAAGTGATTCGGCGGCTGAATCAAAGCCGGCTCCCAATTATAACCGGTTGATTTCCTAACTATTAATAAGTATGCTTAAAATCACCCTAATGCATGTTAGATTAAAATTTTTAATCCCCAGTAGTTATTCTTAAAAAAAGTTGTAAATTCCCTATACTATTGGCATACAAACAACTATGGAAACTTTAGTATCGAATGCACTTGAAACAGAACATTTTAAGTGGATAAAAGCATTGGATCTCTACAAACAACAATTGGTTGTTATGGAAAGAGAGATGATTGAATTTGTAGCATCCAAGCCGCCACGTTCTTTATCGCCCCGCATCGAACAATTCCAGAATCAGTTTATCCGCCAGCGCGAAGTTCTCGACATTCTGAAGCACAACGTAAAATCGCACGAGAATGAAATTGAGCGCATGACCAATTTTGCACTTGAGTATTTACGCGATCGTGTTACCCGTGAGCATATAAAACTCAAAGGGGAATACAAACGTTTTGTAGAATTGTTTATGGAAATGGAACAAGACTTCCACGACTTCCTCGCTTAATCTTTACTCGTATTATTTCCTTCGTACAAATCGCGGATGGCCACCGATGCTACTGTGCATCCAAACACGGATGGCATATAACTGATGGTTCCCGGTGATGATTTTTTGTTTTGTCCATCTACCAGTTTAATATGCATAAAAGGTTGTGCTTTTTCAGGCGAGAACACCACTTTTAAACCGCGCCGGATGCCAAACTTGTACAAATATTTTCGGGTATATTTAGCCAGATGACAATTGTATGATTTTGAAATATCGGCTACCTGTATCAACGTTGGATCTACCTTTGAACCTGCCCCCATCGAACTTACAATCGGAATCTTGCGTTCCATACATGCTTTGATGAAAAATACTTTCGGGGCTAATGTATCGATGCAATCAAGGGCATAATCAAACGTGTATTTGTCAAGCACATCGGTGGTTAACTGATCTTTAAAAAAATGACTGATCACATTCAATTCAATATCCGGATTGATATCGCGAATACGTGCTGCGAGCACTTCACTTTTCAATTGACCATCGGTACTCACTAGCGCAGGCAATTGCCGGTTGCGATTCGTTTCTTCAACAATATCTGCATCTACAATGGTCATCTTTCCGACTCCGCTGCGTGCGATCATTTCAGCAGCAATGCCACCCACACCACCCAATCCAACTACCAGCACATGCGCATGAATCAACCGGCGCAATCGTTCTTCACCCAGCAGGAGTTCTGTTCGTCCCATCCAAGAAGGTATTCCTGTCATATCTTTAAAAATGTGGTTTATTAAGCATTGTACAATGAACGGATTCTTTTTTTGGGCACGTCCCATGAAGTTAAGCGCTTGAGATTCTTTTTAATTTAAAAAATATTTATCGCGCATACTTCATGGGTCGGGCTCTTCGTTTCAAGTCCTCGCTGCGCTGCGGGCTTTCCACTTCGATCCCTCGTGCGTCCTTCTATACTCAGTATCCTGCTCACAAACTGAGCTTTTCTGAAAATCCGAACATCTGTTATCGTGCCTCTTTATTTCGACTTTATTATTTTAGAGTACCTGCCGTTATCAAATCACCATGGTGAAGTTCCAAATAATACGAATGACTTAATTATTGCTAGGTCAAATCTGAATGGAAATGACAACTTATTTATGGTTAAACGGATATGATTAAACCGACTCGGCTACCACTTCTTTTACTTCCGGAACCATACGGGTGAGCATACCTTCAATTCCTCTTTTCAGGGTGATGGTGGAAGATGGGCAACCGCTGCACGATCCTTTCAATTCAACGGTTACAATGCCGTTGGTATAATCCTTAAAGGAAATCAAACCACCGTCTATTTCAACTGCTGGTTTGATATAGGTATCCAATATCTCGATCACTTTATCTACGATGGGTTGATCGGCTCCGAAATCAGCTGAGAGAACTGTTTGGGTTGAAATATGAACAACAGGTTCGTCGGCTTCAATGTATGAGCGCAAAAACTCTTTCGTAATCGGTATAATTTCTTCCCACTCCAGACCGGGCATGCGCGTAACAGTCACAAAATTGTTCATGATAAAAACACCGTTTACGAAATTGAATTCAAACAGGTTTTTAGCTAAAGGCGAATTCCCCAGTTGTGCAGCCTCTTTCGATGGGAAATCGGCAGTACCTCCCGGCAAAATCATTTTGCTGAATACGAACTTCATCGTTTCAGGATTCGGGGTCGCTTCGGTATATAATTCCAGATATGTGGTTTCTTCAGTCATAACTATGGTTTTGAAATGCAAAAATACGAATAATCGCTCAAAGGATCATGCTGCGCAAAACATTCCAGACCTGATCGGGTTCGTATCCTTTCCCGATTAAATAAGTAGCCGTTTTGCTTTTCTTCACCAATGGATTCTTTTCTTTTATTAAAACCAATTTCTGGCGAATTAGTTTGTGCATCCCGGCCTTATAGTCTTCTTCGTCAATTTCGGCCAACGCCTGACGAATGCAATATTCCGATACTTGTCGCATCTTCAATTCCCGCGCAATTCGTAAACGACCCCATTGCTTGGTACGGAATTTCCCCCCGGCAAACGCTTTGGCAAACCGTTCTTCATTCAGATACCCTTGCTCAATAAGGTTCAAAACCAACAGATCCGCATCCTGTCCGTAAATTCCCCACTGGCTTAGCTTTTCCAGCACTTCGGCATGACAGCGTTCCTGATACGCACAATAATGCGCCGCTTTTATCAATGCCTGAGCCGGTGTTAAAGAAGAGGGGTATTTGGTCATCGCCCACAAAAATAAGGATGGAGATGGATCTTTAAAATCGGGATGTTATTAAGGCTATGAATAATGGATGTACATGCTTGTTGAAATCATCTCATCTCTGCAATTGTACTTTCCCTTCACTTCAATAAAAAAATCAACAAGACTCATTCTCCTTAAATTTATAGCAGGAACGGATTAATATTGTATTGCTTTATGACGTATCACATCCCGGATATTGCCGAAATGGTAAATGGCAAATTGATTCATCAGTCGGCCACGCTTGCTCAACTGCCTATCCAACATCTGTTAACCGATTCACGAAAAATTATATATCCGGAATCTTCGGTGTTTTTTGCTATCCGGGGCGAACGGAGCAACGGGCACCGCTACCTCAAAGAAGTTTTTGATGCCGGAGTCCGGAGTTTTGTGGTTGAATCGAGCAAGGATCTTTCACTCCCATCCGATGTCAATATTATACAAGTAGCCGATTCGTTGCAAGCCTTGCAATTGCTTGCAGCAACTCATCGAACACATTTTCATTTTCCGGTAGTTGGTATTGCCGGAAGCAATGGCAAGACTATCGTTAAAGAATGGCTGTTCCAATTGTTGCGCGATGATATGCAGGTTGTACGCAGTCCGAAAAGTTACAATTCGCAAATCGGTGTTCCGCTATCGGTATGGCAAATGCAGGAGCATCACCAACTGGGAATTTTTGAAGCAGGAATTTCCATCAAAGGGGAAATGCCGAAACTCGAATCAATCGTACGGCCAACCATTGGGGTCTTTACCCATCTGGGTAGTGCACACGACGAAGGATTTCATTCGCGCAAGGAAAAACTGCATGAAAAACTGCAATTGTTTCGCGGAAGCGAGTTGCTGATTTATTGTGCCGATCAACAGGAAGTAACGGAAAGTATACTGCAATTTTTACCGCGCCATCCACAATTAAAAACCTTTTCCTGGTCACGCTTGAATAAGCAGGCCGATATCCATTTTGAAACCGATGTGCACCGGCACGCAACCACCCTCACGGTTCGAAAAGGAGCACAAATGCTGAGTGTACAAATTCCGTTTACCGACGAAGCATCGGTGTATAATGCATGCACGTGTTTTGCCTTTCTGATTGCCATCAACCGGGTATCTACCGATGTGCTGAAACGTTTCGAAGAATTGCAGCCGATCGAAATGCGTTTGCAACTCAAAGAAGGTCTAAATCACTGTGTATTGATCAACGATAGTTACAATGCCGATTTAAGCGCTTTGCAGGTAGCCCTCGATTTTCAACATCAGCAGGCTTCCGGTTATAGCAAAACCATTATCCTTTCCGATATTCTCCAATCGGGTTTAAAAGAAGAAGAATTGTACGGCCAGGTAGCACGTATGCTCAAACAAAAAAACGTGGATACCATTTATGCCATCGGACCACAGCTGTTCAAACACCGGAATTTCTTTGGCAACAATGCCCGGTTTTATGAAAGTACATCGGCTTTTATTACGGCATTTAAGTCTTTTGAGTTTAACCGCAGCGTTGTATTGCTTAAAGGTGCGCGTCGCTTCGAATTTGAACGCATCAGCGCATTGCTGGAAAAAAAGGTACACGAAACCATTTTTGAAATTAACCTGAATGCTTTGGTGCATAACCTGAATGTATACCGCAGCAAATTATTACCCGCCACAAAAGTGATGAGTATGGTGAAAGCATTCAGTTACGGAATCGGCACGTATGAAATTGCCAAAGTACTCGAATTTCACCGCGTTGATTATCTGAGTGTGGCCTATGCCGATGAAGGAGTGGCCTTGCGGCGCGAAGGAATCAGGGTGCCGATCATGGTTATGAATCCGGAGGTATCCGGTTTCGATGCCATTCTGCAGTATAATCTGGAACCCGAAATGTATACGTTTTCAATTTTGAAGAAATTGATTGATGCCAGCAATGGCGATGAGGTTTCGATCCACCTGGAAGTGGATACCGGTATGAAACGTTTGGGATTCAATGAATCCGATATCGACGATTTGATTGCACTGTTAAAACAAAATCCCAATATCCGTATCAAAAGTGTGTTTACGCATCTGGTTGCAAGCGAAGAAAAAAAGCACGATGAATTTACGCGCGATCAGATTAACCGTTACAAATCCATGGTGCATAAATTTGAACATGCTTTTGATTATCCGATCCTGAAACATTGTCTGAACAGCGGAGGCATCGTGCGTTTTCCGGAAGCACAATTCGATATGGTTCGTCTGGGAATTGGTTTGTATGGCGTTGATCCTTCAGCCAAAATCCAAAAAGAATTGCAACATATCGGTACGCTGGAAACGGTGATTTCGCAATTGCGCAAAATCAAAGCACACGAAACCATCGGGTACAACCGCAAGGGAACCGTAAATCAGGATTCGGTGATTGCAACAGCTGCCATCGGGTATGCCGACGGACTCAACCGTAAGCTGGGAAACCGCAAAGGATATATGGTGGTAAACGGGCAACGTGCGCCAATTGTCGGCAATATTTGCATGGATATGACCATGATTGATGTAACCCATATTCCCTGCAAAGAAGGTGATAAGGTGATTGTGCTGGGGCAGGATCCCAATCTGCAGGAAATGGCCGAAAAATTGGGTACCATTCCATATGAAGTATTGGCCACTGTTTCGCAGCGGGTGAAACGGGTGTATTTTTATGAGTAATCCTTATTTCATTGCTGATTGAAATTATTTTATTGGGCGCGTCCCATGAAGTATGCGCATCCGGATGTCATTTATATAGCTAACATCTCACGCGCTTTACTTCATGGGTCGGGCTCTACGTTGCAAGTCCTCGCTGTGCTGCGGGCTTTCCACTGCGATCCCTCGCGCTATTCCTTAACAAGTAATTTCACGTAAGCATTAAATAAATCGCTCTGCATTATTCTGCATTTATTTAACTCTAATTTTGAGATAATACCTACGTGAAACAACCTCTTGAAATACAAGATCACTTTCATGTATATTCGACTTTCTAAATTTCAAATTCCTTTTTTTGAATAGAACATACTTTTAACTATGTATCCTTTACTATCACCAAATGATCTTCTAAAAATCAACCATCATCCGGATTTGATTCTGGTAGATGCAGGCAACCGTGCATTTTATGATCAGCACCATTTGATGGGTGCGGTATTTGTTGATCTGAATACACAGCTGGCCGACATAAAATCCAATGCAGCCGATGGGGGCCGGCATCCCTTACCAACTCCGCAAAGTTTCGTAGAAACTGTTGGACATCTGGGGATCTCATCGCACAGTCATGTAGTCGTATACGACGATAAAAACGCATCGAATGCGGCTGCCCGTTTGTGGTGGATGTTGCGCGCCATTGGACTTGAAAAGGTTCAGGTGCTGGATGGTGGGTTTCAGGCTGCCGAAAAAATCGGGTATCCCATTGATGCGCAACTGGTAATTCCCAAACCAGTTGCACCAATACCGGTCGATGACTGGAAACTTCCTCTGTCCGACATATCAGAAGTAGAAAGAGTTTCGCATGATGCAGTTTATGTGATTATCGATGTGCGCGACAGCGACCGGTACAAAGGACTTACTGAACCCATCGATACCATTGCCGGACATATACCCGGAGCCGTGAATATTCCTTTCACGGGAAATCTGGATCTGGAAGGAAATTTTTTACCGGCCGAAAAACTGCGCGAGAAATACAAACTGGTATTTGATAAAAAGAAACCCGACCAGATTATTGTGCATTGCGGCTCGGGTGTTACAGCCTGCCATACCCTGCTGGCCATGGCAGCTGCCGGGTACGATATTCCGAAATTGTATGTGGGTTCGTGGAGCGAATGGTCACGGAATAATAAACCCATGGTTTTAAAAAGTCAGACCCCATAAACCAGGTTCACCTTATCTTCATAACTCCTCGATTTAACCAGAACCTGTCTACTTCACAATAGATACCTTCTGCACCCAAACCTGGTTTTGATTATCCGTGAACTGTATCAAATACATTCCGGATTGGATCATTTGAATATCCAATGCTCCGGATTGGATCTCATCGCTTTTGAAAATATAAATCAATTTGCCATCCATAGACAATAGTTCTCCCGCTTGTAAGGTTTCAATGGCTCCGAGCAGGAATAGCTTATCACTGGCCGGTTGCGGATAAACCATTATCCTATCTGTCTTTGATGCATATTCATAAACATTAACCGGAAGCGGTGTGAGTTGAACGGTTTGATAAACCGTATCGCTCAAACAATTGTTTAGATCCAGTTCGGTCAGGGCAACGATACCGCTATCCTGCGAACTCCAGGTTATCTGAATACTGTTTGCACTGCTGCTTTTCAGCGAGTCTCCGCTTACCATCCAGTTCCAGACTGAACCTGTGCTGAAAGGTGAAGTATATGTTCGTGCACTGCCTTGTGGAGCAATGGTATCGCCGGTAATGAGTGGTTTAGGAATATTGTACACTTCAATCTGCTTTTTAGCTATGGAATAGCAACTATCCTGATTCACAACCACCAATGCCGCCAGATAATTGCCCGGTGCAGCATATGTATAACTGGTATTTTTTGAATGTATGATTGTACTGTCGCCGGTTGACCAGATATAATCCACAATACTGTCGCCGGTATTTACGGAGGTATTGTTGAATACAAATAAAGAACCCAGGCATTGGGTACTATCCGGCATCTGGAAAGTGGCTTGCGGTGTTTTGTAAACCTGCACGGTATGAATTACGGAGTCGTTGCAATGCTGACTGTTGCCGGTAATCAGTTTTACCTGAAAGGATCCTGCAGCTGCATAAGAATATTCAGGATTCGTATCCGTTGAAAACGAACCATCACCGAACGACCAAAGATTGGTAAACGAACCGCTATCATTTTGAGTCTGGTTCATAAATTTGAAGCGGTTTACCGCAAGGCATTGGTCAACCGAATCCAATATATTAAACGCTGATTTGGGATTGGGAACTACGCTAACCCATTTGAAGGTTGAATCGGAACAGTCAAATGCTGATTTCACAATAAGCCGGACCATAAAATTCCCAACCTTATTATAATGATGCGCTACAACAGAATCTGTATATGATATGGTATCTCCCATATGCCAGATATAACTCATTATTCCTCCACCAATACTGGAAAGATTTGCTGGTTTAAACAGATTCGAACCCAGGCATTGCATTGTATCTGTAATGTCAATTTGTGCAGCAGGAACTTCATTCACACGCAAAATTTTCTCCAGAGAATCAGAACAACCGGCATAACTGGATGCATGAAGCTTCACCGTATATAATCCGGTCGAAAGAAATGTGTGCGTGCTATGCAAAGAATCAGAACCGGTACCATCTCCAAAATTCCATTCGAAGTATAATGAGTCAGAATTACCAATTGCGGATTGATTCTGAAACACAAATGCATTTCCAGTCAGACATTGCGAAGTGTCGTTGATGGTAAATGCCGGAACCGGTTTTAACAATACATATACATTTTTGTATGTCGTATCCTTACAACCCACGTCAGTAGTTGTAATAAATACAACCGGATAGGTACCAATTATATTAAAGCTGTGTACAGGTGTATTTAATGTGGAGTTGGTTGAATCGCCAAATGACCAATTCCGGGTATACGTACCTGCAGAGAGATGTGAAGTATCGGTGAAAGAATAACTATTTCCATCAAGGCATTGGGTTGAGTCGTTTATCGTAAAACCTATCTTAACCTGGGGTTGCACTTTAACCTGTCGGATGGATGAATCTTTGCATTGATTACTCGTGGTCGCAATAAGCTTTACGGTATACAAACCAGCTGAACTATACACAACCGAAATATTGGATGCATTCAGCACATTTCCATTCCCCGGTTTCCATGTATAGCTGAGCGAATCACCTGTAACCGTACTTTGATTCGCAAAATCATACACATTTCCTTTCAGGCATTGCGACGAATCGGAGAGCAATAAAAATGCAGCCGTTGGACTAGGTGTAACTTTGATTGTCTGAACCGTAGAATCTATACAACCCAGTGCATTGTATGCCAATAATTTCACCTGATACATACCGGTATCCTGGTATGATCTTACAATGCTGTCTTTCGAGGTACTGGTATCACCACTGCTGAAACTCCACAAAAATGACATGGGATTTCCAGCTGTATCAACGGATGTGTTCTTGAATTTAAACAGGTTGTTTTTAAAACATTGTGTTGAGCCGGTTTGCATCGTTATACTTGCCCGAATCCTGCCGGTTTTAATAACAACAGTATCCGCATAAAAACACGTACCGGTTGAATCGTATGCACGAAGCAGCACCGATCGGTTTGAGCTGAATACTGCGTTAAATGTACTGTGAGTATCTACCACATTAACAAGGTTAGGAAGGTAATACCATCTGAATTTATTAAATGCAGAATCTAAATCAAAAGCCCTTAAGTTTAATGGAATATTAGAACCGCAAAATGATGTATCATTATTGATCTTGATTTCCCTTTTTATCACAATGGTATCAATAAATGTACGGGTCAATCCGCTTACCGATTCCACAACACTTAACTGAAACGGGTATTTGCCGGCCCGGTGAAGACTCAGTTGAAAAGACTGTTGGGAGGAAGTAACCATATTGGAAGTATCCAGGAAACCCGGGGTTCTTGAAACTTTCCACATTTTATAGGAAAGTGCTACAGGCGGAGTACCATGCGACAGACTAACATCCTGACAATTTATAGTCTTATTGATTTGAATGGGTTTCGCTCCTTCGATAACCTTTATATTGAACATTTGAGAACGCAACCCGGAATAAGGACATTTATTATCAATTCCGGTAATGCTGAACTGGTAAGGTAAATTACGAACAACAGAATCTTTCGGCCTCCAGCAAAAACTGAAAGAATCCTGACGGGGTCCGTTTGATGCACGCGAAGCCTGATTATAAAGTGGCATAAAGGTAGCACCGTATTTACTCAACCAATTGTTCCAGCTTAAATGGGTTGTGTCCGACACGGTCGGATAATTGAAGTCGCTGTCGTTTGCCACAATGGTAAAGCAAAAGGGTGAGTCGGGGGTGATTGTATAATCAACCATAGGTTGGTCGCTTGGATTCCCTGGCGGCACGGTTATAAACCAGGGTGGATTATTTGACGTGCAGAACTTAATATAAATTTGAATATCACGACGCACTTCACCTACCCGGGTATACACATTGTTGATTTTTCGCCATTGATTAGCTTTAACAGCAACAACACCTGTAAATGCCGATACCGATGGCTTAAACTGGAGATTGCCATCTTTATCGATTTTAAACCCGGCCGGAAAAGAACCATTCAAAGGCTGAGTATAAGGCAAAGGGGCAGTGAATGTATAGGGTGAATTATAGGTTGCACTATCATCGAATGCATATAGAGCAGGACTCAATTCATAGGTCAATGAATCAAAATCAGGATCATAACCGCCATAATTATAAAAAAAGGGTTGACCTGAGCATAATACATTGTAAGGATCGTTTGAGAATATAGGAGAATTGCAATTAGGATATGTAGCTAAACAACGGTTGGTTCTTGCTTCTGTGTAGAAATTTTGAGGACTAATATTCGTAATGGCTCCATTCCTGCAGCATTCCTGAAATGCAAAGACAACATTGCAACAACCTGAAGGAATAATCGAACCGGGACCAATATTAACCACACCTTCAAATTCGTATCTTTCAGTTCCCGGACTCAAACTACCTGTAGTAGTGCATCCCATATTATTACAAATAGTTTTTGCATTGGGGCAAATTTGTTTGTTGATATAATTAGCATCCCGAATACTGACTCCGGTTAAAGTCGCGGTGAAAAATAAACTCCCATTATAACTTGCATCCCCTCCTCTTACTTCCAGTGTTTTGGTACAATTGCCAATGGCCGAGCAATTGCCACTGCATGTTGGTATTCCGTTGCAATCGCGATAATATACCAGAGTTACCTTGTAATTGCCCTGGGCATCCAGACACTTATAAGTAATATCTGCTCCAACCATATGCGATGCTTTTGAAGAATTCAGAAAACCTAAGCAAAAGACAATTATCAGAACGAGTTTAAGTTGTTTCATAATCTATTTTATGATGGATACTTTCTGAAATATAAAATTATTTCTGCTATCTCTAAACTGCATCAAATACATTCCGGATTGGATCTTACTGATATCTAAAACTCCGGATTGAATTTCTTCCTGATTGAAATAAAGAATTATTTTCCCGTCTGTCGATAGTATTGCACCTGAATGAAGATTCTCCAATCGACCAAGTAAAAACAGTTTCTGTTCTGCAGGCTGAGGATATAAAACAATTTTATTAAGACCTGATTGCATTTCTCCAATACCAATTATTTGAGGTGTCAGGTAAATAGATTGCTTAACTGTATCGCTTACACATCCATTCAAATTGGTTTCAACAACGACTACTTCTCCTGAGGTTTGAGAACTCCAGTTCACGACTACATTGTTGGCATTGGCAGTATGCGCTGAATCATTCTTGATTCTCCAATACCAGGCTGAACCTGTATTGAATGTGGTGGAATAGGTCTTTGTACTAAAGTACATTGCCAGCGAATCTCCGCTAATCATGGGTTGGGGATTGCTGAATACTTCTATGGCTTTGGATGCAACCGCCGAACAGCTATCCCTGTTTGTAACAATCAATTGAACTAGATAATAACCGGATATCGCATAGCTATAAATTAAATCCTTTGAAAAAATGATATCATTATCGGTCATCCATTTGTAGCGAACAATACTGTCACCCGTATTTACCGATGTATTACTAAAATTAAAAGGAATTCCCACACATTGCGCACTATCACTTATTTGAAACGCTGCTTGTGGTGTTTTAAATACCTTGATTGTTTTGGTCGTTGTGTCTTTGCAATTCAGGTTGCTTGTTGCATACAGGTTGACCTGAAACGCTCCCGTGGCGTTATACGTTTTAATTGGATTCAGATCTAATGAAATGTCACCTTCTCCCAGTTGCCATATGGAAGTAAAGGTTCCGCTACCAATGGTAGTTTGATTCAAAAACTTAAACTGGTTCGCTACAAAACATTGTTCGGCTGAATCCAAAACCGTAAAAGCTGCTTTCGGACCTGGCAACACCTTTACCAGAATTTCAGCAGTATCCACACAACCGGAATCGGATTTTGCAATAAGCCGGATGGAATAGTCTCCCGGATTAACATAACCATGCGAAACGATTGATAAATTAGAATTGGTTGAATCTCCAAAATGCCAGGTATAAGTTAACGAACCCGATTCAATAGCTGAACCATTGTTTAGTTTAAATGAGTTATGCTTTAAACATTGAATGGTATCGGTTACTAAACTAAAATGGGCTGTGGGATCGGGTAAAACTCTGATGGACTTACTTACCGAGTCACGGCATCCTTTTGTAGTCGATGCTATGAGTGTTATACCATGCAAACCTGTAGTTGAAAAATTCCAAGATACACTGTCATTTAAAGTAGAGAATGTTGCATTGTTGTATTTCCAGACATAACTGAGCAAATTATTCGCTGAATCAACCGATGTGTTAAGGAATGTATATTGATTGCTTTTTAAACATTGTTGAGGATTGGAAGAAACTTCAAACGCAGCATGAACGTTTGCGATATGTACATGAAATGTATCGCTATACTCGCATTTGAAAGACGAATCGGAAGCAATCAACACATACGATTGCGATTGATTTACCACAATCGGAAGGCTCGGATTTCCCCCAATTGGATTGGTCAAATCGGGTAATAAAAACCACTGGTAATTTACGATACCTGAATCCGGTTTCCTCAGCTTTAACGTTAAATCATGTACACCTCCGGCACATAGTATGGTGTCCATATTGATACTTGCCGCCCTTTGAATCACAAGCGTATCATAAAATATTTTTGTAAGGCCATTGCTGATTACAGTAATCACCAGCTGAACAGGATACTTGCCGGCTTCGTTAAATACCAATTGCATATAATCCTGTGAAGAAGAATACACATTTGAGGGATCAAATTGACCCGGTACTTTGGATACCAGCCATTGCTTGTACGAATACGCTTGTGTAACCGTGCTGTGTGATAAAACAGCCTGATCGCAACTGACCGATTTTATTATTTGAATAGGTTTAACTCCTTCCAGTACTTTGATTTGAAATTGTTGGGATCGGACTCCGGGGATCGGACATTTATTGTCTATCGCTTTTACCACAAATCCGTAGGGATTGTCTCTCACCAGCGAATCATGCGGTTTCCAGCAAAATGAGTACGAATCTTCAGCAGGTCCGTTTACTCTGCGCGTTGCAGGATTATAATTCGGGGTGAATGTTGCTCCGTAATTGGCCATGAGCTGATTCCAGTTCATATAGGTTGTGTCCGATACATTGTCGGTATCCTTCGCTATAATGGTAAAACAAAATTGAGAATCGGTGTAAATATTGAAATCGGTTTGAGGTTGACTTATGGGTGAACCCGGGGGATCGGTTATAAACGTGGGTGGATTGTTGGGAGCACAATTCTTCACATTGATCAAAATATCGCGAAGCGTTGTTCCTACCAATCTATTTATATTGTTCACCTTTCTCCATTGTTCTGTTTTGATTGCAACTGTTCCAAAGAATTGAGCATTTGGTTTCAGCTTGAGGGTTCCGGTTTTATCGAGGCTTAAACCGAAAGGATAATTGCCATTTAAGGGTGATGAATAAGGCAAGGGTACATTGTAAGTATAGGGTGCTACATACGTTACGGATGCGCCATTTGCGCCCAGGGCAGGAGTAAAGGAATAGGCCAGCGAATCAAAATCCGGATCAAATCCACCGAAATTGTAAAAAAATCCTTGACCCGTGCATATTAAATTGTATGCATCATTGGTCAATATAGGTGAGTTGCAATTGGGATAACTGGTCAGGCATCTGTTGATGGTAACTTCAGTATAAAAATTGGCTGGAATAATATTCACGTTATTTCCATGACGACAACACTCTTCAAACTTCAAGGCCACATTACAGCAGGAGGATGGAATTCCTGAAGCTGGACCCAGATTAACCAGTCCTTCAAATTCATAACGTTCAACTCCGGGAGTAAAAGTTCCGGGCGTAACACATCCCATATTATCGCAAATACTTTTTGAAGCAGTGCAATATGGATTTGTATTAATATTTACATCTCTGACGCTCTTACCGGTTAAAACTGCAGAGAAAAAGAGTTGGCCGCTGCAACCGGCATCAGCTCCCTTTATCTGAATCGATTTAGAACAATTTGAGATTGAACTGCAATTACCACTGCACGCCGGAATTCCTGCACAATCACGGTAATACACCAGGGAAACCTTATAATTACCGGATGCATCTATGCATTTGTAAGTCAGTTCAGCGCCTATCATGACAATGGCCTTACTCTGGTAAGTAAATCCGATCACGCTCAACACCATGATTAAGTACCTCAAATTAATCAACTAATCCTCCATTTTTATAACCCCATACAAATCATACCGAAACAAGAATTCAGGCATAATTACATTGCATACCGGTAACTAAATACCAGTTTTAACTTCTGTAAGCTTAAATCACTTCCCTTTATAGTCACTCCTCAAGACCCTGAATGTGGTTCTCCTGTTTTGCTGATGATCTTCTTCGCTGCATTCCACCCCATCGGCGCAATCGTTTACCAAATGCGTTTCGCCATATCCCAGAGCAACCAGGCGTGCTTTATTAATTCCTTTTTGTACGAGGTAATTTACACAAGCCTGTGCGCGTTTTTGCGAAAGGTTTAAATTGTAATCGGCCGGAGCACGGCTATCGGTATGCGATGCGAGTTCTATTACCAGCGTGGGATTGTTGATCAGAATTTGAGTCATCGAATCGAGCACTTGTTTTGAAGCAGGTCGCAAATCGTATTTATCCAGATCATAATAAATCCCCTGCAATACAAATTCTACTTCTTCTGTTGGCACTGGTGTTAAAGGTAATACAACCTCCAGCAAAGAATCTTTATCCAGCTTCAGGGATGAGATAGACAATGGAGTGCTGCTGAAATATTTCATTTTTGATGCCATCAGCGTGGTGATTTGGTTGTTTGGCATTTCAGTTGCAAATTCTCCTTTGGAATTCGTCTGTTCAGAAAACACCACCGTGCCATTGCTATCTTTGAGTTCTATTGTTGATCCGCCCAATGCAGTTCCTGATTCTTTGTCGACTACTCTGCCTCTCAGCATAAACAAAAACGGCTTCACAGTGATACTATACAGATCGTCATCGCCCATACCTCCTACACGATTGGATGTAAAATAGGCAAATGGTTTTCCATTCTCCCGTTGAGATTCAGGTAAAAACGAAATTCCAAAATCATCCCCGCCGGAATTTATCGGTGATTTTAAATTCGTCACTTCACCAACTACCTGGTTGTTCAGATCTGCCTTATATAAATCCAGTCCTCCCATACCTATATGTCCTTTCGAAGCAAAATACAAAACTCCTTTTTCATCGATAAACGGAAACATATCATCTTCGCTTGTATTAATCTTTGGACCCATATTTACAGGCCTTCCCCAACTCTCGGTATTCGGATTGTGATCTATATAATACAGATCCTTTTCGCCATATCCTCCGGGCATATTCGAAGCAAAATACATACGTTTCCCATCGGGGGTCATGGCCGGATGCCCAACGGTAAAGGTATCGGAATTGAAGGGCAGAGTAATCGGTGCAGACCAATGGCCGTTGATAAAATGACTTTCATAAATCTTGCAATTCACCCCGCGTCCGTCTGTTCCGTTACACTGTGTAAAATACAAGGTGCTCGCACTGCTGTCGATCCAAGCCACCCCTTCATTAAAATTACTGTTCACACTTCCTTTAAGCACTTGTGGCTTACTCCAGCCGGCACCGCTTTGAGTTGAAACAAAAAAATCAGAACATTTTTGTCCGGTCCATTCAAAAATTTCATTACCTGTTGCTTCCGGTCGCGACGAGGACCAGGTCAACTGCCCTTTTGCATAAATGGGCGCATAATCAGAGAATGAAGTATTTAATGCCTGTAGATTGGTCAGAGTATATTTTTCTGGACTGCTTTTCCACTGTGCAGCTATTGCACAGGCTTGCAACTCCACTTTGGCCTGCTTGTGATTCGGCACTTCAAATAAAAAATCGTTGAATTGACGGGTTGCATCTTCGTAACGCTCAAAGTTTTTCAACAACAACCCATACGAATAAATGATTTGCGGATCCGGATATTTTGTGTTTACCAAACGTTCATACCAATCATACGCCTGCTTAAAATTATTGGCCATGCGGTAACTCTCAGCAATCATATACAAGACTTCATTCTGTTGTTCTTCTCCTTTTACTTTCGGAAATACTTTTTTAAACAAGGTGGCTGATGTGGTGTATCGCTTCGAATCAAAAGCTCTGTGCGCTCTTTGCAATTCAAACTCCAGTGCCGTAGGTGATGATTGGGCATACACCGAACCCAACAGTAAAAACAAGGTGAAAAATAAAAAAGTCTTAAGCAGATTCATAAAGGAAAGTTAATTGAAGTTGCGACAAAAACCGTTACTGCAGCCTGTAAAAATTCTTAATTCTAAATCAATCTAAGTCGTTGTGATATTGCTATTGGAGTCCTTGTGTCTTCTCTATCCTATATCCGACAAGGCTTTCAGCCAAAAGCTCAAATGATTTATGCAGAATATTTTGACTCTATCTATTTTCTACATAGACGAATTGAACTGAATTTTTTCTCCTTTTACTTCGTCCAAAGATTGAGAGAAGTCAATGATTTCTTAAGTCGAATTTAAAAGTAAGCAAAACAAAGCCTATGAAACCTCGCTTCACTTTTTTATTGCTCCTGCATATGTGTTTGTGCGTACAACTGTATGCGCAAACACATTATTTTTTCAATGGGAGCAATGAATTACACGTAACTGCCAATTGGGGAACCGACACTACTGGTGGCGGAAACCAACCACCCAACTTTAATCAACCGGGCGACACCTTCGAAATCCGAAACACAGTCTATATTATGTTGACGGCTGACTGGACAGTCAATGGCAGCAATGCTAAAATCATACTGGGTGATGGATTTACTCCTGTTCACCTGGTTGTTCCGGACTCGTTTGCCTGCTCCGGTTCGATTACCGTGAAACAAAACTGCGTCCTCACCTTATCGAATAGTGTACTTCCAATTTTAGATACCCTCTTTGCAAATACAACGCTCATCTACGCGGCAAACGGAGATCAGTCTTTATCGGATAAGACCTATTACAATCTTGAAATAAAAGGTACAGGTACCAAAACCGCTACCGGTGATTTAAGTGTTTCTAACCTTTTAACCGTTGATGGAATTCTGGATTTGAATGCGGCAAGTGAAGATTTGTATGGGACTTTTACCGAAGTTCAGGGGAAGGGCTTGATTCGCACTGAATCCTCAGGTATTCAGCCTATACCCAAAGGAGTCAAATGGAATTGCACAGTAGAGTTTTATAGAAGTGGAACCGGTACTCAAAATATTCCAACAGGTAATTATAACAAGCTCTATATTTCCGGAGGGAGTGGTTCCAGGAATGCAAATTCAGGAAATCTTACCGTAGATAGCGTGTTGCGCATTGAACAGGGTACCACACTGGCCTTAAATACGTATCAACTAACAGGAATATTGGATTCCTTAATCGGATCAGGCACGCTCAGTACACAGCATACCGGGCCGGATCCTTTGCCTGCAAATCGCAAATGGCCATTCCATATTGTATATTCTGCTTCGGCAAATCAAACAGTAAGATCAGGAATTTATTTACAAAACCTCGGCATCAGCACCGGAGGAATCAAAGAAGCGGATGGTCCGATTACTGTCAATGGTAACCTTAGTGTTACAGGTTCCACATTTAACCTGGGCAACTATCCATTATCCGGCGAATTAACCGGTGTATCAGGTATTACCGGGATCTTACAAACTTTCAATGTATCAGAAAACCCGCTTCCTTCCAACAAAGTCTGGACACAAACGGTAATGTATGCAGGAAATTCTACTCAATACATTGCAACAGGCACATACAATAATCTTTCTCTCAATACTGCTCCTAAAAAGTGTTTGGCAAACGGGCCATTAACCGTATATGGAACCTTTATATTAAGTCAGAACGATACCCTTGAAATGCAGACGTATCCGCTTCAGGTAAATGCACTTTCATCAGGTAATGGAGTTCTCAAAACAGCGTGTACTGATATCATACCAGTTAGTTCCGGTAAAAACTGGAATGGAATTGAAATGCATTATGCGTCTGAAACGCATCAATATATTGTAAACGGTCAATACAATACTTTGAATATTGCCGGAGGTCCCCGTTCGCTTTCTACCACCGATACCATTAAAATAACCGGATCCTTTTATTCCGGAACAGATACGTTATTTGGTACTGGAAGTGTGGTAGCCTTAACGGGAACATCATCTCAAAATTTATCCCTTGGTTGCAGCGGACAGTTTGGAAGTCTTTGTCTGCTCAACGGAACGAATAAAATAATTTCCGGAGGAGATCTTACCGTGGATGAATTATTGTTTATTAAATCAGGAGTTAACCTGGTGATGGGCTCAAACCGATTGACGGGATCCCTGCAAACCATTTCAGGAACAGGTACATTGATAACTCTAAGTGGAGTACAATCTCCCATTCCATCCGGTAAAATTTGGCCGATAGCAGTAACCTATGCCGGAAGCAGCATTGCACAAACCATCGTTGAAGGTATATATGCTTCCTTAAGTATCACTTCCGGTTCAGATGTTAACCGGGCAAATGGGAATATCGAAATTATGAATGAAGGCCAATTGCAAATTTCTTCTAACAATGTGCTTGATCTTGGCACGTATGTCTTTATTATAGGGGAAGGCATCACCAACGGAGGTGCAGGTACCATCCGAACCCAACACACAGGCTCCGAACCATTGACTCCCAATTGCCGCTGGACACAACATGTATCATACAATGGCAATTCTGCCCAACATGTGGTGCATGGCACTTATCTGGGTTCATTAACTGTCAACGGAGGTGATCGCACTTTTTCATCAACAGGTATCATTGAAGTTGCAGGAACATTTACGGCCAGTTCAAATGTGGATTATACCACGACCAATTCAAACTTTTCTTTTAACGGGAATTCCAATCAGCAAATAAATCTACTTGCCAATTTCAGTTTTAATCAACTTCAGTTTGCAGGCAATGGTATCAAATCCATCAACAACCCGATAATTGTATTGGATAAAATATCGATTGAAGGCAATGCGACTGTTAATCTCGGACCGTATGCTTTGACCGGGGATAATTTGATTACAGAAGGTAGTTCAACCGGAACATTTCGAACACAAAACAGTAGCGCCGCACCCTGGCCATCCTCCAAAGTCTGGAATTTTAGAATCCTCGCGGATGGTGATGACCAATTCATTGTTTCAGGCTCTTATCAGGGCGGACTTACAATTGCCGGGAATGCCTCCCGAAAAAAAATGTTGGGATCGGTTACTATTGGCGATACCTTTTCCATTTATACTTCGAATGCATTGGAAATTGGACCGAACACCCTCACCCTGACAGGAATGATAGATGCAACTCAGACAGGAACGATTTCAGGAGGTGTAAACAGCGATATAATCATTGATTCATGCATACATCCGCTTGGTTTTTTGCGATTGACCCAGGATACCTTAAACTCCCGTACCGTGCGCAATATCACGCTTAACAGAAATCCGGAACAATCCGGTGATGCCGTAATTTTAGGAAATGAATTGCGGTTACTCAATACGTTGACTCTTTTAAACGGAACCTTAAATAGCAATGGTATGCTGGTCTTTTTATCAAACGGTATACATCATTCAGCACAACTTGCTCCCATATCCGGTACAGGAAACATTAGCGGCTCCGTTATGGTTCAACGAGCTTTAGGCGGAAAAGCTATTGCCACCAATGCGCGCTGGCGATTTGTATCTGCGCCGGTTGATGGTGCGCAATCCATTGCTCAAAGCTGGCAACAACAAATTCATATTACCGGTCCGGGTACAGGAGGTACCAGTTGTCCGCTACCTCAACCCAATTCAAATGGATTTGATATTACTCAAACGCAAAATCCTTCCATGTTTTCATGGAACAGGCATATTCAAAATTGGGAAGCTGTTAACAGTACCATCAACGACTCCATTGCATGCGGGAAAGGTTATCGATTGTTCTTTCGGGGAAAACGCACACAGGGTTGTCCGTTATTTCAAATCAACCCGCCCGATCCGCAAGATACTGTTCTAACAATTGAAGGTAAACTCAAAACAGGACCGGTTAATATTGTATGCGCTTCACAAAGCGGTGGTTATGAGTTAGTCGGTAATCCATATCAGGCAACCATCGACTGGCTTTCGCCCGACATCATAAAAACAAATTTACTCTCCACCATCTTCTCATTTCGGGATAACATTTCCGCATCGGGAGCTTATGCAAGTTATACTTCATACCCGATTCCGGATTCCACCAACGGCATGTCGCGTTTTATTTCTCCGGGTACCGCATTCTTTGTTCAAACCAAAGACTCCGGTTTTGCACAACTCTCATTTAACGAATCCGCCAAGGTTATAACACGGCAAGGTGAAAGCTTCTTTAAACAACAATCCAACCCTCAACATGCTGTAATGCGTATTCGCTTGTATGCTGATTCTGCTGCAAACTTCAGCGATGAAGCTGTTTTGCGCCTGCTTCCGGGTTCGGTTTTAGGATATGATTCAAAGGAAGATGTATTAAAATTTCAACCGGGAAATCACTCGGTAAGCTTATGGGTTGGTGATATCACAAATAATATGTCGATTTGCAGGATACCTCCCCTGACTGACTCTTTACTGTATGTTGGCTTATCAGTTTCATTGCCTGTTGCACCAGAAAAGTATCGTTTTGTTTTTGACGCAGTGAATTCGTTTGACCCTGAAATAACACTCGAATTAGTGGATCAATACCTTGGAACATCTACCAACCTTAAACAAAATCAAACCGTAACTTTCGAAACGCTAACCGATTCGGCCTCCTGCAATCCTCAACGGTTTGTATTACGCATGCGGTTTAAAAACACCAGCACAACATTGCCTGAAATACCTGAATTCATACCGGATAGTTTGTTGTGTTACCCTGTTCCTGCACGCAATAAGGTATACCTGCCAAAGTTGACCGGACAACGTTTTGAAGTGCAAATCTTTAGCATGGATGGCAGGTTGCAATTGAATAATCAAATTTCCAACCGCAATGAAATTCCCGAATTGGATATATCTTCTCTTCAACCCGGAATTTTCATTCTTGAAATTCATTTGCATGAAAAAGTATTGCGGTATTCCCTTGTGAAAGAATGATTAAAAGCGCATATGGCACTTTTTATACGGTGTTAATAAATCATTCTTTATTTTTACCCCATGAACAAGCAACCTTCCCGAATTGCAGTTATTGGTGGCGGAAGCTGGGGAACTGCCCTTACTAAAATGCTCTGCGATCACAAAGCTGCAGGGGGTAAAATAACTGATTTGTATTGGTGGGTAAGAACTCCTGAAACTGCTGATTATATTATCCATAATCACCATAATCCCAACTATATCAGTTCGGTTGAAATTCGTTCCGATATTGTGACTGTTACACATGACCTGGAGTTCGTGTTGAAACATTCGGAACTAATAATTCTTGCTGTGCCCTCTGCTTTTTTAATGGATACATTAAAATCCATTACACCTGAAATGTTACAGTCGCACTGGATTGTTTCTGCCATCAAAGGACTTGTTCCGCATACCCGGCAGATCATTGCCGACTATTTAACTACTGCATTTAATGTTCCTGCAGACCGGTTGATGGTGATTTCGGGACCCTGTCATGCCGAAGAAGTTGCATCCGAAAAATTATCCTACCTGACCATTGCCGGAATGAACTCCGATGCAGTTGCTTATTTTGCTTCCCTTTTATCTTCGCGCTATATCAGAACCATTTTATCCGATGATATTACCGGAACAGAATACGGGGCTGTATTAAAAAATATATATGCTGTGGCCAGCGGGATTTGTCATGGATTGGGATTTGGCGATAATTTTCAGGCTGTTCTGGTGAGCAATGCGATTCGCGAAATGGAGCGTTTTCTGTATGCCGTGAAAGCTCACCCTCGCGAAATCAATCACTCTGCTTACCTGGGAGATTTACTGGTAACTGCCTATTCGCAACACAGTCGAAACCGAACTTTTGGCATGATGATGGGCAAAGGGTATACCGTTCAAACTGCACAACTGGAAATGAAAATGATTGCTGAAGGATACTATGCTACCAAGAGTTTATACGAACTTAATCAGAGTCAACTAAAAGTAGAAATACCTATTGCAGAAGCAGTTTACAATATTTTGTATAAAAACAGCTCTGCCAGAAAAGAGATTGACAAATTGTGCGATGTATTGGTTTAGAATTACTTTCTACCAATCGTCTTCATCAATAAATTTAGGAGTTTTCATTACTTTTTTAAACTCCTCCAACATCTCTTTAATATCCTTATCTGCGTTGCGCAAAATATTATCTACGCTTTTAATATTCGTAGTGGTGGTATTATAAAACTCAAAATAATTCCGGGTTGCTCCTCCAATATTACCTTTTGCACCTTCATGCACCAGATTGGAAATGGTATATTTATACCGCTCTTCACGGAACCAGATGGTCATCTTGAATTCAAACTTTCCAATTTCGCGTTTGCTGTATTTTCCGTAAACATAAGCCGGAATAACACCGTTGATAAGCAATTTCTGACTCTTTTTATCGATTTCATATAACGCTTTACCTCCTCCAACAAACTTTTTGGCAGCCCATTTCTTTGCTCTGTAATACAAGGAATCTGAACTGCTCTCAGGTTCTTCCTCGACACCGGTATAAGTAATCAGATTGGTTGTTGAATCCACATACAAAACGATCCGTTCATACGGTTTTGTGGTCGGGGTGTCGACTGGTGGAGCTTCTTCAGCCGGGAACAGAGATGCTGGCGGGGTAGTGTCCTGAAGCGGATCCATTAACGGATCCAGAGACAACTCCGGTTCAGGGGGTACGGGTTCAGGTTGAACTTCTTCAACAACTACAGGTTTTTTTCGTCTCTTCTTCTTCCTTGTTTGTGCATCTGCAGCCAGTACTGCAAAAATCAATACAAAAAGCAGTATTACTTTTTTGTTCATCCGTTGGTTGGTTTTGGCTATATCCTTAGTTTGAACTATTTAACGTTTAAATAATTTTAATAAGCAGCCAAAAATAGTCAATGATTTTGTTTTTCATAACCTGTAAGTTCGATATTTTTGAGGCGTTACTTAAACCCCCAACCCCCAACTCCCGTGCAGCAGCATGTTTACAGTATTTCCGGTACATTCGCTCAGTTAGGGGTAAAGCAAGTAGTGATTTGCCCCGGATCCCGCTCTGCACCGCTGGTTGCGGCTTTTACGCGAGACAGCGCTTTTACCTGCTCAACGGTTGTTGACGAACGCAGTGCCGCTTTTATAGCATTGGGGATGGCCCAGCAATTGCAGGAACCGGTAATCCTGATTTGTACCTCCGGAACCGCCGTTTTAAACTTCTACCCTGCTGTTGCCGAAGCTTTTTACCAGCATATTCCCCTGATTATTCTAAGTGCTGACCGCCCACCTGAGTTGTTGGATCAGCAAGACGGACAAATGATTCATCAGGTAAAGGTGTTTGGTAAACATGTTTTACTGGCCGAAAATTTGCCGGATTATGCCATTGGAAAAGAAAACTTTAAATTAACTGCAACCATTGCCCGGCAAGCCTTTCAGACCGCTATGGGCTTACCCAAAGGACCGGTTCATATCAATATTCCATTGCATGAACCTCTTTACAAAATCAGCTCAAAACTTCCGGCGATACCTTCAATGAAACCTGAAAAACGGAATCAGAATAAACCCATCCCTGATTTTACAGGTTTGAAAAATGCCTGGGAACAATGTGGTAAACGTTTGATTTTGCTGGGTCAGGGACCCGTTTCGGATAAATTGTTTACAGCTTTGTATCGAATAAAGAAACAACAAAATGCAGTCATAATGTGTGATCCTGCATCAAACCAGTTTTCTTTTAATACAACATCCAGGTTTGATACCATGCTTTCTCAGGCTAATTTCAAAACGCTGGAAATGTTACAGCCGGATTGCATCGTATCTGCAGGCGGACCCCTGGTTTCGAAAACCTTAAAACTTTGGCTGAAAAATCATAAACCGAAATTCGCCTTTCGCATTCGAACTGAATCTGCAAGGGTTGATACCTATAACCATAAACCTACATATTTAGATTGTGAAGTTCATGACGTACTGAATCTTTTAAATAATATAACATGCAAAAAACCTGCAACCGCATTTGCCTATATGCAACTTTGGGAAACTGCCGGTCTATCTGCAGAAATGGCCATGAATCAATTTTTGAACCGAAACGAATTCTCTGAATTACATGCTACCCGTATGGTACTGAATCAGATTCCTGATGCTGTTAATTTACATATTGGTAACAGCAGCGTGATCCGCTATGTTAGCCTGCTCGGGGAGTTGAATCCATCCTGGACGGTGCATAGCAACAGAGGTACCAGCGGTATAGATGGTTGCTCATCTACTGCAGTGGGAGCAGCTGCTGTGAATAATAAAATGACGGTCTTGCTCACAGGCGATCTGGGATTTCTCTACGATAAGAATGCATTTTGGAATAACCTGGTTCAAAACAATCTGCGCATCATTGTGATTAACAACGGTGGTGGCGGGATTTTTAGTTTGATTGATGGTCCGGGCCAACATCCGGAAAATCTTCCCTTTTTTACTACGCCTCATCACCAAAATATTCGTCTGACTGCCCTGGATAATAATCTGGAGTATTACTTTTGCGATTCGGCCGAAAGCCTGAAACAGCAATTGAATTCCTTCTTTCAACCCGGAGAAAAATCTGCCGTTTTGGAGATTCAATCCAATATGAAACACAATGCATCTGTTTTTAAACGATTTAAAAAAATAACCCTGTAATATGCAAAGCAAATACGCGTGGAAAACCATAAAAGAGTATGATGAAATTCGCTTCACTTTTTTTGAAGGGATCGGAAAAATAAGCATCAACCGACCCGAAAAACACAATGCCTTCACTCCGCTTACTGTAAAGGAAATGAGCGATGCCATGGAGATCTGCAGGCAAGATGAAAATATTTATTGCGTCATCTTGACTGGTGAAGGTGGACAGGCATTTTGCAGCGGTGGCGATCAGAGTGTGCGTGGACATGGCGGTTATATCGGTAAGGATGGGGTACCCCGGTTAAATGTACTGGACTTGCAAATGCAAATCCGTCGCATACCTAAACCGGTAATTGCCATGGTTGCAGGATGGGCAATCGGCGGAGGTCATGTATTGCACGTGATTTGTGATTTAAGTATTGCTGCAGAAAATGCAAAATTCGGACAAACCGGTCCGAAGGTCGGAAGTTTCGATGGTGGATTTGGTGCAAGTTATCTGGCCCGGATAGTTGGACAGAAAAAAGCACGCGAAATATGGTATTTATGCGACCAATACAATGCACAGGAAGCCCTCGACATGGGTTTGGTAAACAAAGTTGTTCCACTTGAGATGCTGGAAGACACCACAATTGAGTGGTGCAGAAAAATCATGGAGAAAAGCCCGGTTGCGCTGCGTATGCTGAAATCATCTTTCAATGCCGAACTCGACGGACAAGCCGGAATACAGGAATTGGCAGGCAATGCCACTCTATTGTATTATATGAGTGATGAAGCCAAAGAAGGCAAAAATTCTTTTCTGGAAAAACGTAAACCGGATTTTAAGAAATATCCGAAATTTCCATAAGGCTTGGATTAATTAAAAATTAATGGCATCTAGCTGAAAATATTTGAGTTAGAGTCGTTTTTTCGTTTTGTTCTGGTTACCTTTATTTCAGGAATCGATTCCTGGCTTTTTCAATTTTGCTTTATTTCAGCAAGCTATCAACCGGTTTTGTCAATTATTCAAATCTTTCCACTTGAATAAAAGATCAGTGATGTCCCTTCCTTTTTCCTGTGCCCCTTCGCGTAATGAAAAAAATACTTTTCGGTCTGGCTTTGCTATCGGGTTTGAGTTATGCAAATGCGCAAAATTCAATGTGCGCGGAAAATATTGATTTCGAAAACAACAATTTCGATAATTGGCATTTGTACCTTGGTACCTGTTGTGTTAACGGTCAGTTGATCATCAACGATTTTGAAACCGGACCAATCAGCAACAGGCATCTATTGACCTCTGGTTCCGGTTCAGACCAATATGGTGGTTTTCCAATCGTTGCTCCCGAAAGCGGTTCTTACACCCTGAAATTGGGTAACAGTGGTAATGGAAAAGAAGCAGAACGCGCCAGATACATTCTGGATGTGCCCAATGGAATCGATAAGTATTCCCTGATCATCCGGTATGCTATTGTTCTGGAAAATCCAAATCATCAAGCACATCAGCAACCACGCTTCCTTATATCCGTTTACGACAGCACAACAGGGACACCCATTGAATGTTCAACATTGAATTATATCGCAAGAAACAATATCCCCGGTTTTCTGACTTCTAAGTTTAATTCTAATGTCATTTATAAACCCTGGACTCCTTTGTTTTTGGATTTATCTGCATATTCCGGCAAGAAAATAGTATTTGAATTTGCGAGTGGCGATTGCTCGCAGGGAGGTCATTTTGGTTACGGATATGTGGATATGTCTTGTGGTATATATACGAATACTCAATATACCTGTAATAATTATACTTTCACTACCCTGAGTGGGCCGTTTGGTTATAAATCTTATGAATGGTTAGACGAAAATTTCAGTTTTCTTGGTGCTGCGAAATCCATTCAGGTAGCCACACCTAACCATTCCAAACGTTATTATGTGGTTGTAACTCCTTACGATGGATTTGGATGTACAGATACGCTTCCGGTAGATCTGATGATTTCAGATCTTGCCTTGAAAATGACCCCCGATACGATGATTTGCGTTAATTCTCCATTTCAATTATTCAATTCTGCTTCTGCCGGTCCGTTATTTCAACCATTATCGTATGTATGGTTACGGGATACAACTGAACTCTCCTGTGTCCGATGCCTGAATCCGCTTACTTCACCAACACAGGATGCCACGATGTATGTCCTCAACGTTTCTGATTCGAAAGGCTGTTCCATTACCGATACCGTTTGGTTAACAAAAAAGAAAATACAACTGGATATTCAACCTCCCGATCTCATTCAATGCCTTTCCACCAAAGCTTTGTTTTATGTAGGTACAGATGGCAATACCGAACGTTTTTACCAGTGGTACAAAAACGGACAGGCATTGATTCCGGAAAATAAAATAACGCTGGAAATTAATCCGCTTCATTACAGCGATACCGGATTCTATCATGTGAAAATAAACAATGGGTGCGATACCCTTCAATCAGATTCGGTTAAGCTCGGCATATCACCAAAACCTCAGATCCTGATTCAACCTAAGGACCTGGCATCCTGTATTGGAATGCAGGGAAAACTGAGCTCTACATCCATCGCTGCACTGCATTATCAATGGTATAAAGATGGCATAAAGCTCACCAACAAAACCAGGGATTCCTTGTTTTTCAATGCTGTTCAACCTGCTGATACCGGATTTTACTATCTTATGATTGCCGGTGCATGCGATACAATTTACAGTGATACCGTTAGCCTTACTTTAAATCCGCCCACAGCAATAATTTCGCATCCTGCGAGTGTTAAGGTATGCGAGGGTTCTTCTGCATCCTTTTATGTTAAAGGAACAGGTTCAGGCACGTTGAGTTATCAGTGGTTCAAAAATTCAACCCCAATTGCAGGGGCAACAAGGGATTCTTTGAACCTGTTTTCTGTGTCACAAAAGGATATTGCACAATACAGTGTAACCGTTGCAGCAGGATGCGATATCCAGGTTTCAAAATCTGCCGCATTATCTCTTTTTCCAAAAACTCCTGAAGTTTTTGACGATTCTACATTAGTATGTATAACAGGAGGCTGGCTTGAAATATCGGGGTATTTCAATTATTTATGGAATACCGGAGAACAAACAAGCCGCATTCCAATTACCAAAGAAGGTCTGTACTGGGTACGTTATGCCGATTCCAATCAATGTACAGGGATGGATACTACCCGGGTCATTTTCGATCCGTTACCTACTATTTCGGCAGGTTCTGATACCATCTTATGCAATGAAGCAACCTTGCAATTAAACGCAGCAATATTTAACTACTATTCATTTCATTGGCTGAAAACTGAAGCCGGATCTTTCGATGATATCCTGCGTTTGAATCCAATTGTTAAACTAAAACCCCTGATCGGAAAAAAACTAATTGTGCTTGAAGCTGAAAATAAATGTGGTATAAACAGGGATACCATTGAAGTTGAACTCCGCGCTAAACTCAAGGCAGAATTCCATCCGGCAAAAAGTCCTGTTTGCCTGATGGGCGATCCGGTAGAGCTGATTCCAAACCATACCGGAGGTGATTTCTATGGCACTTACGTTTCCAGCCAGAAGTTTTATCCTCAGGCAACCGGGACTTTCCCTATCAGCTACAAATATGGGTCGCTGGGATGTATAGATACCTTCACTACATTCATTTCCGTGATTTCCAATCCGGTTGCTGCTTTCTCATTCAACCCCGATTCGCCGGCAGTCAATCAATACATACAATTCAAATCCAACTCAAAAAATGCACATCGTATTTTATGGAATTTTCATACCGGAGAACAATTCGTTAAGAGTGAACTAAACTATGCTTATTTGGCTGACGGATTATTCCCGGTAAAATTATATGCTTTCAATATTGCCTGCGTTGATTCAATCGAAAAACTAATTCCGGTGGAATTCAGCAGACTATGGGTGCCGAATGCCTTTACACCCGGCAAAGATGAAATCAACGATTCTTTTAAAGCAATCACTTATAATATTCGGATAGGAAGTATTCGCATCTATGATAAATGGGGGAAAGAATTGTATTACTCCGATGATTTATCGAAGGGTTGGGATGGAAATTATGGAGGCAAACCTTGTCCGGCAGATGTGTATACCTATAGCATTCAGTATATAAAAAGAGGTGGTCAACCGGACGAGCAAAGCGGTACCGTTACTTTATTCAGGTAACTGACAACTAAAACAGTACCTCAATATAATCAGGAGTCCACAGCGAGTATTGTTATCAACATTTCAATCGAATGAATTATTGTTTTTGGTCTTTACTTATACTTTCAATTAATTTGCAATGCCAATTTCAGGCAGAACCTTCATGAAGTACAACCGCGTTTTATTGAAACTCAGTGGCGAATCGCTGATGGGTTCTCAACAGTATGGCATCGATCCCAAAATTCTGGAACAATATGCCAATGATATTCACCAGGTCGTAGAAAAAGGAGTAAACGTTGCCATCGTTATTGGGGGTGGTAATATTTTCAGAGGAGTTCAGGGAGTTGCAGGTGGTATTGCCGACCGTTCTCAGGCCGATTATATGGGAATGCTGGCTACGGTAATCAATTCTATGGCTTTGCAAGGAGCCCTCGAAAAAATCGGCATCAAAACCCGTTTGCAGTCTGCTATCAATATGGAACAAATTTGCGAACCGTTTATTCGTCGCAGAGCCATGCGTCACCTCGAAAAAGGACGTGTTGTTATTTTTGGTGCAGGAACCGGTAATCCATATTTCACAACCGATACTGCGGCTTCATTGCGTGCCGTTGAAATAGAAGCTGATCTGGTTTTAAAAGGAACCCGCGTGGATGGAATATATACAGCTGATCCTGAGAAAGACCCTACTGCAACCCGCTTCGAAGAAGTAACTTACAGCGAAGTTTACAAACGTGGTTTAAATGTTATGGACCTCACCGCTATAACGCTGTGTCAGGAAAATAATCTGCCCATTATGGTGTTTGATATGAATAAACCGGGCAATTTCCTGCGCGTTTGTGCGGGTGAAAAAGTGGGTACACTGGTAAAATAAAATTCAATTTTAACTTTTTTCTGCGCTTTTTTTGACTCTTTAGACATTTAAAGTCAACAACAATCCTCTTCTTTCAGAAACGGCTTTGTCAATTCCTAAAAGCTCTTAATGCTTTGTCATTCAAGCCAAAGCAACCAATTGCAAATATGCATCGTCTTGTTTCCATGAAAAAAATTAAACTCCTGTTTTGGGCGATTATGCTATGCTTTTCATCGCATTTAAAAGCTCAGATCGTCTATACGGATATTAACCCTGATACCATCATTGCTGCATCTGCAGCTGAACAGATTAAATCCTATTTTCTGGATTTAAACAACAATGGAAGTTACGAATTTGAATTGCGGCATTTTAATCCGGGGCCGGGAATGGAAAGTGTAGAGTTGCAATCAAACGCGAATGGTTTGCAAGAGGTGTTGATTACTGCATCCGGTCATGCCCTTGTGAAATCCATTACCGAAAATATAGCTCCCGGTTCTGGAAATTGGGGGCTGGATCAGTTTGGTATTTTAGATGACCCCTGGTATACCAGCGGCGATAAGTATTTTGGAATGCGCTTTAAAATAAATGCACAATGGCATTATGGTTGGGCCAGAATAAATATTGCAACAGACCGGCTTTCCTTTACCGTAAAGGATTACGCCTATCAGCAAACACCCAATGTTTCCATCAATGCTGGTCAGAGCGTTACCGGAATCGGTAATTTGAATGCACCTTGTTTATCGGTTTATCCAAATCCGTTCACCTCTTTCACCACCTTTAGTTTGTCTTTACCAGCCGAAGATGTAGAATTCAATTTGTGGAATGCAGTTGGACAGAAAATAACGCCCTCCATTCATTCTGATTTGAATAATCTTGTTTTGATTCGAAGTGATTTAAAGCACGGATTATATTTCTACCAGATCCGTTCCCGAAAAGATGGCAATTCCGTTTCGTCCGGTTCGTTGATTATTGCTGATTAAAAGCGCACCTGATTGAATCAGATACAAGCTTGCTTCTTCTCAAAGAATTGCACCCGATCAAACCAGACTGACTAACCAGCTCAATCAAACTTTTTTCTTCTTGCAAGAGTACTTAACTTGCCGCGGCATGGATTTCAATAAAAAATTTCATTCCAACGAAGAGCTGATCAACCTTTATCTGGGCATGTTAAGGCCACGCATGATAGAGGAAAAAATGCTGATCCTTTTACGTCAGGGACAAGTCAGCAAATGGTTTTCGGGCATAGGCCAGGAGGCAATCAGTACCGGAGTTACACTTGCACTCGATTCAGACGAATATATATTACCGCTTCACCGCAATCTGGGAGTTTGGGTGAATCGCGATATGCCTTTTCAGAAATTATTTTCGCAATGGCAGGGAAAAATGAATGGCTATTCCAAAGGTCGCGAACGCTCGTTTCACTTTGGTACCAACGAACACCATATTGTTGGTATGATTTCGCACCTCGGAGCAATGCTGGGTGTTGCCGATGGTATAGCCCTGGCACATAAACTTAAACAGGAACAAAAAATTGCTGTGGTATTCAGTGGCGATGGTGGTGCGAGCGAAGGCGATTTTCACGAAGCCATCAATACCGCTGCTGTCTGGGATCTGCCTGTGATTTTTCTGATCGAAAATAACGGCTACGGCTTATCAACTCCCAGCAACGAACAATTCCGTTTCAAACATTTTGTAGATAAAGCCATGGGCTATGGCATACAGGGATATAAAGTGGATGGCAACAATATTCTGGAAGTATATGATATGGTAAAGAATCTGGCCAATATCATGCGTACCAACCCCCGCCCGGTGATTCTGGAATGCATGACTTTCCGCATGCGTGGTCATGAAGAAGCATCGGGCACAAAATATGTACCACCTCAATTGATTGAAGAATGGGGCAAAAAAGATCCGATTCTCAATTATGAAAATTGGTTGAAAGCCGAGGGCATTCTGAATGATGAAATGATTGCACAGCACCGGGCATTGTTTAAACAGGAAATTGATGCCGGTGTAGAAGCCGTGCTCAGCGAGCCTGAAATTATTCCGGATACTGTTACCGAGTTGCAGGATTTATACGCTCCAGCACCTATACTGGAATCAACTTCCTATGAAAATTTACAGCATGTAACAATACCCCCTGAGCAACCTGCAAAATCACGGAAACGCCTGGTCGACGCCATCTCCGATGGATTGCGCTTAAGTATGCGCAAACACCCTGAGTTGGTATTGATGGGACAGGATATTGCCGGATACGGAGGAGTATTTAAAGTTACACAAGGTTTTGTAGAAGAGTTTGGCAAAGAACGCGTGCGCAATACTCCGCTTTGTGAAAGTGCTATTCTGGGTGCCGCATACGGTCTTTCCATCAAAGGCATGAAAGCCATGGTCGAAATGCAGTTTGCCGATTTCGTAAGTGTGGGTTTTAACCAAATTGTAAATAATCTTGCTAAAAGTTATTACCGCTGGGGTCAGCCTGCGGATGTGGTGGTACGCATGCCCACTGGTGCCGGTGTTGGCGCCGGACCCTTTCACTCTCAAAGCAATGAGGCGTGGTTCTTCCATGTACCCGGACTAAAGATTGTATATCCTTCCACACCGGGAGATGCCAAAGGTTTGCTGGCTGCTTCGTTCAGCGATCCCAATCCGGTTTTGTTTTTTGAACATAAAAACCTCTATCGTTCTGTTGAACTTGAAGAAGAGGTGTTTGATGACTATTATGAAATTGAAATAGGAAAAGCACGTAAAGTACGCGATGGTGATGCAGTGAGTATAATTACATACGGAGCCGGTGTTCATTGGGCTACTAAACATATACAGGAATCAGGAATTGATGCAGATATCATTGATTTACGGACCTTACTGCCATGGGATAAAGCAGCTGTTGAAGCCAGTGTGAAAAAAACCGGGAAAGCATTTATTCTGCATGAAGATACGTTAACCGGAGGCATTGGTGCAGAAATAGCCGCACATATTGGCCAGGCTTGTTTCTCATTTCTGGATGCACCGGTTGTACGTTGTGGCAGCCTGGATACTCCCGTGCCATTTAATATCGAATTGGAGAAAAATTTCCTCCCACGCGAACGATTTGTGCAAGAGCTGGAAACTTTGTTGAATTACTGATCTGCTTATCCAAACAGCAATCGCAACATTTCTTCCAGTTTATTAATCGATACTACTTTGATCTTTCCCGGATTACCCGGGAGTTTATTAAAGCCTGAAAGATAAATGGTTTTGAATCCCAGTTTTTCGGCTTCGCTGATGCGTTGTTCGATCCGGTTTACTGCCCGTATTTCTCCGCTCAAACCCACTTCTCCGGCAAAACAAATGGATGCATCTAGCGGCACGTTTTCGTAACTGGAAACAATGGCTGCCAAAATTCCCAGATCAATTCCCGGATCTTCAACCCGTATTCCACCGGCTATATTGATAAACACATCCTGAGTTCCCATCCGTAAGCCGCATTTTTTTTCGAGAACAGCCAGCAACATATTCAGCCTTCGTGCATCGTAACCGTTTGAATTTCGCTGTGGAGTACCATACACTGCCGTACTTACCAAAGCCTGGGTTTCAACCAACAACGGACGCATACCCTCAATGGCTGCCGAAATGGCGATGCCGCTCAACGCTTCATCGCGTTGCGAAATCAGAATTTCGGATGGATTGCTCACTTCGCGTAAACCTCCGCTTTGCATTTCATAAATACCCATTTCAGACGTAGATCCAAACCTGTTTTTGGTGGTGCGCAAAATGCGGTAAACATGATGACGGTCGCCCTCAAACTGCAATACGGTATCAACCATATGTTCCAGCAATTTTGGTCCGGCCAGCGATCCATCTTTGGTAATATGACCAATCAGGAAAACAGGTGTATTGGTTTCTTTGGCAAAACGAATGAGGTCGCCGGCAGTTTCCTTTACCTGAGATATGCTTCCGGGAGTAGAATCAATGAGTTCACTCTGCAGGGTTTGAATAGAATCAACGATTACAATTTCCGGCTCGAGTTCCTGTAACGCTTTTCCAATTTTTTGTGTGGAGGTTTCGGTATATAAATAACATTGATCATTGTTGTAAGATAAACGTTCGGCACGCATGCGGATCTGAGAATCACTTTCTTCGCCACTGATATACAAAACCTTTAGACCCTGGAATTGCAAGGCCACCTGTAACATGAGAGTAGATTTACCAATACCGGGTTCACCGCCTATCAATACTACACTTCCCGGAACCAGTCCTCCACCCAGAACACGACTCAATTCAGCATCTTTAACCGGAATTCGTAATTCGTTTCCTTTTTGAACCGTTTCCAGCAATCGCGGTTTTTCTTGACGCGAATCCTTCTTCCAATTGGTTTTAAACGTTTGTTTCTCTTTGTGTATCACCTCTTCCACGTATGTATTCCATTCATTGCAACTTGGGCATTTTCCAATCCATTTGCCCGAAGAAGCTCCGCAATTTTTACAGAAGAAGGTGGTATGTGTTTTGGCCATTGCGCTCAAAAATACTTTTTAAAAGGCAAAACTAACTATAGCGCAATTTGCTTTTATTTGCAGCACCTTTTGAGTCAACTGGATATCATAAAACTGCCCATTGCCCGGGAATTGGATTTGTTTGAATCTAAATTCCGGGAAGCCATGAAAAGCAATGTCCCTTTGCTGGACACTATCATGACTTATATTGTTAAGCGCAAGGGAAAGCAAATCAGACCCATGTTTGTGTTTTTTTCGGCTCAACTTTTTGGTGGTGTAAATGATTCGACCTACAGGGCAGCAAGTTTGGTTGAATTGTTGCATACGGCAACCCTGGTGCACGATGATGTGGTAGACGACAGCGATGAGCGCCGCGGCTTTTTCTCCATCAATGCCCTTTGGAAAAATAAAATAGCTGTTTTAGTTGGCGATTACCTCTTATCGAAAGGTATGCTACTTTCTATAAGAAACAAAGATTATCACTTGCTTGAAATAGTCAGCAAAGCGGTTGAAGCCATGAGCGAAGGTGAATTGCTGCAAATCGAAAAGGCCCGAAACCTCAACCTTTCCGAAGAAGTGTATTACGATATTATACGCAAAAAGACAGCCTCACTGATCGCCAGTTGTTGTGCTGTTGGTGCTGCCAGTGCAGGTGCAACCCCGGAACAGATTGAACAAATGCATTTGTTTGGTGAAAAAATAGGGATGGCTTTTCAAATGAAAGATGACCTGATGGATTATGGAGATCAGGACATCGGGAAACCTACCGGAATCGATCTGAAGGAAAAAAAGTTAACCCTCCCGATAATTTATACGTTGAACACGATTGATAAATCAAAGCGTGCTTCCATCATCAGTACCATAAAACACCATCACGAAAACAAAAAAAGAGTAGCAGAGGTAATTGATTATGTAAATCAACATCAGGGTATAGCGTATACCAAAAAAGTAATGGATACCTTTAAATCAGATGCTTTGACTATTTTAGATTCCATGCCTCAATCAGATTCAGCAGAAAAATTAAAGATGCTGGTCGACTTTGTTATCGACCGCAAACATTAGCCTGATTTTACAAGTCGATCCGGCCATATTCTCCTTTTTCAACATGCCAACTGAATGCGCATTTTGAAGAAAATGAAAACTCTGATTGCTGAACCGACTTGTTATTACCGGATCATTTTTATTTCAACGCGGCGATTGATGGCATGTTCCTGGTCACTGCAATCAACGCCATCTGAACATTGATTCAATAACTGTGTTTCGCCATAACCACGCACAATAACTTTGCCTGAGGGCACACCGTGTGAGACCAGAAATGACTTAATCTTCTTCGCGCGTCGTAATGATAAGGTTTGATTATACGCCGAAGGCCCCCTTGCATCTGCATGTCCGCTGATTTCAATGCGCAAAGTAGGAATCAGTTTATAAGCCTTTACCAACGTATCCAATGTAGTTTGATACGCTTCATCAAAGTTGATGGAGTTTAACATAAAATGACCATGATTAAACTTTTTAGCCAGATACAATTCTTCGATTTCCTGACGCGAACGTTGTGGTTGTTGTACTGTTGGTGCAGATGGGGTAATTATGGCCGGAGTTGCTTGCTTAACTATTGGTGGCGCTTGTTTGGTTACAGGCGCTACCGGTTTTGGTGCTGGTGTGGGTGTGGGTGTGGGTACTGGTGTAACAACAGGTGCTTTGGTTATTTGAGGCTTGGGTTCTGAGGCCACCGGAGCCTGCAGGGTATCTTTCCTGATTTCTGTAACGGGTGCTTCCGGAATCGGATCAAAAGTCAGGTCATGAAAAAAATACACCTGGTCTTTGCCTTCATTGTTTTCACGGTTAGAAGAGAAGTAACCGTAGCGGCCATTCTCATAAGTTATATAGGCCAGATCATCTCTATGGGAATTGAACGGTTTTCCCATATTCTGCGGAGATGCAGGTATTCCTGATAATGCAACCTTTGCTGTATAAATATCATATCCTCCATAACCGTTTAATCCTTTCGATGAAAAATAGATCCGATCCTTATATATGAACGGAAAAAGTTCATTCTCTGCAGTATTTACCGTGGTGCCTAAATTAACCGGAGATCCCCAGGTTCCTTCTGAATTTCGTCGAACCATATACAAGTCTAAACCTCCATATCCACCCGGCATATCGGAGGCAAAGTAAAGTGTGTTACCATCATCTGAAATAGCCGGATGAACACAATTGTATTTGTTGTCATTGAAAGGTAATTCCTGGATTTTAACGAATTGATTTTCCTGATTGAGGGAAACGTATATTTTAAAGTTGGAAACGCTTTCTTCGCTAATTTCAGTACCTCCGACTTTTCTCACTTTCCCGTTTTTTAACTTGGTAGCATTGGCATTGAAATACAATAATGAGCCCATACGGTTGATGGAAGGTGCACCTTCATTAGCTTCAAAATCAATTTGTTTTAGTATCGGATCACCAGCTGTAAAATGTATCGAATCAGAAATCAGGGCATAATCGAGATCGAAAATGGGCATAGTTCCAACCGGTTTCTTGGTATCTGATCTTGCATAGATCATACCTCCTTCGAAAAGGGCATAACCCAGACATTGTCCGTTAATATTCAAATCTGTTACATAAATCTGCGCTGGTTTTACCACGTCTTTATTTTTCATGGCCCAGTCTATCGAATTGATATGAATAGTTGCCAGAGAGCTGGCATTTTTCTTCAACTCATTAAATTTTTGAAATTGCTCTTTGGCCTGCTCGTATTTACCATTCAATTTTAACATTTTACCAAAGTCGAGATGATCCTCAGGAGTCAGATCTATATTGTCCTGAATCAGTTTGGTATAAAACTCCTCAGCTTTTATATACCTGAATGAGTATTGATGACAATACGCGATTTGTCTGTACAAATAGGGCATATCTGCTGGTTTTGCTGATAATAAAGCCTGTTCATAATTCTTAATGGCTTCATCGTATTGGAAATAGTCGTAATATACATCTCCAAGTTCTATAGCTTTGGTCTGAGCCTGAACTTTAAATGATGAGATTACCAGCATTAAAAAAATAAGTCGTTTTATCATTGCGTTGAGTAATAAACAGATGTATGTTGTAATATTTCTTCCAGGTATTTGCGATCGTTGTGCAAGCGGGGAACTTTGTGTTGCCCACCCAGCTTACCTGCATGCTTGAGCCAACTGTGAAACGTACCTTTAGGTACTTTCCTAACCACCGGCATTGTAATGGCCAAATCTTTAAATCGTTTGGCTTCATAATCAGAATTGGAAGCCTTTAGCTGGAGATCTAAATCCAGAATAAAATGATCCATTGATTCGGGTTCCTGCTCAAATTCTATCAACCATTCATGTGTGCCAATCTTCTCCGTTTTATGGTACAACGGTGCTGCAGTATATTCGGTAATAAATGCATTGTGCATTTTGCACGCTTGTTGAATGGCAAAGTCGGCATTTTCTATCACCAGTTCTTCTCCAAATGCGTTGATGTAATGTTTGGTACGACCCGTTATTTTGAATCGGAAGGGTTTGAGTTCAGTAAATTTAATGGTATCGCCAATAATATAACGCCATAAGCCACCATTGGTTGAAATGACCAGCGCATAATGATCGGTTGTGTTCACCTGCTCCAGATTCAGTGTTTCGGGATACTCCTTACCGTATTCGCTCAACGGCATAAATTCATAATAAATGCCATAGTCGAGCATCAATAACAAATCATTTGACCCAAGGCGATCCTGAATTCCAATAAATCCTTCAGATGCGTTGTAAGTTTCGAGGAAATTTATTCCTGTTGCCGGAATAAGCGCTTCAAAGCGTTCCCGATATGGAGTAAAACTAACCCCCCCGTGAATATACAATTCCAGATTAGGCCAGATTTGCTTCAAATCTGTTGCTCCGGTTATGTCGAACAGTTTTTGAATCAACATAAGTGTCCATGTTGGAACACCTGAAATATTCGTTACATCATCGTTTACCGTAGCCAGAGCCATTTTCTCCAACTTTTCGTCCCAATTGTCCATGATGGCAATACTTAAATCAGGCGTTCTGAAAAAATGCGCCCAAAAAGGAAGATTTTGCATCATCACGGCAGAAAGATCTCCGTAATACGATTCGTTGTCGAATTTGTTCAATTGGTGACTACCGCCTACAATCAGACCTTTGCCTTCAAACAGTTTGGAAGTAGGGTTATTGTTGCTGTACATCAGCAATGCATCCTTACCTCCTTGCATATGTCCTTCATCCAAACATTCATAGGTAACCGGAATAAATTTGCTTTTGCTGTTTGTGGTGCCCGATGATTTGGCAAACCATCGCACTTCGCTGGGCCATAAAATATTCTGTTCCCCATGCATCATGCGATTAATATGTGGAAAATGCGTTTCGTAATTTCCAACGGGTACTCGTTGCTTGTATGTTTCGGCTGATAAAATGCCTTTATATCCGTATTTACGACCCCACTCGGTATCCTGCGCTTTGGTTAACAGATCCATCAGCAATTCTTGCTGTACCTCATGAGGATGTTGCATGAATCGCTCAATGTTACTAATACGTTTCTTCAAATACCATGTGACTAGGGCATTGACAATGGCCATACATCAATCTTAAGTCGTAATGATAACAAATTCACATCAATTAAACAAACACACATGTCTATAATCTTGTGAATCTTCTGCTGATTGCGAAAAAACACCCGCTGATTTAGGCGTATATGGAGGAAAACGCTAAAATCGTCCGCGCATCCGGCGTTATGTAAAAAACAAGTGAAAAACAGGTGTTTATTTCAGGATTTCGCGCGAAATCACAATGCGTTGAATCTCTGAAGTGCCTTCATAAATCTGGGTAATCTTGGCATCTCGCATAAGCCGCTCCACATGAAATTCTTTTACAAATCCATATCCACCGTGAATCTGCACAGCTTCTACGGTAGTTCGCATGGCCACCTCAGAAGAGAATACTTTTGCCATAGAGCTTGCCATTCCGTAATCGAGATGTTGATCTTTCAACCATGCAGCTTTTAAACAAAGCAAACGTGCCGCATCAATTTCTGTTGCCATATCAGCCAGTTTAAACTGAATGATCTGATGATGCATTATTTCTTTGCCAAATGCTTTACGTTCTTTCGAATATTTGAGTGCCAGTTCATAAGCTCCACTGGCGATTCCCAATGCCTGGGAGGCAATGCCGATCCGCCCACCGGTAAGCGTTTTCATGGCGAATTTGAATCCGAATCCATCTTCTCCAATACGGTTTTCTTTCGGAACTTTTACATCCTGAAACATAATGGAATGGGTATCACTCCCGCGAATTCCAAGTTTATCTTCTTTTCTGCCTACCACCACACCTGGTGTGTCTTTCTCTACAATAAATGCGTTGATTCCTTTATGTCCTTTTTCCGGATAAGTTTGGGCAATAACCAGATAATACGTGGCTGTATTTCCGTTGGTAATCCAGTTTTTTGTTCCATTCAGGATATAATGATCTCCATCTTCAATAGCAGTTGTACGCTGCGATGTTGCATCACTGCCTGCTTCCGGTTCTGATAGCAGAAAGGCTCCCCAACATTTTCCGGAGGCCATGGGTACAAGGTATTTTTGCTTTTGCTCTTCGTTTGCAAATGTTTCCAGACCCCAGCAAACGAGTGAATTGTTGACCGAAACCACAACAGATGTGGATGCGTCAACCTTAGAAAGTTCTTCCATTGCCAGCACGTATGAAATGGAGTCCATACCCGACCCTCCGTATTTAGGATCAACCATCATTCCGAGGAATCCAAGTTCGCCTAATTTCTTTACCTGCTCCATTGGAAATTTTTGATGTTCATCGCGTTCGATCACACCTGGTAATAATTCAGTCTGGGCAAAATCTCTGGCTGCTTTTTGTACGGCCAGATGTTCTTCGGTAAGCTCAAAATTCATATGCGTGCTTATTATTTGGGCGAAAATACAGTTCGTTGCCCCCATTACAAAATGATTTTAACCGGCTTTGACTTTAATGCTTTGATATGCGTTGGAATTGCCTGAATTTTGTTCGAAATGCCTAAACTGATAACAACTGCCCGTAAGCAGGAAAAAGCCGTGCTGATAGCGGTAGTGATGCCTCAACAAAAAACAGAACAGGCAGATGAATATCTCGATGAACTGGCTTTTCTGACGCATACTGCCGGAGCCAGAGTGGTACGCCGTTTTATGCAACGCTTGCCGCATCCTAATCCCCGTACTTTTATTGGTGAAGGAAAACTGAATGAGGTAGCAGCCTACATCAAAGAAAACGAAATCGATATGGTGATCTTCGATGATGAGCTTTCACCTTCTCAGATTAGAAATCTGGAGCATACCATTAAATGCAAAATCATGGATCGCAGCAACCTCATCCTCGATATTTTTGCAAATCGTGCCCGTACAGCACAAGCCAAATATCAGGTTGAACTGGCTCAGGCGCAATATTTATTACCACGGCTTACGCGGATGTGGACTCACTTATCCAAACAAAAAGGTGGAATCGGGATGAAGGGACCGGGTGAAACAGAAATTGAAACCGATCGCCGGGCACTCCGGAATAAAATTGCGAAATTGAAAGAACGTCTTGAACTCATCGACAAACAAAGTATTACCCGCCGGCAACACCGGGGAGATAAACCCCGCATTGCCCTGGTTGGATATACCAATGTGGGAAAATCAACCATTCTAAACCTGCTGGCTAAAACAGATGTACTGGCAGAAAATAAATTGTTTGCAACCCTCGATTCTACCGTTCGTAAACTGGTATGGGACGAAACCCCGTTCCTGTTAACTGATACAGTTGGTTTCATACGAAAATTACCTCATCAGTTGATTGAGTGTTTTAAATCAACACTGGATGAAATTACAGAGGCTGACTTGTTGCTGCATATTGTTGATATTTCGCATCCTAATTTTGAGGAACAAATTGAAGTAGTGAAACAAACCCTTCAGGAAATTCATGCCAATAAAAAACCTTCCGTTCTGGTTTTCAATAAAATTGATTTGTGGGAGAGCCGTAAACAGGAACCCGATGAAATTACAGATGAATTGGAAGCTCCACCAACACTGGAAACACTTAAAAAATCATGGATGTCGCGCGAACACAATCCCGTTGTATTTATTTCGGCTGAGAAGAAAATAAACATCAATGAATTGCGAAAAGTAATGTTGTCTGAATTAAGCAAACTAACTAAAGCTTACATAGCATGATCAGCGATCAATCCGGATATTATAAACAAGTGGGTTCGTATTACGATAAGGATGCAATGAATTTTGAATCGCGCTATCAGGAAAATCCAATCCTTCAAAAAATCCGAACCAGTTTCAGGCAGGAAGCCAATAAATATGCGCGCGGCAATATACTGGAGATTGGGTATGGACCGGGTTTGGATCTGCTTTATTTTGCAGAAAATCACCCAACTTCACATGTATATGGAATCGACATCTCACAGGGGATGTACGATTGTGCTTATACCAATATCGCGAAACGAAAACTCGGGAATATTAAAATTCAGGTAGGAAGCGTAGAGGATATTGCCACCCTCTTTCCGGGTAAGAAATTTGATTTCGTGTATGTATTCTTCGGAGCACTAAATACGGTTGAAGACCTCAACAAAGCGGCACAACTACTCGAAAATGTGTTAGCCGAAAATGGCGTTCTGCTCGTTACCTTTGTGAATAAATGGTATGTAAAAGGACTCCTGGCACCCTTGCTTAAACTGCGTTTTAAAACAGCAACAGCCAGACTGCGAAAAATATGGGGCGGTTACTCTCCATCTGTATTTCTTCCCAGTAAATGTTACAGCATACATCAGGTTCGGCATGCTTTCAACCGTTTTCAAATCCAAACTATCCGGGGCTATAGCATTTTGTATCCGGCATGGTATGATAGTTACAAATACCCGAACAACGAAAAACTGGAACGTCTATGGAAATGGGATGAACGCATATCAAAATCGGCTGCCAAAGGCTGGGGAGAATATTCTCTATTTGTTTTTCGCAAATTGCCCTAAGCGGGCCTTCAACATTGATTCTGCATTCTGGAATTGAAAATTGAACTGTGCATGCAAATGCGGGTACAACGTACTTAAAGTAATCTCCTTGGTAAATGCTTCGGCAATAGCAAACTGATAATCCCTGCGAATATTTTCTTCATTAAACGGATCCATTTCATCCGGGTTATAGGCCTGCTGAATAAAATTCATAAATGTTTTATAGGTTACCTCCTCAGGCATAAACACATTCAATGCACCCTTGTGATTCATGTTCCCTATTTGCACAAATGCATTTGCCAAATCTTCAACATCAATAAACATCATGCGAAAATCATCATGGCTGTAATACCGTAAGCGGCTTTCATCCTTTAACGTATCGTGGTAAAAACTTTTATACCAGGACCCGAATCCCATTACCCAGGGTACACGAACCATGGTGCTGGTCAATGAGGAATTCTTGTGGACAGCATTAAACGGTTTCTCTGCAATTTGATATTCCCTTGCAAATGAAACCGGATGCAGGCCCGACGATTCATTCAGGTTTAAGCCTTCTCCATACATCAAACTTCCGGAGAGATAGATCAGGTTGATCGGATAACCGGTTTTTTCCAATGCATGCTTCAGGCGCCGGTTTGCCCAATACCCTTTCAATGAAGCCACCAACCTTCCGAGTGAACCGAATGCACGTGCATTCAACCTGGCCAGATGAAATACAATATCCGGTGGATCTGCTAATATTCGATTCCAGTTTGCTGAAAATAGATCACCCTGAATTAATCGAAGGGTACCTTCCGGTTGGTCGTCAATATTGTTCTTATGCTCCAATACCGTGAGGGTGTACTTATCCTCATTGATTAGCAAGGCTTTCAACAATTCGCGGCCTACAAAACCGGACCCTCCCAATACCAAAACTTTCTTTTTACTCACTTAGGCCTATCATTTTACAATATTCCAATACCCTCTTTTGATAATTTTGCGGGTGATTCTTGGAAACATAGATACGGCTTTTAAATGCAAGATCGTATTGGTCCTCCGGGAATTTTCTGCGGGTCCACTTCCTTTTCCAATACCAACTTGTTGCCTGCATCAGCCAACGATTGAGTGCATCAAACCAAACTCCACCGGTTTTCCGTTTCCTTTTAACTATCTGCTCTGACACACCATGCAAGTCATTGAATGCTGCTACATTAGGTAAATAGGTGCGTATCCATTCATTTTGCCGAAGAATCTCTCTGTAAACATCATCATTATGCTTCACCGGTTTTAAGGTCGATAGCTCAATAGCTGTATAGATATTTTGTTCTTCCAGTTTCAGGTGATCCATATCCACAAAGTAGTTCATGCAGAAATTATGTTGCTTCCCCACCAAAAAAGTCAGTTTCTTGAATGCATGCAAAAGAGATCGTGCAATCCAAAGTCGTTGCGGTTCCGTGCAAATAAAAAAATCCATATCCGTATTTTCATCTGCATAGTTCTTTGAAAGTGATCCGGAAATGAAAACCGTGCTGACAAAAGGAAACAAACTGATAAAACGTCCAACCTTCTGAGCTGTTCTAATTTTTTCGACGGCCAAAGCATTTCCCAACTTTCTCCTTTCAATACGCTCCTGTTGGTTTACCAGCGAAAACAATTCATCAAAACGAAATGCTGCAGCTTCATCTACAAGCGCATTTACAGCCAGGGCAATATCTTCCTTCTTTTCTGAAACAGGAAAATTATAATATAATTCATCCAAGGTTAATGGATAGCTGAAGTAATTGTAATACTGCAACACTTTCAGCACATTCTCTTTGATCTGGTTCATCCTTACATCAGTCATCTGTTCTGTACAATTGTTTTACGAAGTGAAGTACCGTCATTCCGATGATTTGAAGGTCGAGTAAAACAGAATGATTCTCTACATAAAAGTTATCCCATTGGATGCGTTTATAAATGCTGCGGTAATCAGGAGTAGCACCTCTGTATCCTTTGATCTGTGCAAGGCCTGTTATACCCGGCTTGACCTGCAAACGCATATGGTAACCTTCCACTATTTGGGAAAATTCGCGGGTGTGAAAAACCATATGCGGACGCGGACCGACTATGCTCATTTGACCTTTCAATACATTGAAAAATTGAGGTAACTCATCCAGATTTGTTTCGCGTAAAAAATGTCCCAAACGGGTGATACGTTCATCGGTAATAGTTGCTTGTTTCACATCTGCTTCAGTATTCACTACCATGGTCCTGAATTTATAACAATTGAATTCTTCTCCGAACAAACCGGTACGCTTTTGTTTGAAAAATACAGGTCCTTTAGAACTCAGGTAAACCATCAGAGCAAGCATAGGAAACAGCCACCAGAAGAGCGTTAAAATGACCAGCAGGGAAATAAAAATGTCTAAACAGCGCTTACATTTCATACTTCGGTTGTTCGTTAAATTTTAAAGTGAATAAAAGCAAAGGAAGAACCAGCATAGCCATCAAACCCCGATGCGTTTCTATAACCGATTCCGTAAAAAAGAAAATCATTAGCAACAGCCAGACCCATGTAAATGGTTCATTGCCGCTCCGGAATGCCTGAATTAACAAATACCCCATCAGGAAGAGCAACACCATCAATCCCATGAGCCCAAATCGCACCAGGGTTTCGGCATACTGATTATGAAAGTTTAATCCGAGATACCCGCCCTTGCCATCTTGCCCAATGTACATTTGCGCATTGCGATATGCCTGATCAAGCATTTCCTGTGATTTAAAAGGACCAACTCCAAACAACCATGCTTGCTCATTCCGGAGAATTTCTACGGCAAATTTTAATTGCAACATGCGCAGACTCAATCCATCAAAATAAGTTGTTGGAACAAAAACCCTTTGATCCAGAGTTACCAGCCTGTTTAATTGGATATCATTGAATCGCGAACGGATTTGACTTCCACCAAAAGCAAGGAGCAGTAACATCAGCATTACCATGACAGGATATATGGCTTTATGGGTGGCTGATTCCCGGAATGCCTTCCACCCCCAAAGAGCAATACAAACAAACATGGCTGCAAGCATCAGTTTGGATGACAACAACAAAAGAGTAAATCCAAACAATGCAAATAGCTGCACTTGCCAAATAACCGGAATTTTGTGTTTCAGCAATTTCTCCAACAAAATAATCGCAATCAGAATTTGAAATGAGAAGTAAACGGCATGTTGCTGAATCGGTTTGCAAAAAGCATGATAAAACCAACCATCAACCGATAAATCAAATCCATATTGCTTTATAGCGAAGCCTAAACAGAACAGGCATGCTGTGGCTACTGACAATACATATCCTATAAAGATCCCAGGTTGTTGAAGCAGGTTGTTCCGATTTGAATTCAACAACAGCACAGGAAAAATCAACAAGGCAAGTTTCTTCTCCACTTCAGGCCAATGATTCAGTGAGAATCCTTCACCCATTCCCCAAAACAATACATGCAATAAAAAATAAACAGCACATAAGCCTGCGATTCGGATCGCGTGCAAATCCAATGATGGAAGTTTGCGCATGGGTATCAAACAGGACAAAACAAATAATATTGTCAGTGCAGATGTAATCCGGATTGGCCATGGCAGACTCATCACCAGCAGCAAAAACAAAAACTGCTGCAGCTTTTCCCAACGGGTATTCAATCTTTCACCTGCTCTATGCATAAACCAATGCTGTTAATTGTGCCAATACCTGATTGTGAATCTTAGTCCATGTATAGTTTTCCTGTATGCGATGTAAATTACCTGAAACGAATGTTTCGCGCTCCAACTGATGATGTAGCATCCATTGTGCAACACCGGATGCATCCCGAAAATAAAACGCATTGTTGCTCAACACATATTGATTGAATAAATTTTCATGTGCTGCGATCAACGCTCCGGCTGCCATTGCTTCCAGCAGGGAAGGATTGGTTCCTCCAACCGAATGGCCATGGAAATAAATACGGGAGAAATGTCTCAGGTTATTCAATACCTGATGATCATAAATACCTTCTGTAAATCGAACCAGCGGTGATTCATATTTTTTCCGGATATACTTTCCGAATGCAGTTGTGGTGTTTCCTACTATCAATAGCGGGAAGGGAGAACCTGACTGCAATTGACCCTGTATGATCATTTCTACATTGTTCTCTGGCTCCATGCGTGCAATCAACAGATGATAGGAAAATGCGAGCAAACCATACTGTTTCAGTATACGTTCGTCGGGTTGTTCAAATAAATCAGCACCATAAGGTATATATACTGCCTTTCGATCGTAAGTGTGGTTGAGATAGTCGGCAATGGCTATTGAATCAGCAATCAACATACTGCTGTGTTTTACTGCAAGACTTTCAGCCTGCTTTAGAAACAGCTTTGTGAGTGCATTGTACTTGGATCGTTTCCATTCCATTCCATCCATATTGGTAATTAATTTCATGGAGGCAGGAATTAAAAAATTCCAAACGGAACTGCTTGTATAACCCAATTGCAATAGCACATCAAAGCCTTGATTGCGTGCATCCATGGTGCAATTCAAATCATACACAAACTGTCCGGCGGATCCTATACGGTTTTCTGCATCGTAAACCTGAATACGCTTTACACCACAGAATTCCGGGTCGCGATTTGGATGCAGGGAAGAACAATATACCGCCACTTCATGACCTTTGGCAGCAGCATAAACCGAGAACCGCTCAGCAAACTGTTCGAACCCACCGTAGTGGTTAGGAATTCCTCTTGATCCGATGATGCCAATTTTCATGATGCTGTTAAAACGCGTTGATACATATTGAATGTACAGGAAGCTGCTTGTTCCCAGGTGAATTCTTTACTGATTTTTTGTTGCAATGCCGGATTGACTTTTGCCTTTGCAGCATGTTCAACGGCATTCCGGATACTCTCCGGATCGGAAGGATCACAATAGAAAGCCAGGTCCTCAAAATATTCCCGCGCATCCCCTTTATCGGTGATCACCACATTGCATCCCAAATAACCCGCTTCCAGTGATGACAACCCCGTTGTTTCAAACCAGCTTGGCAAAACATGTACTTTGCAGGTGGCGTAAAATTGTGCCAATTCCGGTTGATCCATTGGTCCGGTGAAATATATATTTGCAGCTGCTTCCTGCTTGCATTGTTTTAAATACCCGGCCTGATTTTCTGAAGCTGTACCTACCACATATAATTCAAAAGGTGAATTATTCAGCGCACGGATCAGATTCAATTGGTTTTTTCGTGGTTCAATTCGTCCGACACAAACTATCTTATTGGCTTTTCGTACTGGCAGTGTTTCAAGCTGAAACATTTCTGTGTCAATGCCATTTGGCACCACTTCCACCTGTTGCGGTTTTTCATAATCACGAATCAGGCGTTGATATTCACTGAATGAATTGGGAAGAATGCCTGCACAACTTTTCAATATTTTATCAATACTTCCCGAATGACCCCGCAACAGATATTCCAGTGTTGGCCATTCCTCTCCATTTCGCAGAGTTCGCGCCAGGCGTTTTATGAATTCTATCTTATCGGGGTGAATCAGGCGACCGAGAAAGGCCACCATTTTTGAAGCAGACTTCCGGTTATGTTCCGCGTAATCAACATATATACTCGATACGACAAATGGTTTGGATGTCTTTCGCAAATGTTTCAGAATATCATCCGGACGAATCAAATTGAAAAAATGAAGCAGCTCATATCGTTCGTAATCGATGCTTTCGCCCGCTGATTTTATTTCAATATTCACGTCCATGCGCCGTAAATACTTCGCTGTAGAAACCAATTGCACCCAATCGCCTCCAAAAGAAGTTTGCGCATTGGCACGTATGATGAATGCCACGTTCATTTCAATTCCTCCTGTTTCGAAATATTAAACTGCGGGAAACAATTGATGAAAGCCAGCATCCACAACACATACTCAGCAATTTGTGTAATATAACTTCCGGTAAACTGGTATATAAAAATACAGGTAAACGCCATCAGCTGAAAGCTGTTACGACTTACTTTACATCGAAAAAACAAATACAATTGCAATCCCAGTCTCAGTATCAGGCCTGTAAATCCGAAATAAATCAAAGTCTCGGCACAAGCGTTAGGAATACGGGTACTTTCCGGAATAAGCGTATAGTGATAATAATCCAGCACGATGGGCTTTCCGATCACTTTTATCTGACCAAGTCCTATACCGAAAGCCAGCGATTTTTCTTTCAGCATCCGCATCGCCAGAATAAATGCTTCATACGTTCTTCCGCGCGCCGATGTGTCTTCTCCGGAATAAATATTACTGATCCGAACCGATAATACATTATCAGGATTCAGGAACAAAAACAAGCCAAATATTATCAAGATTGCCACAGCCACAATGGCAAGGCGGTAAATACCTTTGTTTGTCCAATAGATTTTGCGATGCACCAATAACGAAATACTGATGGCTATAAAAATGCTCAGTAAAACACCTAGAGATAAAGAAAGTAAAAGCGATAAACCCAGAATCAGCAAAGCCAGCCGAACATGTTTAAATCCGCTCTTTACACCCGACATAAAATAATACAGAAACAAGGGTGCGATCATAAGAGAATAAATAGACGCTTCGGATGAAAAAAGTTTTAAGCGTGGAAACGGAGCAACACCCGGGGTAAATGGAACCCAATACCAAAAAACATTTTGTCCTTGCCGGTAACCAAGAAAGATTAAAGCGCAAAGAACCAGCATCCCATTCAGCATCACCAATACTTTGAATACTGATCCTATGGTTTTGCTTTCGCGCAAAAAATGAAAAATTAACAGGCAAAAACTAAAATTGCAAAAGGCCATGACCCAAGAACGTAAATAATAAAACAGATGAACACCGTAGATGAAGTGAATCATAGCATACAATCCACTAACCGCAACAAACCACATCAGTGGTTTCAGGTAACCCGTCTTTATATTCAAATACAGAAATACCGGGGTCAGCAATGTCGTATACAGCAATCCTTCCGGTAAACCTGCCGTGTTAAAAAACAGATACAGAACTGCCAAAGGCAGGTTCCGGTTGAAAGTAAAAATAGCTATTTTATCCTGCAACAACATCTCGATTAACGATTTTTAGATAATACAGACGATACAGGAGATACAAGGTTATTCCGGCAATGAACAACTGTACCATGATAACCGAACTCAAAATGGCAAAGGCTACCAACAGAGGCGGTAAGAAAACCCAAAGTGCCTCGTTCAATACCGGCTGATGAAATATGCTCCGGTTAAGGATATAATTCTGAATCATCATGGCAGGGAGCGTAGTACAAACCAGGCCCCAAACCATCCCGTGTACATCCTGGCTGAAATAACATCCTGCCAGCATGCCCGCTAAATTCATAGACGTAAACATACCGGTGATTTTTGTATAGAGCTTCTCGAATCCGCTCGAGTTGCAATAAATATACGGAACGATTGTAAAAACGAAGAGCAATTCGAACAAAATAAACAAGGTAATCAGCTCGCTTATTTCAGCATAATTTTCTACACCAATCCAATACTTGAGGATAAACTCATTGGTCAGGTAAAACACCCATAAACTCACCACAGCCAGCACCAGAATATAGCTTCGGATTTTAATATACTGCCCGAGCGACGCTTCTCCCTGTTGCTTCATTTTCGCCAGGGTTGGAAACAACCAGGGAGCCAAAGCAATATAACACATGTGAATGTGATTAAACATGGTTGAAACAATTGCATAGTAGGCCAGCGTTGCCGGACCGAAGAAAATCATCACCAGAAAACGATCGCTTTGATAGGTTAGAATAACCATCAGCGATTGCATCCAGGTCCATTTGCCATATTGAATTTCTTCCATAACCCGCTGACGACTGAAGTGTAAGCCAAAATGAATCATTGGGTTGGTGCGCTTAACAGCAAGAAACAACATCAGGTTAATTCCTGCCAGTATTACCAGATTAACCAGTAAAAGCCATTCTATACTGCGCACCTTAAATGCGATGAGTAAAATATTTATTCCCAGAACACTGAATCGCGAGCACATACTCAAAACACTGCTGAGTACAAATTTTTCATGCGCCCGAAGTGCATTTTGCAGCACCTGTTCCATAAACTTCAATGTAAGTATCGGTGCTGTTATGATCAAACAATAAGCAACTGATTCACGGTATTCAGGGCGAAAGGAAAACCAGTTCCAGGTTTGAATACCCGCTATAACTCCTAATCCTATAATTAAACTCATTACCCCAATAAGGAGTGTTGTTACCAGATTGGAATTGATCGTTCGCGATACTTCAGCATCCTGATTCAAACTCAGAAAACGCGATACATTGCGCAAAGTGGCTGTACCTATTCCAAAGTTGAATAATTGTCCACTGATCAGAAATCCGTTGACCAGCATCCAGATACCAAACAATTCCAATCCCAGCTGATGCATGAAATACGGCAGGGTAAGCATATACGCAACCGGATACAAGGCCACATCCATGACACTCCAGAGTATACTGTATAGTTTTTGCTTCCTCATTCGGGTTCCTTGCTGCTTTTACTGAATAATGCAATACACAGGAACAACAGGATACCTGCACCTGCACCAAGCGTTGCATTGCGTGTAGTTTGAACCGGAGTTATAATCTGGGTTGGCCGTTGCTCATAAATTTTTTCAACAGAGTTGTCGATTTTCAATACCCAGTTGGCCTCTTGCATAACATTGAACAATGAATCGGATTCTTTGAAAACACGTTCGGGATGTATCTCAACCTGCTGTATTCCGGAAAGTTTATCCTGCAGTAAGGCATAGCGGTATGCCCTTTTGATGCTATCAAGCATACAAATTTGCTGATTCACATAATTGATCTTGTTCCAGGCATTTTCCAAACTCACTTTTCTACGCGATGCACTGTATGAATTAGCCTGCAGATAACGAAGAATTCCTTCATGAATCTCCTGTGCATATTCGGGTTGACGCTGACCGATTTTGAGATAAAAAGGCAATCGTTCCGTGGTAAAATCGTCCTGAAGGGGCGATCCCAGAATATTGGCTGCATGAATATAAATTAAAGATTGAGCTGCTTCCTGCGTTACCTGCAATTCCTCTTTCAGAACATCCGTTTGACCTTGTTGGATATAGGTATTCAACAAGACGATCATCTCGCCATAGGTCTTCTTATGCAGGTCGTTAAACGTACAGGTAATTCCTGATTCGTAATAAGGTTCCTGCTTATGGGTTACATACCACCCGGCCACTCCTCCGGCCAAAACCAGAAGGATGAACAATAGAATTTTTCGCCGGATTAAACCAATACCGGCTACGACGATAGAGATCAGACTGCTGAATAAATTTTGAATAAAAATTCCCAATTCACGCAGGGTAATTTCTTCCTCTGATGATTTCATAATGTGGTGCTTTAAGCGCTAAAGTATAACCGATTTTTTTGAATCTTAAGGTTGATTCCAAATCGCATCGAACTTTTGATTAAAGCAGGATTAAAGAGTACAAACGGATTCCTTGCTAACAACCATTTGAGGAAAAAATTAAAATACGGCGCTCTGAATTTAAATCCTTCGTTTTCAGTGAGGTCTTCATCGAAAATGCAGGACTGATAAATTGATTATATTGCTCCGTTAATTCACATGATTGTAAAAAATGCCGGTACAGAATATCGATATTAATCTTTTCTTAAAGTTTTCATCCGAGGTTCCGCTGTTCGATGTTCGAAGTCCATCCGAGTACAAACATGCACATATTCCCGGTGCATACTCATTGCCTATTTTTACAGATGAAGAGCGAAAAGAAATTGGTACCCAATACAAGCAAATAAGCCGTGAAGTAGCGATTAAGACAGGGCTGCGCTATTTTGGTAAAAATCTGGAATCCTTTGTTTTGCAAGTCGAACAAATTATAAATACCAAAGATAAACCAGCAGCATCCAAAATTCTGTTACATTGTTGGCGTGGCGGGATGCGCAGCTCTGCTATGGCCTGGTTGCTGAGTCAGTATGGTTACGATGTGTATGTACTCGACGGTGGTTACAAACAATACAGGCGCTATGTATTACGACAATTCGAATGGCCTTTTCACTTCCAGGTTCTGGGAGGTCATACCGGCAGTGGTAAAACGGAAGTGCTTCAGGAACTGCATAAATCAGGTCATCCGGTTATTGATCTGGAAAATCTGGCTCAACATAAAGGGTCCGCTTTTGGCGCACTGGGTATGGCCGAACAACCTTCGCAGGAGCAATTTGAAAATTTACTGGAAAGGGCATTGGCGCCTTATTATGCTATCGACAATTCGCATGGAATGATTCAGCCGCTTCCTATTTGGATCGAAAATGAAAGTCAACGGATAGGACATGTGAATTTACCCAACACCTTTTTCCGCACCTTACAGGAATCTCCCTGCTACCTTTTAACCATCCCTTTCGATCAACGTTTGGAGTTCATCACACAACAATATGGTACATTCGAAAAAGAAAAGCTGGTAAATGCCATCATGCGTATACAGAAAAGACTGGGTGGTCAGCATGCTAAAGAGGCTATCTTCCAGTTGCTGGAAAACAATATCACTGAATGCTTTCGCATATTGCTTTCTTATTATGATAAAGAATACAACCGTGCCCGTGAAAAAAATAACCGCACCTGTATACCGTTCGAATCACATGAAATAAATGCTGTAAAAAACGCATCCCGCTTAATTCAACACCCAACCCATTAATCTCATGAACACACCGGTTAGACTCACACAATTTGCGAAAGGAGCAGGTTGTGGTTGTAAAATATCGCCGACCGTATTGCAAAGCATTTTAAGCAATACACGGACACCCAATATGCAGGGTGATTTACTGGTGGGTAATGCCGGAAACGACGATGCTGCTGCCTATGATTTAAAAAACGGAACGGCATTGATTGCCACTGCCGACTTTTTTATGCCGGTAGTTGATGATGCATTCACCTTCGGTAAAATTGCCGCAGCCAATGCGATCAGCGATGTATATGCGATGGGTGGAAAACCCATACTTGCATTGGCAATACTGGGTTGGCCTATTGAAAAATTAACGGCTGAACTCGCGGCACGCGTGCTGGATGGAGCACGTGAAATTTGTGCGGAAGCAGGAATTACCATTGCCGGTGGTCATACCGTAGAGTCTCCGGAACCATTTTTTGGATTATCTGTTAACGGCTTGGTTCCTATACCTCACTTAAAACAAAACGATGCCGCAGAAGCAGGAGATTTAATTGCACTGACCAAACCATTGGGAACCGGAATTTTAACCACGGCCATGAAACGCGGTTTATTACAGGATAAACACTTAGAACCACTGATCAAAAACATGACTGCTTTGAATGCTTTTGGCGCCGTTCTTGGATCGGAACCTGCAGTTACGGCATTGACAGATATTACAGGATTTGGATTGGCCGGACACTTACTGGAAGTGTGCGAAGGTTCGGGACTGAGCGCAGAAATCAACTTTTCCAGCCTGCCTTTACTCGACGGTGTTCTGGAATATATTCAGCAGGGAATTCTTCCTGATGCAACTTACCGCAACTGGAATGCTTACGGAAATAAACTGGGAATCCACGAATCGCTTGATCCCATGCATTGTTTTGGAATTCTGCCTGATCCTCAAACAAATGGTGGTTTGATGGTAGTCCTGAAACCGGATTCGTTTCCCTCTCTTCAGGAACTTGCAAAAAACCATCACACTGAATTTATACCGATTGGCCGGTTCATGGAACAGAGAGAAAAGACCATTTATTTTTGTTAGTCGGAAAGTTTAAAACCCGTCTTGCTGTTTCAAAGAATTTAACCTCCTGCAACCCATACTATTCAGAAAGAATCATACGAAAAGTGCATTAACGCGTTAAACAGTAGAATATGTTGGTGAAATGCATATTTTTGCCATCCTTCATAAATAATACAATATGAGTCCAATGAGTAGAACAAGTTTGTTTTTGGCTTTAAGCATTATGACAACAACTGCCTATGCGCAAGCCGTTAAAAAGCCTGTTGCCCCAGTCAAGAAAAGCACACCTGCTGTAGTACAAACCGCCAAACCGAATCCCTGGATTTTTACCTATGGAACCGATACGGTTAGGCGTACGGAATTCGAACGTTTATTGTCGAAAAACCGCCGCGACAAATCCATTCCTTCGGATCAGGAAATCATGGAATACCTTGAGTTGTACGAGAATTTTAAAATGAAGGTGAAGGAAGCTACCTTGCTACGCCTCGATACCTTAGCCTCATTTAAAAACGAACTCTCCGGGTATCGCAAACAATTAGCCAACCCATACCTGACAGATAAGAAAGTTACGGAAGGCTTAATTCACGAAGCATATAAACGCATGCTGGAAGAACTCAAGGCCAGCCATATTCTGATCAATTGTTCAGAAAGTGCCGGTGCCAAAGACACACTGGAAGCATACAACAAAATAATGGACTTGCGTAAGCGCATTCTGAAAGGTGAAAGTTTCGACAGCATTGCTTTCAAATTTTCAGAAGATCCTTCAGCACGTCGCAACAATGGAAACCTGGGCTGGTTTACTTCATTTTACATGTTATACGCTTTTGAATCGCAAGCCTACAACACCCCTAAAGGGCAGGTATCCATGCCTTTCCGTACACGTTTCGGATATCATCTGGTAAAAGTTACCGAACGTCGTCCGGCACGTGGCGAGGTAAAATGCGGGCATATCATGATTCAAACCGGACCAAGTGCATCGCCGGAAACAATTGCCGAAGCCAAAGCTAAAATTGACAGCGTTTATACTAAATTGATGAAAGGCGAGTCGTTTGTTGCCCTGGTTAAAGAATATTCTCAGGATCAGAACAGCCTGTCTAACGACGGGGTAATCAACTCCATTGGTAGCTTAAGTAATTTCCCCGAAAACTTTAAAGAAGTTGCGTTTGGCACTGCCGTAGGCGATGTAAGCAAACCTTTTCAATCCGAATTCGGTTGGCATATTTTAAAAGTGATTGATAAAAAACCCATTCCTGAGCAAAAGGAAGTGGAGGATATGATCAAATCAAAAATAAACCGCGACAGCCGTTCTGAAAGCAGCAAGTGGGTAGTTGCTCAGCGGATCAAACGCGAAAACCGTTACAAAGAATACCCCGAAAATATTAAAGTACTGGTGGCCGGAATCGACACTACTTTTCTTTCCGGTACCTGGATTCCCGACGGTTCTAAATTCAACGACAAGCCGGTTATTTCGATAAACGACAAGATGCATTCGATGAATGACTTTGTAAATTACCTGAGGGTTATGCAGGAGCCTCAAAAAGGAGGGTCGGTAGCAACCGTAGTAAGTACTTTGCTCAAGAAATTCAGCGACGAAAAGGCACTTGAATACGAAGAAAGTATTTTGGAAACGAAATATGAAGACTTCCGAAACCTCATGCAGGAATATCACGACGGAATATTATTGTTCGACCTCACGGATAAAAAAGTTTGGAACAAAGCGGTTACAGATTCTGTTGGCCTCGAAAAATTCCATGAACAAAATCCGATGAAGTATATGTGGAAAGAGCGGGTATCAATTACAACCGTTACCTGCCTGGATGAGAAAGCAAAGAAAGAAGCAATGAAGATGGCCAGTGCCGGAAAATCAATCGAAGAAATAAAGACCAAACTGAATAAAAAAATGCAGGGAACCGTTACCGATGCAACCAGCAAACACGAAAAAGGAGAAAGCCCCGCTTACGATAAACTCTGGGATAAAAAAGGCGTTGTAGACATTACCAATGAAAACACCTCTTTCAAATTCCATATGGTAAACGGTATCGTACCTCCGGAACCTAAAACAACCAAAGAAGCCCGAGGTTCCATCACCTCCGATTATCAGGCTTATCTGGAAAAGGCTTGGATTTCAGAATTACGTGCAAAATATCCGATCATGGTAAATGATCCGGCTTTAAAAACGTTGTTCAAATAATAATCCGTTCATACCATAAAAAGGCTACTCCTCCCGGGTAGCCTTTTTTTATACGCTATACTCCAATGACTTTGACAACAACGAATTACTCTTCTTTATTTCCTTACTAAAAATTTATACACTATTTTCGAATCCTCTAGATCAAACTGTTATGAACGACCCCCGATTAAAAGAAGTATTTGAACACCTGAATGCAGGCATGGATAAAGCTGTTGAGCACGCTGCACTTGAATTCACCAAGATTCGCGCCGGAAAAGCACATCCCAGCATGGTTGATGCAGTGAAAGTGGATTATTACGGCAACCTGGTTCCGTTGAATCAGGTGGGCAATGTGAATACTCCTGATGCAAAGACCATCACCATTCAACCCTGGGAAAAAGCCATGATTCAACCCATCGAAAAAGGAATCATTATTGCCAACCTCGGATTTACACCCAGCAACGACGGCAATCTGGTACGTATCAACATACCCCCATTGACTGAAGAACGTCGCAAGGAAACCGTTAAGAAGGTGAAAGGGGAAGCTGAAAATGCGAAAGTTACTTTACGCAGTGTTCGAAAAGAAGCCAACGAACATATCAAGAAATTACAAAAGGAAGGACTGGCAGAAGATGAAGCTAAATTAGCAGAAACCCAGGTTCAAAAAACTACCGATACCTTCATTAAAAAAATCGACGACCTCACTGCGGCCAAAGAAGCCGAATTGATGCACGTATAAAAACTTCATCAACGGTTTTATTATCCGTTACATGCAATTCAACCGGCAATCTTTAAAACGGTATCTGAAAACACTGGCTTATTTCGCCGGTGTTTTTTTGCTCTTGATGATCCTCGTCTTTCTGTTCTTTCGAAATGCACTTCTGCACAAGGCTATTGATCGTGTGTCACAAAAAATAGAGCAACGTTTTCAGGTTGAGATGCGTGTACAACAGGCATCATTCACAGGCATAAGCGGAATTGCCATGCACGGCATCTCCCTGGTGCCGCAAGAACGGGATACCTTGCTGGTGATTGATACCCTCGAACTGGAAGTCCGGTTATGGTACGCCTTGCTTGGAGATATCCGGATTGGAAAGGTGAAATTGCACAGAGGATATTTGCAACTCACAAAAAGAAATGCAAAACACAATTTCGATTTTCTGCTGGCAGATTCTGTTGCTTCAGGGGATTCGTCGGCACTGACGAAACCTGCAAATGCAGTTAGCCTGGGTAAAAGAGGTTTTGCTGCTACAGTTTACAAACTGATAGACGCTTTGCTCGATCATGTACCGGCCGACATGGAGATTGCTTCCTTTTCGCTGAATATACAGGACGAATCGATTCATTCAAGTATTACTCTGGCTCAGCTTCGTCAAACCAATGACCGCATACACGCGGAAATGCTCATCAGCGATAGCCTGCATCCCGGACAACATTGGCAAATTAGCGGCTTTGCCAACCCTTCCACCAAAAAAGCGGATCTTTATTTTTACAACCTCGAGAAGGGCCAGGTAATTATCCCTTATCTCGATCAGAAACTGCATTTGTTAACCGGTTTTGACACCCTCCATATGGAGTTGAATGAAATTAAAATGCAAGGCGGCATTCTGCATATTACAGGTCAGTCGGGAATCTCAAATTTCATGATCAATCACCCCAAGATCGCTCATCAGGATGTGGTGGTAGAAAAGGCCGGTTTTCGATTCCATTTCATTCTGGGCGAAAAATTTATTTCCCTCGACAGTTCAACGTCTGTCACTTTCAACCGTGTTCAGTTTAATCCCTATGCTAAACTGAATATCGAACGCGATACTGTGCTTTCTTTTTCCGTCCATATTCCGGAATTGCAGGCACAGGATTTTATAGAATCCTTACCCAACGGATTGTTTACACATTTTAAAGGAATGGAGATATCCGGGCGATTTGCCTACCGCCTTGATTTTGTATTCAATGAAAATCATCCGCAAGACCTGGTATTTGAAAGCCATCTTAAAAAACAAAACCTTCAGATTCGAAAATATGGAGAAGCCAATCTGGCAAAGCTGAACGGTGATTTCGTGTATACGCCAATCGATCGGGGTAAACGTCAACGATCTTTTGTAGTTGGTATAGCCAATCATTGTTATACCCCTTTGGATCAGATTTCACCTTTTTTGCAGAAATGTGTACTCACCACCGAAGATCCTTCCTTCTTTTTTCACCGGGGCTTTATTGATGAGGCTTTTCGTCAGTCGATTGTTAAAAATATCCGGAAACGAAAATTTGCCCGTGGTGCAAGTACGATAAGCATGCAACTGGTAAAAAATGTGTTCCTCACACGCGAAAAAACCATTTCCCGCAAACTGGAAGAAATTTTGTTGGTTTACATGCTGGAAAACAACCGCATTTCAACCAAAGAGCGTATGCTGGAAGTGTATTTTAATGTGATAGAATGGGGGCCCAACGTGTATGGCATTGGTGAAGCGTCTGTTTTTTATTTCAACAAACATCCAAAAGATTTAACCCTGAATGAGTGCTTGTTTTTAGCTTCGATTATACCCCGTCCCAAAGGATTTATGTGGCGATTCGATCAGGCCGGAATGCTGAAGCCATTTGCATCAAAACAACTCCATTATCTCACAGATTTAATGCTCCGTCGCCTGTTAATTGAACCCAAAGATACCCTGCAGGCAGCAAGTCCAATTGTTATTACTGGTCCTGCCAGAGACTTTATTCGCATTACTCCGGATACACTGGAGGAAGGTGCTGACTTCTCTGACGATAAAAATCTGATCCAGACAACCCATGAATAATAGCATCCGCTTCTTGTTGATCCCGGCAGTAATGCTGTGTTTGATATTAACCGGATCACCTGCGTTGTTGGGTATCCGTTTCACCCCGGTTTTTGTATTCATGTTGATGGGATGGATTGCTTATCAATTGCTCAACCGTCCGGTGCTTGATGTAAAATCCGGCAAAGCATGGACTGAACGCAAGAATCGGATTGCAGTGATATGTAGTCTGGTACTTTCAATTGCAGTGGTTTATTGGGCAGGTTTAATCTTTCGCCAACAGCCGGTGGATATAGAAAAATCCGACATTATTCCCCTCATGCGCGACGTCTATTTTAAACGTCTGTGGACCGGAGAATTTGTATACGCAATCCTGAATGGATACGGTTATGGTGAATGGACCCCCAATTATCTTCCTATGCATTGGATGCCATTCATTCCTGCGTTTTTGTTGCAGGTAGATCCGCGCTGGATCGTTGTGCTTGTTATGCTGATTGCATTAAACTGTTACACTCTTTTTGTGGTAAAACTTGAAACCGGATTGAATGATAAAATTGCAAAAATCATCTTCCCGTTTACCCTGATATTTTATATGATGTTTAAACAACCAGCAGCAGTGGCTCATACGGTTGAATGGATGATTGCAGGGTTTTATATCCTGTTGGGAATCGGATTGACTCAAAACAACCGCACGCTTACGGCAGCTGGTTTTTCGTTTACTCTGATGTCACGCTATATGTCGGTCTTCTATTTACCGATCGATATATACACCCATTGGAAAGAAAAGAACAAGAAGCAGGTTTGGATCTATCTGGCTATGCTCGCTTTTATTTTATTCATTTATATTATCCCGTTTCTGTTAACCGACCCAACCATCTTTTTGAACGGGGCAAAAGCATACGACCTTGCCGCCTTTGGTGAGTGGAAAGGTCAGGCATGGCAACAACCAGGTGAACGGCCCTATCAGTTGTTTCAGGGGTATGGCTTAGCTTCCTGGTATTATTCCTGGTTTCCGGGAAACCTGAATGAAAAAATTCACGCCTTGAAATTATCGTTGTTGATCAGCATGGGTTTGATGATTATAGCATTATTGGTAAGTTACCGGTATTATGGTAAGCATCCATTATTCCGTGTAGTTGCCTGTTGGCTTATATTGGGTGTATTTACCTCATTTGTGTTGGTGCCTTACAACTACCTGTTCTGGAATTTCATGTGCATGATGCTGGTGCCTCTTGCCAAAATACCATGGATAAAGTCGACACCCACATAAACATAGGTTTTCGATCTGTGTGAATTTAGTCCCGGATTCATGGAATTCTGGTGAAAGAGATATATTTGAGACCTTGAACTCCCCTATCGACATATCCTTTGTTATTCCGCTCTATAACGAAGAAGCCAACTTTGAGCAATTGACAAGCAGGTTAAACGCTTTGATTGAAACGTTGCCTTATTCCGTAGAAATTGTATTAATCAACGATGGCAGTCGCGACAATACGCCTTTGTTAATGAATAACCTGGCCCTTCAAAACAAACGGTACACCTGCGTTTTTCTGTCCAGGAATCACGGACATCAGCTTGCTTTAACGGCCGGACTTTCCGTTGCGAGGGCAACAAAAGCAGTATTGATACTGGACGGCGATTTGCAGGATCCTCCCGAATTGATCCAGGCTTTTATAGACAAACTCCATGAAGGTTACGATGTTATATACGGCGTTCGAAAAAAAAGAAAAGAATCCTTTTTGAAACGAATAGCCTATTGGAGTTATTACCGCATCATGAATGGCATTGCGCAAATTCATTTGCCACTCGATAGCGGTGATTTCGGTATGATCAGTCGTAAAGCTCTGGATTATCTGAACGCCATGCCCGAACAAAACCGGTATATACGGGGTATGCGCACCTGGATAGGATTTCGCCAGATCGGAATAGAATATGAACGATCAGCGCGTTTTGCAGGCGAAACCAAATACAGCTGGAAAAAATTATTTGAATTGGCTTACAGCGGTATTTTTAATTTCAGCAGTTTCCCGGTTAAATTCATAACCCGGCTCGGCATCTTTTCCCTTTTTCTGGCTACTGCATATTTGCTGTATGTTCTGATTGAAAAGTTTTTCTTCAATGGAGTTCCTTTAGGATTTACCGCATTGATTGCTGCCATCATCCTGTTTAGCGGAGTACAATTGGTTTCTCTGGGTATCATTGGAGAATATGTTCTTCGCATTTACCAACAGAGCCAGCAACGTCCTTTATTTATTATCGATAAAATTATCTCAGACTCCGAAGTTACAGATGGACAAAAGTTATTACATTGAATATTTCGACCTTGAACGCAACAATTGGTGGTTCAGGGCCCGGTTACAAATCATCCGTTCACAGGTTGCATTAATTGCAAATGGTCGAAAAGATCTTAATATTTTGAATGTTGGTGTGGCTACCGGCGCAACTTCTGTTATGCTGCAGGAATTTGGTAAAGTAAAATCCATAGAATACGATGCCGATTGCCTGGCTTTTGTAAAAGAAAGGCTTGATCTGGATCTGGAGCAGGGTAGCATTATGGAACTTCGATTTGAGGATAATACTTACGATCTGGTTTGTGCATTTGATGTCATTGAACACGTGGAAAACGATCAGCTGGCAGCTCATGAAATGTTGCGTGTTTGCAAACCCAAAGGGAATGTTTTGGTAACCGTACCTGCCTTCATGTTTCTTTGGAGCCATCACGATGTGGTCAATCAGCATTTCCGCCGGTACACCCTGAAAGGATTGAATACACTCTTCCACGGACATACCATACTGTATTCTACCTATATCAATACCTTGCTGTTTATTCCGATTTCTCTGGTGCGCTTCTTATCTAAACTTATACCGTTTAAACGTGAAGGTTCCGGCTCTGACTTCGGTTTGATCCAGAATAAATTTCTCAATGGAATGTTTTATACCACGTTCATTTCTGAGAATGCTTTGTTACGCAAAAAGATTTCACTTCCTTTTGGCGTTTCGGCATTAACATCTATCATGAAAAACAATTAGATCCTGTACTAACGACCACCGTCCCATATTTCAGATAGATCTTCAAAAGGCCGTTTAGCCTGAGGTACATTTAACTCAATTGCTTTTTTCCAATCATTATACGCACCAAGAGTATCGCCTGTTTTCATTTTTAATATGGCTCTGTTATGAAATCCCATTCCCAACGTACTGTTTAACCGAATGCCTTTGTCGTAATTTAACATTGCTTCTTCAAACTTTCCTTCGCTGTAATCAATAATTCCCAGATTGATATACCCTTCAAAATATTTGGGATTTATTTTGATAGCCATCATATAATCTTCCCTGGCTCCCTGCCGGTCTCCTGTTTCCAGCTTTGCCAGAGCCCTTAAGTTATAAGCCATAGCCAGCTTCGGTTTTTTATTGATTACGTCAGTAAACAGAGAGACACTGTCTTTCCAAACATCAATGCGAACAGAGGTTTTATAGGTACAAAACAAAAGATAAAAGGCCAGCAATGCGAACATGTATGGCTTAAGCTTTTCCGAAAATTTGAACTTCCCATCATAAACATACGTGCAAAACTGACCCATGATGTAAAACAATCCGGTATACGACAAATAGGTATATCTGTTGGCGGCGCGGAAAAAACCCGAAGGAAGAATTTTAACCAACACGGAAACGGCTATAACGAAAAAGAGCAATCCAAAAATCATTTCCTTTTTGAATTGACCCGATTTGTAAACTGCCCAGATCAGAAAAGGAATCACAGGAATTGACAAATAATATTTCAATGGAAGGATCGGGGTATTATCAGGATACGGATAAATGGTAGAGAAATTAAAAGGGAAAATCAGTTTTTTGAAATAGAATACAATGGAGTAATTCGAGATAAGTAAGTTGTTGATCAAAGAATAATTATCATTCACATCAAAGATGGCATCTTCGGCTTCCATATGAGAGTACAGGTTAACAATGCCAAATATGAGTGAAATGATAAAAAATGGAATTTTCTCCATCAGTGATCGCTTATCTATCTTTCTTCCGGTATAATAATCGATCAGGATTAACATTGGAGCCAACGTTACAGCCGATGGCTTGGATAATACCGAAATCAGGAAATACATCCCTGCGTAAATCAGGTATTTTCGTTCCGGCTTCTCCAGGTATCTGAGATAAGAAATTAAAGCAGAGAAATAAAAGATAAGAAACAAAGATGTTTTGGTTTGAGAAACCCAGGTGACCACACTAACATGCGTTGGATGTATAGCAAACAATAAGGCAACAAGTGCTGCGGTAATATAGGATTTTGACAGCTTGTAAGTAAAATTATAGACAAAAGCAGTTGCTATCAAATGAAAAACAATATTGAAAAAGTGAAACGTTTTGGGACTTAATCCTGCGATTTGATATTCAATCATGTAAACCAGAAAAGTTATCGGATTGTACATTCCGATAACTGGTGTAGTGAGAATATCCCAAATACCTTGTAACGAAAAGTTCCGGATCAACAGGTTATTCACCACATAATCCGGATCGTCGAAAGTAATAAACGGAAAATTCAACGATTTCGAAAACAACACAAAGGCATAGGCCAGTATTACTCCTTTAATCATCAGGTGCTTCGACTGATTGGTGTTGCTGAGTTCCGGAAGAACTACCTTTTGCTTCGGTTTCGTTTCGGTGCTTTGTTTAGCCATTTCTTTTATGAGTTACATTTCAGAACCAGAAATAGTGAACTACCAAAGGGAGTCCACGGGATATGTTTTGTTTCAATGGCTGTTATAAATTCCAACAAACGATTCAACCAGAATGTCTCTTGCTTCAGGTCTGAAACAGGTGTGGTCTTGAACCATGCTGCTTTCAACCTTTGTATCCACCGGATTAGCAGAATAAGCGGTGAAAGCAAAAAAGGCCAATAGCGGTAAGATTGCCATTCAAATAACCGGGGATCGATCAATCGTTTCACTTGCTTACGATTCAAGCGTTTCTCAATTCCTACAACCTTATCGTGTGGACCGCTAAAACTTTTCAGCGCCGGAATATTCATTATCAGTATTCCACCGCTATTCAATAATTCGGAACAATCCTGCAGGAATTTCCTTTGCTCATTTTCATCCAAAAAATAAAATGCATCATGGCAAATAATGGCATCAAACCGCTTTCCCGGAAAAGCTCCGTTCAGGTTTTTCAAATCTCCCTTCACAACAGGCAGGTCTCTGTTACCTGCAATACTAACGGCTATTTCCGACTGATCAAATCCCTTCAAGTGTGTAAACCCTCTTTCCTGCAAATACATCATTAAACCACCGGTCCCACAGGCAGCATCCAAAATAGGGGCATCCGCTCTCAAACCATTTACCTGCAACTGCATAAAGGTTAAATGATGAAGATTGCGATACCACCAGTGCTTCGTTTCATTTTCCGATATGGATACAAATTCTTCATTTTGCATACTTATCCGTTCTTGATTTCAAGACCCATTGAGGAGTATTGTTCTGATCCAGATATTGCTTACCCAGATATTCTCCGATCAGACCCAGAAATATGATTTGAAATCCCGACAACAATAAAATAAAGAGCACAGTAGATGTCCAGCCGGGATGTTCAATAGACGTAAGCTTAGCATATATAAAAAAGGCCGACATCAGCAATCCGGCAATAAAAATAAGCACTCCGATGAAAGTAAAAATGCGGAGGGGTTTCAACGAGAAATTAAGAAACATATTCATATAAACCTGAAGCAGTTTACGTAGAGAATAACCCGATTTGCCCGACAGGCGTTCTTTGTGTTCCACATTTACCTTTCCAAGGTTTTGCGTACACCTCAATATCAATCCGTCGATATAAGGAAACGGACCTTTGTATTTGATAATCTCCCGTACAATATCCCGGTGTATGATTTTGAAACTCGATAAGTACAGATCCTTTGGTTTACTCATCAACCGGTTTGCCACAAAATTGCTGAACCGGCTTCCCCAATTGCGCAGAAAATGATGCTGTTTATCACTATACTGAGAATACACCACATCATATCCGCTCCGGATCTTAAACAAAAGTTTTTTCACTTCTGAAGGAGGATTCTGTCCATCATCATCCATAATCGCAACATACAACCCACGTGCAAAATTCAAACCGCACATTACTGCGTTGTGTTCTCCGAAATTTTTACGAAGTGAAAGAAAAATCAACTCCTTATCGGTTTGAGCGAGGTGCGTACAAATCTCCTCGCTTCCGTCTTCACTGCCGTCATTAATTAATATTATTTCAGCTTGCTCAGGTGGAAAATACGCCCTGATTTCTTGAATCAGTCGCAACAATTCTTTTTCCGAATTGTAAACAGGTATTACAATAGATAGCTCCAATAATAGTATAATTTGAATTCACTTGTCCAGAGATATGAATAGGAATCAAACTCAAAAATTCCACATTTAAACGGAACGAACAATTAAATTTCCCTTAATGAAAATTAAAATATTTCTAATCTGAAATAAGGCGCTCTCTCTCAACTCATACAAACCTGATAGTTTTACCTACAACAATTCTAATCGCAGAATTTTTTATAAACGCCCTCTCAAAATGCATTCATTACCTGAATAATTTTGACAATTTCGCTTTCACTAAGCTGCGGATGACAAGGAACAGACAAGCACGTGGCTGAAAATTGCTCTGCATGTATTAATCCGGACGGATCAGTTTTAAAACCCTTGTTGCACGATTGCTGATGAATAGGAATGGGATAATGAATCAGGCTCTGAATTTTGTGCTGTGCAAGATGCGCTTGTAATAAATCGCGTTGATCACATCGCACTGCAAACAAATGAAAAACATGAGCCCCTTCTTCCGGAATTTCCAACAGGCGTATTCTTTGATTCGTAATTTCAGCACGATAGCGTTCAGCGATTTCTTTTCTGCGACGTGTAAATGTTTCTAACCATCTCAATTTAGCTGAAAGCAAGGCTGCTTGTAATTCATCCAGACGGCTATTTAAGCCAAGATCGCTGTGCTCATATCGATTGCGTTGTCCATAGTTTCTCAACCGCTTTGACCGCTCATACACCTCAGCATCATCCGTTGTAATCATTCCTGCATCGCCCAAAGCGCCCAAATTTTTGGTAGGATAAAAACTAAATGCAGCGGCTTTACCAAATGTTCCGGCCTTTTTGTTGCCCATTTGTGCTCCATGTGCCTGAGCTGCATCTTCAAACATCAACAAAGCGTGCTGTTCACAAAATTGCTTCCATGCATGCATATCGCCCAACTGACCATACAAATGAACCAATAAAATCGCTTTTGTTTTTCCGGTGACACAGCGTTCGGCACTTTCTACCGACATCAATCCGTTTTCGGGATAGATATCCGCTATCACCGGAGTTGCGCCGGCACGTATAATGCCCAACACTGTAGCAAATGCGGTCATGGAAGTAGTAATTACTTCATCCCCTGGTCCAACACCCGATGCACGCAACATTATTTCTATGGCATCCAGGCCATTTCCAACTCCAACAGCAAATTGGGTTCCGCAAAATTGGGCCCATTCGGATTCAAAACTTTCAACCCGCTTCCCTAAAATATACCACCCGCTTCGCATCACATCGCTGAATGCCTGCTCCATCGCCACCAGCAATTCTTCCGGTTCGCGGGTAAAATCATTCATTAAAATTTGCATGTGCTCCGGTTTAAATATAATCGTTCAGGTATTGCTCATAATAACGTAAACTCCTATCAAGTCCTGTCTCAAGATTTACTTTAGGCTTCCAACCCAGTTCCTTTTGAATCAATGCATAACTGCCATAATAATTTCCGATATCAATGGCTTTTCGCTCGTCAGGAAATGGAATGCAGGAATACGTACCTGGAGTATGAATGCTACACATTTGTTTTGCTACATCCAGTAAACTCAGAACTTCGTGATGACCCAGATTATATACCTTGCCATTGCTGTTTTCATTTTGTCCGGCCAGCAACATTGCTTCTACGCAATCGTCTACATAATTAAAATCGCGGACCTGACTACCATCACCATATATCAATATGGGTTTTCCTTCCAGCAACCGCCGTATCCAGATACCCAAAAACGTTTGGCGTGCATCTCGGATCCGCATCCCCGGACCATAGGTATTGGTTAAACGCAATGCACAGGCTCTGATTCCATATACATTGTTGTACAACAAATGATACCATTCTCCGGCTACTTTATTTATTCCGTTTACATCTACCGGTTGCAGAGGATGTTGTTCGTCTACCGGTAAATATTTAGGTTTGCCGTAAACCTGTCGCGTACTGGCATAAACAATTTTTATGCTGTTGTTTACTTTACGGCAAGCCTCCAAAATCGACAACTGTGCAGCAGCGTTGATTTGCAGATCCTCCATGGGATGATCCATCGAATCCAGGTGACTGGTTTGTCCGGCCAGGTTGAATAAATAATCCTTACCAGCCAGTAAATGATTCATAGCATAGGTATCGCGCACATCGGTAATGTTAACATTCACCTGCGATTCTACATCCTGAATATTTACAATATTGCCTCCATACTCAGCAATCAGGCTGTCGATAATGGTAACATCCGCACCCTGTTCAACCAGTTTTCGAACCAGGTTGGAGCCAATAAAACCAAGGCCTCCGGTAACCAATACTTTTTTATTCTGATAATTCATACAGGGATAATTCCAGCTGTTGTTGCTGCTAATCCAAAAAATAAAAATACTAAAAAATACGGAAATGCATGGCAATCCAGTGATCAATGGAATGACATTGAGGCGTCAGCGTAAATTAAATTAGGCTTTACTTCCCATCAATTCGAATAACATATTTAACCCAATAGTTTTGATACAGGGTGTGCCATCCGGAGCATATTGGGGTTGTTCGCAGGCAAACAATTCTTCGGTGAGAGAGGTCATTTCTTCGTGACTGAGCGCGGTTCCGCGGGTTATAGATAATTGACCTGCCAGAATGCGGCACATACGTTCACGCGCATCTACAGAGGCATAGGATTGCTGTTTGTATTGTTCGATAAAGGTCAGCATCAGATCTTCTTCATCCCGATGACTCATTTCCGCTGGCATACCATTTACTACAAAAGTTTGTTTGCCCAGGCTGCTGATATCAAAACCCATGCGTTGAAATTCCGGCATCAGATCATTCACAATTTGCTCATCGCCCGAACTGAGTGTAATTGTTTTGGGAAACAAACGCTGCTGACTATGCATGGGTGTCTGAGGAGAAACCTGCATAAATTTTTCAAACAAAATTCGTTCGTGTGCTGCTTGCTGATTGATCAATAAAATACCTGATTTCACCTGAGCCAGTATCAAACTGTTGTGAATCTGCATGAGGTTTCGTTTCAGAATTTCAGGTTCCAGAGGAATCTCTTTCTCCGGTTGCCGCATAAACGGTCGCTCCGATGGCATGTCGCCAATGGTCTCAGGGGTTTGCAAAACTGAAAACAATTGTTGCCAGTCATTTGAATTGGCTGGGCGCGTAAACGTATTGGACTTGTAAGCCGGTTGCGGATTTGTCGCAGGTTGCGGATGCATGGAAGGGAAAGATTCGTTCCCCAAGGGTTCATAAACCGGAATATGGTAATGTTGTCCAAGCGCTTGTTTACATACAGCTTTTACAATCTGATAAATGGAGCGTTCGTCTTCAAACTTAATTTCCGTTTTGGTTGGATGTACATTCACATCGATCATAGCCGGATCAATTTCGATGCGCACAACATAAAACGGAAATTGCTCTTTGGTAATCAGGTTTTCATAACAACTTACCAGTGCGTGATTCAGATAGGCATCGCGGATATAGCGGTTGTTTACAAAGAAGAATTGCTCTCCGCGGGTTTTTTTCGCAAACTCGGGTTTGCCGATATAGCCACTCAAACCAACCATCGTTGTTTGTTCATCGATTGGAAGTATCTGCCGCGTAGTTTCCAGTTTAAACAATTCCTGAATGCGCAAAGCCAGATCTCCGCTTCGAAGAATATAAGTTTCATTGCCATTGTGATGCATACTCATGGCAATATGCGGATGAGCTAAGGCAACACGGATAAATTCATCAATAATATGCCGCGTCTCAACTGCATCACTTTTCAAAAAATTCTTTCGTGCCGGAACATTGTAAAACAAATTTTTTACCTGAATACTGGTTCCGTTTATGGTAGCTGTTACTTCCTGCAGTTTTACCTCAGATCCTTCTATACGGATAAATGTACCTACTGCCTCATCAGCCCGCTTGGTTTTCAATTCCACCATGGCCACGGATGCAATCGAAGCCAGCGCTTCCCCACGAAATCCCATGGTGCGTATTTTAAAAATATCTTCTACTGCATTTATTTTAGATGTTGCATGTCGTTCCCAACACATACGCGCATCGGTAGCCGACATGCCTTTACCGTTATCGATCAGCTGAATCAGTGATTTACCTCCATCTTTTACCAGCAACTTGATTTCTGTACTTCCTGCATCGATGGCGTTTTCGAGCAACTCCTTTACAACAGATGCCGGGCGTTGAATAACTTCACCGGCCGCAATTTGATTCGCCACATGATCTGGCAATAACTTGATAATATCCGACACCCTGTAAAAATAAAACAATCTGGCGAAACACGCCGCTTTGTTGATATTTCAGTTCCGATTATTTTCGGATAACCCGCTTTAATGAACAGGTCGTTACTTAATTTTTCGCAGCCAGGATCTCCGGTACCAATTTCACATCATCCGGAACATCTGCAGTTAATGTTTCAAGGAAGGTCATGATGCGGGCTATCTGTTCATCGCTCAAATCCTTGTTCAATTCCACCTTACCCATGATACGGATGGCTTTGCTTAAATCGCTAACACTGCCATCGTGAAAATAGGGTTGTGTTTTGGTGATATTCCGCAACGAAGGAACTTTGAACATATCCTTATCCATGCTGTTTTTGGTAACATCCATTCTGCCCAGATCCTTACCGGTACTACCGGTAAACGGACGATAATCGGTAACCAGTCCGAATTTTTGGTACATGGTACCTCCAACAGTTGAACCAATATGACAGGTTGTACAGCCTGAGCTGATAAACTCCTGCAAACCGGCACGTTCTTCAGCGCTCATGGCCTGAATATCACCTTTCAGGTAAGAATCAAAGCGCGATGGGGTAATCAGGGTTCGTTCAAAAGCACCAATGGCCAATTCGAGGTTGGCAAAAGTTACCGGTTGTTTACTTTCCGGAAAAGCTGCTGCAAAAAGAGCTTGATATGCTTTTACTTCCCTCAGCTTTTTTTCCAGATATTCTTTCGATGGAATATTCATTTCCACCGGATTTAAAATCGGCATGCCTGCTTGTTCTTCAATATCTTTAGCGCGGCCATCCCAGAATTGTACAAAATGCAACGCCGCGTTGAATGCTGTAGGGGAATTCCTGTTTCCGCGTTTCCCGGCATCACCTTCAGATGTAATTTCATTATCTACTCCGAAAGTTGAAAGGTTATGGCATGTATTACAGCTTTGCTTACCGGTTTTTGAAAGCCGGGTATCGAAATACAACACCTTGCCTAAAGCAACTTTTTCGGGTGTGAGTTGACGCTCAGGCGTAGAAGCATCAGCCGGCAATGACTGAAAGTATGTTTGCGCCAGTTTTAACAATTCCTGATCCTCAGGTGTAATAGCAATTGATTCAGTGTTGGTGGCCGGTTTCTGTTCTCCACCACAGGAAGCCAGAACCAATGCCAGAACGGCAACAAAAATTCCGCGTGTTTTCATAATTCAAAATTAACGTTGATTTTCTCTATAAAACAAGAACCAAGCTGAATCACTTCAGTTCAAATCGCAACTAAACATCCAGCGTATGCCGAAACGGTCGGTTATGGTTCCGAATCGTGCACCCCAAAAGGTATCCTGCAAAGGCATGGTTACAGTTCCCCCTTCGGCAAGGCGACTAAAAATTTTATCCAGTACGAATACTTCCATCACACTGATAGAGAGCGAAAAATCCGTTCCTTTTACAAAAAGTTTACCGGGCATCTGATCGCAGCCTTGTATGCTGTTGTTTTCAAAAACCAGTTCAGCATGCATCACTTTCTCTTTATAATCCTCGGGTACCGGCTCTGGCGAACCGTTATAGCGGGTTAAGGTGATGATTTCACCTTCAAAACAATTTTTGTAAAACTCAAAGGCTTCCTCACAGGTGCCTTCAAAAATGAGGTAGGGTGCAAGCATCATAACAGTATTCGTTTCTCCGAATTTCAGCTAAAGGTTGCATAAATAAACTGATAATAATTAGCTCCCGAAAAAAATCAGGCCAATTCTTTTTTCAGATAAAATCCCGTGTGACTGGTTTTAACTTTTGCCACAGCTTCAGGTGTACCTGCACAAAGTACTTCACCTCCGTATTTTCCACCTTCGGGTCCCATGTCTATAACATGATCCGCCACTTTGATCACGTCCATATTGTGTTCAATTACGATAATGGAATTTCCCTTTTCAACCAATTTTTGCAATACATCCAGCAATACGCGGATATCCTCAAAATGCAAACCGGTTGTAGGTTCATCCAGAATATACAAGGTATTTCCCGTATCCCGTTTACTCAGTTCGGTTGCCAGTTTTACCCGTTGTGCTTCGCCTCCGCTCAGGGTGGTGCTTTGTTGTCCCAGCGTTAAATATCCTAATCCAACATCGTTCAGTGCCTGAATTTTACGCAAAATCTGCGGTGAATGTTCAAAGAAGCGAACAGCATCTTCAATGCTCATGTTCAATACATCGTTGATGCTTTTTCCCTTGTAACGCACTTCCAGTGTTTCGCGGTTGTAACGTTTACCGTTGCAGGTTTCACAATGCACATATACATCGGGAAGAAAATTCATTTCGATGGTTCGCATGCCCGCACCCTGACAGGTTTCGCATCTTCCACCTTTCACATTGAATGAAAAGCGGCCGGGTTTGTACCCTCTGATTTTTGCTTCCGGTAATCCCGAAAACAAATTGCGGATATCGCTGAACACTTCCACATACGTGGCCGGATTGCTGCGCGGGGTTCGACCGATCGGACTTTGATCGATATCAATCACCTTGTCCACATGTTCCAGTCCGGTTAGCTTTTTATACGTTAACGGTTTTTGATGCGATCCGTAAAAATGCTGGCGCAAAATCGGATATAAGGTTTCGTTGATCAAACTCGACTTTCCGCTACCACTCACTCCGGTTATGGCTATTAAAGTACCCAATGGAAATTCAGCGCTCACCGATTTCAGGTTATTGCCATTGGCTCCACTCAGGACCAGCTTTTTACCGTTGCCTTTACGCCGCTTTGCAGGAACTTCTATACGTAGCTTTCCATTCAGGTAATTCGCTGTTACCGAATCGGATTTTAACATCTCCTTCCAGGTACCTTGTGCAGCTATATGTCCACCGTGTATACCTGCCCCATAACCCAGATCCAGAATATAATCGCATTCAGCCATCATATCTTTATCGTGCTCTACCACAATTACACTGTTCCCTACATCGCGCAATTCCTTTAAAGATTGAATCAGGCGGTTATTGTCGCGCTGATGTAAACCAATACTGGGTTCATCCAGAATATACAATACACCTGTCAGTTGAGATCCGATTTGTGTGGCCAGCCTGATCCGTTGAGCCTCACCGCCACTCAGTGATCGGGCCGGTGAATTAAGGGTGAGGTAATCAATGCCCACACCAATCAGGAATTTTATACGACTGCGTATTTCTTTCAAAATTTCAGCGGCTATATGTTTTTGTTTATCGTCGAGAGATTTTTCTACCTGACTAAACCATTGCTCCAATTCAGTTATTTCCATGGCAGATAACTCTGCAATGTTTTTGTCGCCTATACGATAGAAGAGAGACTCTTGCTTCAGGCGCGCTCCTTTGCATTCAGAACATGGTTCTATCGACATAAATTCTTCGGCCCATCGCGCCACACTATCGCTGCTCTTTTCGTGATAATGACGCGAGATAAAGGGAACCAATCCTTCCCATTTTGAGTTCCAGGTTTGGGGCTGACCTGAATAATTAGTCGTAACCGGAATGGGTTCTTCCGTTCCATACAAAATGGCTTGCATGGCTTGCTCCGATAATTTTTCGAGCGGATCGTGAAAGGTGAACTTGTGCATTTTAGCCAGCCCTTTCAATTGCATGAAAGTCCAGTTGTCGCGTGCTTCTCCCAGGGGCACAATTCCACCCTTGTTGATCGAAAGACTTTTATCCGGAATGATATGACTTTCGTTGATTCGGCTCATTACACCCAGTCCATCGCAGGCAGGACAAGCACCATAAGGTGAATTAAAGGAAAACGAATTGGGTTGCGGTTCATCGTAACTGATTCCGCTCACCGGATCCATCAAAAATTTGCTGAAATGAAAAGGCTTTTTTGAATCCGTATCGATCAATACCAATGTTCCTTTCCCGATTTTCAAAGCACTTCGAACACTCTCCGCAATGCGGAATCGCGAATCCTGTCTGGGTTCGATGCGATCAATCAATACTTCTATATCGTGAATTTTGTAGCGGTCAGCTTGCATCTTCGGAACCAGATCCTGAATCTCTCCATCCAGCCTGACTTTGGTATATCCTTGTTTTCTGATTTGTTCAAACAACTCGCGGTAATGCCCTTTACGTCCCTTGATGAGCGGTGCAAGCAACATGATCTTTTTACCTGCAAACTGTTGCACAATGGTAGAAATGATTTGCTCTTCCGTCATCCGCACCATACGTTCGCCACTTTCGTAACTGTAGGCATCGGCTACGCGTGCATACAACAATCGCATAAAATCATAAATCTCGGTAATGGTTCCTACTGTAGACCGGGGATTTTTATTGACTGTTTTTTGTTCGATGGAAATCACCGGCGACAAACCATTGATCTTATCCACGTCGGGGCGCTCCATATTTCCGATAAATTGTCGCGCATAAGCCGAAAAACTTTCCATGTAGCGTCTTTGGCCTTCGGCAAATAAAGTATCAAATGCAAGCGAAGACTTTCCGCTTCCGCTCAATCCGGTTATTGTAACCAGTTTGTTGCGTGGAATATTTACATCTATGTTCTTCAGGTTATGCTCTCGGGCACCCAATACCTCAATAAATCCGGCTTCTCCGTTTGTTGTAACCTGCTCCTTGTCTCGCTTCATAACAGGCTAACAATATACATACGAATTCGTTCTCTGCACAATAAAATACCGGCATTTTTGCTACTAATTTTAGCATTTTCTAAACCGTGTTTTTTATCCCTTCCGATCCGGATTTAGAAAACAAGAGTTGCCGCTCAATAAATCAAAAGGAAGACTTAATTCTTCATGCCCTGATTCTATTAAAATCTTTTTACATTCGTTTTCAACTCTAAACACCCTGACATTATGATTAAACCTCCTATTTCTCCCATTCCGTTGCCAGAAGCGGAAACTTACACCGAAAACTGGCGTAACTTCAACACTACAACCATGTTGGGTGCTGAGCCTTTATCCGGTTATCTGGCCAATGCTTTCACATTCGATCTGGCCGATGTTACAGCGCTAATGGCTGAATCAGGAATTAACCAGGTTCGTATTTACTTCGGTTACGACAGTCCGGAACCCAATGCCGGCACTCCGCTTCCTATGAAAGTAATGCTGGTAGGTGTAGATGCACAAGGAAACGACATGATAGACCTTTCTCCTGAGGCCACCACAAGTGGCATCTATGATTTCGCCGTTCCATGTCCGAGCTATTGCGATGCGAACAGTCCTTTGAGTTCATAACCCGACAACCTTTGTCAAAATACTTTGCATTGATTGCAGCTTCTTTTGTGCTGCTTCCCACCTTTATCGGTGTGAAAAACTTTCGTTACCAGGACAGGGACTTACGTTCCCTGTCCCTTTTTCTGATTCTTTCTGCTCTGACGGAATTAGTAGCCATTGCGTTATTTTTTTATAAAATAAACAATTTCCCTGTCCTGCATGTGTTTACCCTGATTGAGTTCGGATTCTTGTCGTTTTTGTATAGTGAGCACATTCACAAGCTTATCCCACGCAACTTTATTTTTACCCTGGTAATTGTATTTACTGTCTTCTCTGTGGTCAATTCCCTTTTCCTCCAATCCTTGTTTACATTCAACACCTATGCAAGAGGAATTGAGTTTTTAATAATTCTTTTTTATGCCATCGTCCATATTTATTTGTTAAATACAGAGAATTCAGGTACGCTGTTGCATATGCCCATGTTCTGGATAACACTGGGCATCATACTGTATTATGCCTCGAGTTTCTTTGCTGTCCTGATGGTGAATCTGATTTTACCTCAAATGAATCTGGTTTGGGCTCTTCACAATGTTTTCCTTCTTTTACATTATCTCTTTTTTGCTAAAGCGTTATGGATACATCCCCGTCAATAGATTTGTATTTTATATTGTTTGTGGGAACAGCGGGCATGCTTTTATTGGCATGCACCTCCATCGTTTTGTTTGTTGTTTATAACAGAAAATCGGTCAGAGCAAGGGAAGAAAAATTCAACATGGAGAAGGCATTTCAGGAACAACTGATCTTCAGCAATCTGAAAACACTGGAAGAAGAACGCACACGTTTTGCACGCGATGTGCATGATGAAATTGGGGTCAACCTGAGCACGATTGGTATGCGCATAAAGGGGTTTAACAAAGTGAACGACCCGGAGATTCAATCCGGACTTCTGGAAGAACTGGTTACCGTGGTGGATCATTCCATACAAAGTACCCGCAGAATTGCACATAATCTCATTCCGCCCGGACTCGAAAAATTTGGCCTGTCCTATATTCTTGAGGAACAAATAAAACCTTTGGTACAAGGAAGCAATTTACGCATAGTAGTGGAAGTCGCAGATACTATACAACGTCCCGGTTTTGAAGAGGAACTCATGATTTACCGGATCCTCCAGGAACTTTTACATAACACCCTCAAATATGCCAATGCCACTATTGTTCATATAGATCTGGATGTTCGCAACCACCAATTCTGTGTCATTTACAGGGATAATGGGATAGGATTTGATTTAGATATTATTACAGCTAAAGGATTGGGCATAAGAAATATGGAAAGCCGGGCTAAAATGATCGGTGCAGTATGTGCCTTAGATTCAACACCTGGAAAAGGAATGAAAGCAACTTTAACATTGCCTTTACCCCGTTGATTTACAAAATAACATACCCTTTTCGTATAGCATACGTAACGAGTCCGGCTGTATTTCTCGCTCCTGTTTTTTTGAGCAATTGATTGCGATAATTTTCTATGGTCACCGGACTCAATGAAAGCTTTTCGGCTATCTCATTGTTGGTATATTCTGCCGTTATCATACGCAATAATGCAATGTCTCTTTCTTTAAGTTCTTCATTACTTTCTATAAACAGTCCAACTGCAGGGTGATCCATTTTCACGAGATTTTTCACCAGGTCAACCGGAATTTGGTCGTGCAGGTAAAAGCCATGTATATAAACCTGTTGCATGGCGTGTACCATTTCTTCAGGATCCACATCTTTTAACAGGTAACTTCCGGCACCGGCTTTGAACATTCCGGTTATAAAATACACCTGCTCATGCAAGGAAAGTCCGATCACATGTACTTCGGGATATTTACTCTTGATGCGTTTACACACTTCAAGTCCATCCATTTCCGGCATATTGATATCCAGCAATACAATATCTGGAGAAGTCGAATGAATCTTTTTCAACAACTCAGTACCATTCTCCGTATCGGCCACGATTTCAATATTATTAAAAGGCTTCAGGGATGAAATAACTCCATTCCTGAATATTTTGTGATCGTCGCAAATCGCAACCCGGATCCTTTCGTTCATGGGACCCAAGTTAAACCAGCTGCAATTACAATCAAAAAGAATCGTGTGCGGCTGCTGTATTAGGCAATTAAGATGCTTGTCATTGATATGGGTATCACTCTTACTCATGAACACCCTTGTTAGAGGTATGAAGCATGAAATTATACGCAGGAGCAAATTTTTTCTTGCTGTATATCAAATGATTAACATACAAAAGAATGTTTTCATTCTTGTTTTCAAGCGAACTGTCAACCTACCTTTCCAATACCAATACAACGCGTATGCATTTTTACTTAAATCACATTCCTATGACGACCAAGAAACCATCGCAAGATCCCATTGAGCTTTTAGCACAATACGTTCATTCCGTATGGATTGATTTTGACAACATAAAGGAGGTTTCTCAAATCCATAAAGTATCTCGCATGTTAAAACCGAGGAAGATCAAACCAAAAAAGAAATAATTCAAACCAACTTATAGTCGCTTCTAGCCGGCGGCTTTCTTATTTCTGACTGCCAATAAATCTGCCAAAGAGGTTTCGTGATTTACCCAATGAATTTGATATCCTTCCCGCTCCAGCTTTCTGAAATAGGTCATTTGACGCTTTGCAAATTGTTGAATCGCAATGGTTAGAAGTTGTACCATTTTCTCTTTGCTCATCTCATTTCTTAAGTACTGAGTGATGAATTTATATTCCAATCCGTAACGCATCAATTGTTCGTCGGATAATCGCAAACGCAATTGTGCAACTTCTTCCACCAACCCTGCTTCGAGTCGCTGTTTCAAACGTATTTCAATATTTTTCCTGCGCTCGTTAACCGGAGGATTTAAACCAAAAATTATCGGCCTAAATGCAGGTAATATTTTTTCATACTCCGGATGCACAATCAGGTATTCACTGATTTCAATAGCACGTATCAGACGCTTGTGTGTTGATGTATCGGCCAATTTGCGAAATGGAGTTTCGGGTAAGGATTGAAAAAACTCTTCCAGTTCCTTTTTTGAAAATGCTTCCAAATCTTTTCGCCGATCCCTGTCTACCGGAACAAATGCATAGGCAAATCCTTTCAGCACAGCTTCCAGATACAATCCGCTTCCACCGCATAAAACAGGAATCAAATTGCGCTTTTCCAGCCCGGCATATACGCTGTAAAAATGTTCCATGTATGCCGTTAAATGAAAATCTTCGCCCGGTTCTGCCAGATCGATTAAATGGACCGGTATTTTTCGTCCTTCCTGAATATACTCCTCATAGTCTTTCCCCGTTCCGAGATTCATGTCTTTAAAAACCTGACGCGAATCGGCACTGATGATTTCCGAATTTAAAGCGGCAGCAAAACGCACAGCCAAACGGGTTTTACCGCTGGCAGTCGGTCCAAGTACAACATAAATGGGCTTGGCGTTCATGTTGTATCAGATCCCGGCAACCTGAAAGGCTGCATCCAGATAAACATACACATCGGATGGAATATTGTCGCTGCCTTTTTCTCCGCGTAAATGACCAAGCCTTACCACGATCAAATCCATAGCGGGAATCACGAAAACATATTGACCACGAATACCGCGCATATAAAAAATATTCTGATGTTTGTAGTTCATCAGCCACCATTGAAACCCGTATTTCACAACAGGTTTTTGACTTATATCCACCAATGGCGCATTGGTTATAGATCCAACGACATATGCTGAATCAACAATTTGCTTTTCGCCCCATCGACCATATTCTTTGTACAAACGCCCGATCTTTGCAAAGTCACGCGCTGAAGCATAATAACAGCACGACACCTTTACATTTCCCACCTCATCCTTGCTCCAATATGCGGTGTTTTCTGCTCCAATAGGTTTCCACAATTTCAATGAAGCATAATCCGAAACTTTCATTCCGGTAACTTTTGTTAAAATCATACCGAGCAATTGAGTGTCGCCGCCTTTGTATTGCCAAACGGTTCCCGGCTTCATCACCGCATTTCCTTTCATGGTCAAGCCATTTACATCCGGTCCGTAATAGGCTTCGGCCGGCCATGAAAATACACTTACATAATCTTCTTTAAAATCCAATCCGCTGCTCATTGTCAGCAAATGACGGATCGTAATTCCGGCTTTGGATGGTTCTTTAAATGCTGGAATAAAATCACTCACCGGTTGATCTATGCTCTGAATCAAACCATCTTTAAGCGCACATCCAATCAAAATACCCACGATCGATTTAGCCATGGAAAATGAATTGGAAACCGTTTCTGCTGTAGCGTTTTCCCAGTATTTTTCAAACAACAGGCTGTCGCGATGCACCACCAGGAAACCAGTGGTCCTGAGCTTTTCCATGGTTCTGATAGCTGCCGCATCCGGTGAAACGGTATTGTATCGCACCGATGCCGCCCATGGTTGTGGTTGATCGATGGCTACAATATCGTAATCAAACAATTCCAGTTCATAAATATCGGGCTCGTTGATGCCTCTCAATACAGTGAGTTGAAGCACCTTGTTCACATACCCATTGTCGGTCAGCACCAAACCGGTTTCGAGGAGAATAACAATTATACCAAGAGCAATCAGTAAACGTTTCAGGAACCTTTTCATAATGTAAATATATATTGTTGCGTGCTTATTTTAACTCCAAAACCTGTTATTAACGGGGCTTATTTTTTTCATTCATCCTTTGAAAGACAAGATGACCGTTCAATTAAAAACAAGGGTAACCCGTTTTGTTGCAATAGCTGATAAGTTTAATGAAAAATCGCAATTGCAATACCTGCAAATTCTATGATTGCCACTACACTCTTTTTTGAGGATAATGCGCGAGGGATTGAGCGGCCTGTTTGAGCTCTTTTATGAAGTTTGCATTAGCAATACTTCATGAAAAGCGAGTAGCGAAAGCCCGACCTCTGAAGAATGCGCGACGAATAATTACTTCATTTATAAGCATCTTCCGCGCTTAACTTCAGGGGGCGCGCCCAAATAAAAAATTAAATAACTAACTACTCCTTATAAACAAAAACCCGGATCACGTTTCCATGATCCGGGTTTATTCGGGTTAAGCTTTCGCTTAGTACATTCCGTCCATTCCGCCCGGCATTCCACCTGGCATAGCCGGAGCTTTTTCTTCTTTCTCTTCTACCAGAGCACATTCGGTGGTTAGAATCATGGCTGCTGCTGAAGCTGCATTTTGCAAAGCTACACGGGTTACCTTGGTTGGGTCGATTACACCGGCACCAATCAGGTTTTCGTATGCTTCTGTACGGGCATTGTATCCAAAGTCGCCTTTACCTTCACGCACTTTGTTTACCACAACCGAACCTTCTCCGCCTGCATTGGCCACAATCTGACGCAATGGTTCTTCGATGGCACGTTTGATGATAGCGATACCGGTATTTTCGTCTTCGTTTGCACCTTTCAGTTTATCCAGTGCTTCGATAGCACGGATATAGGCTACTCCACCGCCTGCTACGATACCTTCTTCTACTGCTGCACGTGTTGCATGCAATGCATCATCCACACGGTCTTTCTTTTCTTTCATTTCCACTTCGGTAGCGGCACCGATATACAATACTGCAACTCCGCCGGCCAGTTTAGCCAGACGTTCCTGCAATTTTTCTTTGTCGTAATCCGATGTGGTGCTTTCGATCTGTGCCTTGATCATGTTGATACGGGCAGCGATATCTTCTTTTTTACCGGCACCGTTGATGATGGTGGTATTGTCTTTATCGATCGAGATCTTTTCGGCACGACCCAACATGCTGATATCGGTATTTTCCAGTTTGAATCCGCGCTCTTCGCTGATTACGGTTCCACCGGTCAGGATAGCGATATCTTCCAGCATGGCTTTTCGACGATCACCGAATCCCGGAGCTTTTACGGCTGCAATTTTCAATGTTCCGCGCAATTTGTTTACCACCAGTGTTGCCAAGGCTTCACCTTCTACATCTTCTGCAATGATGATCAGGGGTTTGCCGCTTTGTGCAACTGGCTCTAAAACCGGAAGCAATTCTTTCATATTGCTTACCTTTTTGTCGGTAATCAAAATGAACGGACTTTCCAGATCGGCTTCCATTTTTTCAGCATTGGTAACAAAGTATGGAGAAAGGTAACCGCGGTCGAACTGCATTCCTTCAACTGTTTTCACTTCTGTTTCAGTTCCTTTGGCTTCTTCAACGGTAATTACACCTTCTTTTCCAACCTTAGCCATCGCATCAGCTATCAGCTTACCGATAACTTCATCGTTGTTAGCTGAAATAGATGCTACCTGTTGAATTTTTTGGTAATCTTCGCCTACTTTTTGTGATTGCTTTTTCAGGCTTTCCACTACGCTGTCTACCGCTTTGTCGATTCCGCGTTTCAGATCCATCGGATTGGCACCGGCAGCTACGTTTTTCAAACCTGCTGTTACAATGGCCTGAGCCAATACGGTGGCTGTTGTAGTTCCGTCACCTGCAATATCTGCAGTTTTCGAAGCCACTTCTTTTACCATCTGGGCACCCATGTTTTCAACCGGATCTTTCAGTTCAATTTCTTTTGCAACGGTTACACCGTCTTTGGTAACAATGGGTGAACCGAATTTTTTATCGATTACCACGTTACGTCCTTTTGGGCCCAGTGTTACTTTCACTGCATTAGCCAATGCGTCAACACCACGCTTCAAGCCATCGCGTGCATCTACATTATATGATATCTTTTTTGCCATTATGATTATGTATTAAATTATTAGTTATTAAATGATTGCGAAAATATCGGATTCACGCATGATGAGGTATTCTTTACCGTCTACGGTAATCTCGGTTCCTGCATATTTTCCGTATAAAACGGAGTCGCCTGCTTTTACAGTCATCGGTTCATCCTTCTTACCCAGACCTGCGGCAATGACTTTCCCACGTTGTGGTTTTTCTTTCGCTGTGTCAGGAATAATGATTCCGCCAACGGTTTTTTCTTCAGCTGGAGCAGGTTCTACCAGAACCCTGTCTGCCAATGGTTTAAGATTTACTGACATTGTTATTTTATTTTATTTATGGTTGTGTTCGTATTCCCTTCTTATCATATCACATGCCACAAGTCAATTGCTGACACTTTTTCAAAGAGTCGGCAAAATTAGTCCAAAAACATGACAGATCGTGCAGACCTGTCTTTATTTTTGGGTGAAGACAACCCTCCGGTTCGTATCTTTGACTTTATCGGTACACGTGTTAAGCAACGAAAAAGATATCATCGCAGGCTGTATACAGGGTAATCGCTCGAGCCAGAAAACCCTGTATGAATCTTTTGCATCCAAAATGCTTGGCGTTTGCATGCGCTATGCACGCGACCGCAGTGAAGCGGAAGACATGTTGCAGGAAGGATTCATCAAGGTGTTTAACAATATCGGCAAGTTCAAACACGAAGGAAGTTTTGAAGGTTGGATTCGCCGCATCATGGTTTTCACCGCCATCAACATGTACCGTTACCGCAACCGCAAATTCCAGGAAAGGTTAAGTATGGAAAATGTGGATGCACCATACCAGGATGATGTGATCGATCAGATTTCGGCCCGCGAAATCGTTGCACTCATTCAACAAATACCGGAAGGCTACCGCATGGTGTTTAACCTGTATGCCATTGAAGGTTATACCCATCGCGAAATAGGCGAAATGCTCGAAATAGCTGAAGGTACTTCCAAGTCACAATATTCCAGAGCCCGCATGTATATGCAACAAGTTCTGGCCAAACATTACAAAATTCTCAATGAACCTTTTCAACAACCGAAATAGAATGGAGAAACGCTTGCAAAAGCGGTTGAATGATCTGGAATATACGCCTTCCGGATCATTGTGGGAACGTATTGACCGGGATCTGAAAACTGACTTTGAAAAGAAACTGGAAAATAAATTCAACGATTACTCCGTGCGCAATCATCCCGAAAACTGGGAGAAACTTGAATCGTCCCTTCCTTCTGAAAAGTCGGGATGGAACCATTTCCAGACCTTCGCCTATGCCGTAACCGGCGTGGCTATTTTAGGCTTGATATACCTGTTCATGCCTAAACAGCCGTTCAGCGAAACGGCCGAACAAAATATTCCGGTAACTATAACAGCCCCGCCTTCTGATAATGTAAAAAATCCTCTTCCGTTAACTGCTCTTCCGGAAGCATCAAAAAGATCCAATCAACGGACAATAGAGTCTCCTCCTTCAACAGCCAACAGCAATACGCGCCGCAATGCCGGCACAAAAACAGCTATTCACCGTATTGCCGTTAAACCAACATCTGCCGTTACTAAAAATACAACTGCTGCTTTACCTGTAGCAACAGCACAAAAGGAAGAGGTGAATGCAGATGAAAATAAAAATTCATTGAACCCGGTAAGCGCTGAAGCACCTGTTGTTTCTGGAAATCTAACTACAACTTCTGACAAAACATCGGATCCTGCAACTGATGTAGTAACGATTGCAAATACACCTGCTGTTCAATCTCCGGTTGCTCAAGTTGAACAACATAACACCGTTTCACCGGCACAGGATAAAGAATCTGCAAAAAGCGAAGCACAGGTTCATCAGGAAATTCAACCACTCAAACCTGAACCTTCCATCATTAACCTGGCAACTGTTACTGATAGCATGCATAAAATTCATCCGCTGGATCCGAATGCCATCGGCACCGCCGGTTTAAATGATCCGGATAAACTCACCGAATTTTCTATCCGCGTTATTGCAGGCGCCTATATTTGTCTTAATCGGCTTGAAACTCCAGGTTCTTCATCCCTCTCATTTGAAAAAAATAAAGCCCTCCGCAATTCCCTCGAAAGTCCGGGCATCGACTGGTCGGGTCTGTTTCTGCTTGATTACCGCATCAACGAGCGTTGGAATATATCGGGAGGGATGGGCATTCTGAATTTCAGCCAGTCATTTTATTTCAATACTGTTGCTCCTGTAGCAACTACCGGAAGTGCCGAGAAAGGCGCACAAATTATTCACCCCAACGACTCTATCATTTCAGGTAACAACTACAGCACGCGTATCAAATATTCGTGGACCGAAATTCCGGTTTTTGTACGTTATCGGATTACCAACCAACCACGATTTAATCTGGTGCTCGAGGGTGGTCTGAGTTATGCCATTATCAGCACCACCGATGCCGGTATGGTGAGTTACGACAATGTGGGTGTATTGCTGATCAAAGACAAGGAAGCCTTTCCGGGAATTCAAAACAACTGGTTTGCTACATTTGCACCGGCACTGACCTATAAGCTCAACAACGAAGTAACACTTGGATTAATGCCATCTGCCAAATTCGCTTTGAATTCAATGGTGGCCAATAAAGACTGGATGCAACAGTATCCCTACTTTGTAGGACTCAATGCCACATTAACCAAACGGTTCTGATCACTGCAATGGTTTTGCACAAATCCGGTGTGCATTACCTGCTGGCATTTATACCAAAGTCCGGTTATTTTTACGTTATGCAATAAAGCAAACGTATGAAGTCCTTACATCCCAACTGGTTTTTTTCTGAGATCCCGGATCTGGAATATAAGCGGTATATCCTTCTGGCATACCTCAAAGAAATCCGCCACGACTTCAACGAAACCAAATTGTACCCGTCGCTTTCCGACCTCGTATATCATTACCGCAACCTGTCGTCGTTTCAACGTAACAAGGAAACCTTATTTGCTTCATTCCCCAGTGAAATAAGCGAAGTAGACTGGAAAAATTTTCATATTGAATTCCGCAAAACCATCGGCAACGATGAACTTATGAATCACCTGGCGGATGTGGTGAATTTTTCATTGCCGGAAATCCGGAAACATATCGATGAAGGAAAGGCCATTTACGATTTTATAGAACAGGAAATTGAATTTGCTCCGGTAGGAATTCTGCCCTTGTACAAAAACGATGGATACATGTTGGTGCGCAACGATTATAAACCGGAAATACGCGTGTATGAATACGAGGTAAAATTGTTTGAAAACGAAACCGATACCTTTCGGGCAGTTCATACCCAATACCTGACCACCTATAAAAAAAGCCTGGCCAACACACCCGAAAATATCAAAATTGATATTACCCGCAACCGCAAAAAACTCCCCAACCCTGCCACCTTTGAAGTAAGTTCAACCCTGAATTATCCGGTAGAAGAAACCATCATTCCTATTGCCAAACGATTGCTGATGACCTTTATCAACTGATCCGTCTGTTTATTTTTATAAAAACCTTATCTTGCTCCACGTGGCAGTTGAACAAACTACAACATCCAAGGAAAAAATTCTGAAGAAGGTCCGCCAGGCCCTGATTTATAAGTCCAAGCCGAAATTTTCCAATATCGACCTGGAAAGCAATGTGTATGTGCATCCTAACGACACTTCCATACTCGAAACGTTTGCACGAAATTATACCACCATTCACGGGCTTTTTATCATTTGCGACAACTCCTTCGATTTCATTGATAAGCTGCTGACATTGCAAGATCGCCATAAGTTAAAAAAACTGACCTGCTGGGACGAAAGCCTTCAAACTCAACTTAAAGATGCCGGTATTCCTTTTTTCGGTATCAGCGACCCGTTGGATAAAATACAGGTAGGCATTACCACCTGCGAAGCCCTGATCGCCCGAACAGGAAGTATCCTTGTTTCATCTGCCAAAAACTCACGAACCCTAACGGTATACCCTCCAACCTTGCTGGTGGTGGCATATGCTTCGCAAGTGGTGATGGAAATAAAAGACGGCTTTCAACTCATACGTAACCGCTACGGTAAAAACCTTCCTTCTTTGATTTCCTTTCTTACCGGACCCGGAAGAACGCGCGCCATTGACCAAACGCTGGTTATCGGGACCCACGGGCCCAAAGAAATTTTTGTATTCCTGATCGACGATCATCATCCTTCTGCTTAATCCTTTTCAAGGTGCATTTACAACCGGGTAAAAAACTCTATTTCGCTTCCGACTTTCACCTTGGTGTACCCGATGCAGCAAGCAGCCGAAAACGCGAACAACGTGTGGTACGCTGGCTCGAAAGCATACGGAACGATGCGCAGGCGGTATTTATCGTTGGCGATATGTTTGATTTCTGGTTTGAATACCGCCATGCTGTGCCCAAAGGTTTTTCGCGCCTGATAGGTAAATTGTGCGAAATGCAGGATGCCGGTATAGGAATTCATTTGTTTCATGGCAATCACGACCTTTGGCAATTCGGTTATTTCGAAGAAGAAATCGGTTGTAAAGTGCACCATGGACCAATGATGATTAAAAGTGCTGATAAGCTCATTTATATTGCCCACGGTGATGGATTGGGGCCCGGACAATATTGGTTCAAATTTATACTCTGGATTTACCGGAACCGCTTTTTTCAACGCGTATTTTCACTGATCCATCCTAGTTTCGGAATACCATTTGCCAACTGGTTTTCGAAACGCAGCAAGGAAAAAACGTTTGGCTCGAACTCTACTTATCTCGGCGACGATAAAGAATATCAAATGTTACATGCCGCAGAAGTATTGGAAAAACATCCCGTAGATTACTTTCTGTTTGGCCACCGTCACCTGGCTTTTGATAAAACGCTGCTCGATGCGCGTGTAATAAACCTTGGCGATTGGTTTACACAAAATACATACGCCGTTTTTGACGGTCAAACGATGGATCTCAAACAATTCCTCGATTGAAATGAAGCGCTTTATTGTCGGTTTGTTTGGTCTAAGTTGTTGGTCACTTTTTGCACAGCAAACTGACACTTCAGTGCTGTTTAAAGAATTACTCCGCATACCGCTTTCAGCAAAAATGTTGGAAACCGATCCGATGGGAAACTCTTATCCCGTGAGTCCAACCAATCAGGTATACAAACTCGATAAAAACGGAAAAATCCTCTCCACACTCAACTACAAATACGAGGGAAATATTACCGGCCTCGATCCTTCCAATCCTCTCGAAATTTATGTGTTCTACCGGGAATTGAATAAGGTGGTTTACCTCGACAATAACCTGGCGTTCAGGGGCGAAACCCTCCTTTCAGTTTTTGGTATTACTCAGGCATCCACCGTGGCCCGTGCATACGACAACAGCATTTGGGTATTTGATTATTCCGACTTGCAATTGAAAAAAATAGACAAGGATGGACAAAACCCGCAAAGCAGCGGAAACATCCTGCAATTCACCAAAAGCAAACAATTTGCACCCTTGCAGATTCGCGAAGACGGGCGACAGGTAATGGTAAACGATACCATGAACGGAATTCTATTATTCGATTTATTTTGCAATTATCAACGCACCTTACCCATTACCGGCGCTGTTTTTTTTCGATCCATCGGTTCGCATCTCTTTTACCTGAAACAGGGCCAATTGCATCAATACAACCGCATCAGTGCGGTCGATTCAGAATTGTCGCTGCCCGGTGATCCGGGTTGGATCTCCCTGGATATTACCGCAGATAAACTCTATATGTTGTATCCCGGAATGCTGGTTATTTATACCTACTAATCCTTCATTTTTCTAACGGCTATTTTGGCTATCTTCGCGCCACATTTTTTGTTTCGCCTGTATGCTGAAAAAACTGGAACTTATTTACCAACGCTCGAAAACAGTTGAAGAATTGCTGACTCAACCGGATATTTTGTCGGATATGAAGCGCTATACCCAGCTGAACCGCGAATACAAAGACCTGCAAAAAATCGTTCAAAAATATTTCGAATACCGCGACTTGCTGGGTAATATAGAAAACTGCAAACAAATTCTCCAGACTGAAAAGGATGAAGACCTGCGTGAAATGGCCAAGGCCGAACTCGACGAAATGATTCCGAAAGTGGAGCCTCTTGAAGATGAAGTGCGCTTATTGCTGATTCCGAAAGATCCGGAGGACGAGAAAAATGCTGTGCTTGAAATCCGTGCAGGTACAGGAGGTGATGAAGCCAGTTTGTTTGCCGGAGACCTGGCCCGCATGTATCTGCGCTACTGTGAACGTCGCGGCTGGAAAACCGATATGATTGATTTTACCGAAGGCACAGCCGGTGGTTACAAGGAAATCATCATTGAAGTTACCGGAGACGATGTATATGGTATTCTGAAATACGAAAGTGGTGTGCACCGTGTACAACGTGTGCCCGACACGGAAACACAAGGTCGTGTGCATACTTCAGCCGCAACGGTGGTGGTATTGCCCGAAGCCGAAGATGTGGATGTGGAACTGAATCCGGCCGATATTGATATGCAAACAGCGCGATCGGGCGGAGCAGGCGGACAAAACGTAAACAAGATCGAAAGTAAAGTTATGCTTACGCATAAACCAAGCGGCATTGTAGTGGTTTGTCAGGTTGAACGCACCCAAAACGGAAACCGCGAAAGAGCTATGCAAATGCTCAAGACCAAGTTGTACGAAATTGAATTGCAGAAGCACAACGAAAAAATTGCATCCTCGCGAAAAACGATGGTTTCTTCAGGAGATCGTTCTGCTAAAATCCGAACTTACAATTACCCGCAGGGAAGAGTTACTGATCACCGGATTGGCTATACCGTTTACAATTTACCGCAAGTATTGGATGGCGAAATTCAGGATTTTATCGACAACCTGCAGGTGGCCGAGAATGCAGAAAAATTAAAAATGGGAGTAACCCAATAAACCCTTAATTTCGGAATATGCGCGCCCTAAAGTCTTTCAGAAAATGGATCCGGAAATATCCCCTGGCGCATAAATTCATCAAATTCGTTATTGTAGGATGCGCGGCCGCAGGTGTCAGTCTTTTTGTCTTCTGGGTAACTACGCTTCAATTCCCGCAATACAACCTGTTGGCCAAAGCCATTGGTTATGTATTGGGCTTCTTTGTAGGCTTTACGCTGAACAAATTCTGGACGTATGTTGAACATACGGATGAAGGTGAAAAATACCTCTTAAAATACGTTCTGGTGTATGTAATAACTTTCTTTGTTTACCTGGCTTTTAATTATACCTGTGATCATATTTTCAGGCTTCACCAGCCGGTCTATTGGGTGCTTGATTTTCTGCAATTGCACACCATTACCGAATACGCCTATACTTACGATACCACTGTTTCCAATATCGTTGCCATTGTGCTCAATGCCGTTCTGAATTTTTTGGGTACCAACTATATGGTATTCCGTGTGCCCAATCCCGAAGAACTGTTTGATTAATCAGCGTGATTTCAAAAAACAATGATTCATTCTCCCGGACGTTTTGTCCAGGATCCACACCTCAATCCTTTCGCTTCAGCTTCTTCTTCTGCACTGTACTCATCGAATTGATACGCTTGTAATAACCGGTCTTTTTTTCGTTCACCCAAATGATGAGTTTTCTACCTCTGACTACCTTTGTTGATTTCAGTTTGTTCCACGAAACGATCTCGCGTTGCGTAACATCGAACCAATCAGCAATATCTGCCAGATTATCTCCCTTTTTAACCGTATAGTACAGTCGTTTTTTATCAAAGCGTTTCTCCTCCTGTTTGGTGTTTTCAACTGCGCTCACTACCTGTGTTGTTGTTGAATCGGTAGGTTCGTGTTGAATTTGAACGGGTACAAAATCGGCCGGACGGGGCAATGGATTATACACGGAATCTTTCAGGCGATCGAAATGCGCAGCTTTCCCTTCGGGCAAAAGAATCTGGTATCCGTGCAGGTTATATGGAATAATATCTTTTTTAAAAATAGGATTCAACTTACGAAGCACTTCGAGAGGAATATCGATGGTTGCGGAAATTTGTTGTAAAGAGAGCCATTTGTTTACCAAAACCGTATCGGTTTCCATGCGCACTTCAGGAGCGATAGTGCGTATACCGTGTTCGCGGTAAAAATTCATGATATAAACGGCGGCAATGTACCTGGGATAAATATCGCGGGTGGTTTCGGGTAGAAACGGATATACATCCCAAAAATAAAGGCTGTTGTTGGCCATGCGTATGCATTTGTTGAGCATCACCGGAGATGATGCATAAGCTGCAATTACCAAAGGCCATTGATGGTAAATGGAATACAAATCGCGGAAATGGGTTGCCGCAACAACGGATGATTTGTAAGGATCCAGGCGATCGTCTACAAATGAATTCACTTTCACTTTGTACATCTTGCCAACGTTGAACATCATCATCCAGATTCCGTTGGCACCATACGGATTTTTAGCTATCGGATTGAGCTCAGATAAAGCTACAGCCAGATATTTCAAATCGGTACTTACACCCTTGCTTCTTAAAGCCCGCTCAATTAGCGGAAATTGTGTCTTGCTTTGCTGGATAATTTCCCTTGTGCGATCCGGATTTTCAATGTATGCTTCAATATACTGCTTTACCTCTGTACGGTATATAAGTTCGATGGAGGTTTTTAAGGTAGCCAGACGGGCTTGATAGAGCTCGTCGCTCCCGGGACGTACCGGTTGGCTATAAACGCCCGTAAAAGTCAAAAAAAGCGCTATAAACAGAAGTAAGCTGTTTCTCATCGATCGGTTGGTTTGGTTAATCGTTACAGGACTTCAGTGAAATCCAGTAACGCAGATTCGTTAAAATGATCCGACATCAGTTGCATGCCAATTGGCATACCGTTTTTGTCTGACCCATATGGAAAACTCAGCGCGGGATGCCCCGATATATTGGCATGTACGGTATATAAATCGGCCAGGTACATGGCAATCGGGTTACCGGCTTTTTCGCCCAGTTTAAAGGCTGCAGTTGGTGTTGTGGGCGAAAGAATAAAATCAGCCTCTCTCAACAACGCTTCTGTTTTATCCTGTACCAGACGGCGAACTTGCTGGGCTTTGGTATAATACGCATCAAAATATCCGGCTGATAAAACAAAAGTACCGAGCATGATTCTGCGTTTCACCTCTGTCCCGAATCCTTCGCTGCGTGACTTTCGGATCATGCTGTCGAGGTCGTGCCCTTGATCGCTGCGATGACCGTACAACATGCCCGAAAAGCGCGATAAATTTGATGACGCTTCTGCTGTGGTCAATACGTAATATACCGGAACAAGGTATTCAAGATAAGGGAAACTGATTTCGTTTACCTCGTGTCCTTTTTCACGCAATTCCTGTATCAGCTTCATCGTGGCAGCCTTCACATCTGGATCAATGCCTTCGTGCTCTATGCACTCACGGATATAAGAAATCCGGAATTTTTTTTGCGTATGAACGTTGGATTGGGTAAGCACCGGTTTTTCGGATGTGGTAGCATCCATCGGATCTTTGCCTGCCATTACCTCCATCAATTTACGTGAATCGGTCACACTTTTGGTAAAGGTTCCGATCTGATCAAACGATGAAGCATAGGCAATTAGTCCATAGCGTGATACTCTTCCATAGGTAGGTTTCAAACCATATACACCACAAAAAGCGGCGGGTTGACGTACCGATCCGCCGGTATCTGAACCCAATGCAGCCAGACAACAATCGGATTGTACCGAAACTGCAGATCCACCCGATGAACCACCGGAAACCCGTTCAGGATCCAGCGCATTGTGCACCGGTCCGTATGCTGAATTTTCATTGGATGCTCCCATGGCAAATTCGTCGCAATTGGTACGTCCGATGATGATGGCATCTTCAGCCAGTAATCGCTCGACCACGGTAGCACTGTAAACCGATTCGAAGCCCTGTAAAATTTTGGAAGAAGCAGAAACGTGATGTCCTTTATAACAAATATTGTCTTTCAGGGCAATCACCATTCCGGCCAGCTTTCCGGCTCTGCCTTGCTTTATTTTATCCTGAATGAGGTCCGCGCGTTGGAGGGCTTCATCGCCGTATACTTCCAGAAATGCATTCAGGGAAGCTTGTTTCTCAATGTTCCCGAGATAATGCAAAACAAGATCACGTAAGGTGATCTTGTCGCCGGAAATATCCGATTGAATGTCAGTTAAGCTTTTGTATTCCTTCACTATTTATTCTCGGCGTTTTCAGTTTTTTCTTTGTCCTTCATTCCGTCTTCGATTTGGGACTTAACGCTTTTCTTGGCATCGTTGAATTCACGCATACCTTGCCCGATACCGCGCATCAATTCCGGAATTTTTTTACCGCCGAATAACAGCAATATGGCTAAAATAATAATGATCCATTCGCCGCCACCCAGATTTCCTATAAACAATAAGGTTGTGTTCATCGCTTTATTTTTTGAAGTGCAAAGTTAGGTTTTTATTTGATTTTTCTACTCTTTACGGGGTGATTATCTATTTCAGTTTTACGAGCTTCTTCAGCGCCGAGATCTCGCGTTCTTCCAGCATTCTCCACTCGCCCCGTTTCAGGCTTTTGCGCGATAATCCGGCATACAATACCCGGTCGAGTTTATCCAGCGAATATCCCACATGTTCAAACATGCGGTGAATGATGCGATTCCGGCCACTGTGGATCTCAATTCCCACTTCGTTTTTAACAGCAGGATCAGGAACGGCAATGCTGTCGGGTTTAATAAAACCGTCTTCGAGTTCAACACCCTGAGTCAATGTCCACAAGTCTTCGCCTTTGAAGTTTTTATCCAGCGTGGCTTTATAAATTTTTTGCACCTCGTATTTCGGATGCATCAGGCGCTGCGCCATTTCTCCGTCGTTGGTCAGCAACAATACACCCGTCGTATTCCGGTCTAAACGGCCTACCGGATATACCCTTGGCAGATCTTCGCCTTTCAACAAATCGGTTACAATTTTACGCTTGTCAGGATCGTCGAGCGTAGTGATCATGTCCTTCGGTTTATTCATCAACAGATATACCTTCTTTTCGGTGCTCAGTTTGCTGTTGTTGTACTTCACCACATCGCCCGGATTTACCTGATGACCCATTTCTGTAATGATGGTACCGTTTACACTCACCAGTCCGGCACCAATCAATTTATCGGCTTCACGGCGCGAGCAAATTCCTGCATTGGAAATATAGCGGTTCAGACGAATGGTTCCTGATTCGGAAAGCATATCGCCTTCAGCGTCTTTTGTACGGGTACGTGTCCGCGATCCGGCTCCTGTACGCGGTTTGGAGCCATAGGCCGGTTTCTCAAACCTACGACGTGGTTCTCTGTCGCCTTCTTTTTTTGCTCCCGCAAAACTGCGTGTTTTAAACTCGGTTGGTTTACGAAATGCCGGCTTATCATCACCGTCAGAAGTACGCGGAGTGCGTGTTGCTGGTCTTTCTGTGTCGTCACGGTCTTTACGTGTAAATCCACTCGCTGGCCTTCGTACCCTGCTATCTCTTAATGGTTTATCCCCGAACTTACTTGGTGGTCTTTCTGTGTCGCTGTTTTCCTTTCTGGTATCACTGCTATCCGGCTTGCGTGTATATCGATCGCCTGTTGGTTTTTCGCCGTATTTGCGAGGCGGTCTGGACGAGTCGTTGCTGCTTTTTCTTACAAAGCGATCACCAGAGGGTTTGTCGCCATATTTGCGTGGTGGCCTTGCATCGTCGCCTGAACTCTTTCGAACGAATCGATCGCCTGTAGGTTTGTCGCCGTATTTGCGCGGTGGTCTTGAATCGCTACTACTTTTTCTTTCAAAACGATCCCCGGCAGGCTTATCGCCATATTTGCGGGGTGGTCTGGATAAGTCGCTGCTGCTTTTTCTTACAAAGCGATCACCGGTCGGTTTGTCACCGTACTTACGCGGAGGTCTTGAATCGTCGCCTGAACTTTTACGTACATAGCGATCGCCTGTTGGTTTATCGCCGTATTTGCGCGGTGGTCTGGATGAGTCGCCGCTGCTCTTACCTTTATATCCACTCGATGGTTTACGGTCTCCGTAGCTGCCTTCGCGCTTTTCAAATGAACGCGTAGCTGTTCTTTTGAATCCGCTTTTGGAATCATCTCCATCTCTCTTTTTGTACGGTGCTGATCCGCTGCGTGGAGATGATGTTTTACGATATTCTCCCGAATCGGAAGTCTTGCGTGCATATGGTTTATCGCCCGTTGGCTTTGCACGAAAGCGAGGCTTGTCGTCGCCACTTCCGCCTGCTTTTCCTTTATATCCACCCGATTTAAATCCGTCGCGTTTTATACCGGAGCTGAATCCCGGTTTTTTCTTGCCTCCTCCGGGTTTTGCCGAATCCGGCCTTTTTCTGATCGCCATATGAAATAATTAGGCGGCAAAGTTACCGTTTAATTTCCATAGTATTTTTGCTCATTTATGATGTAAACACATGAAAAGGACGGAAATACAATATTATCTTTACAAACATTATATTGCTTTTCAACCAACGCATATCGAAAAACACACCACTGCAGCGAAACTTCATCCTCCTGGTATTTCTTAATTCGTTATCTGTTGCAGGAAAACTTTTTGCACGCAGCTGCCTATTGTTTTTTACTTTAAGTATCGCTTTTCCATTATTGGCGCAAGATCAAACCCGGGCCTCCAAACGACCCAAAATAGGACTGGTACTCAGCGGCGGCGGTGCCAAAGGCATTTGTCATGTGGGCGTTCTGCGTGTTTTAGAAAAAGCGGGAATACATGTTGATTATATTGCGGGCGCATCGGTAGGTTCTATCATTGGAGGCATGTATGCCGTTGGGTATTCCGTAGATTCCATTGAGTATATAGTGCGCAATCAGGACTGGTCGGTACTGCTTACCAATACGCCCAAACTTAGCCAGATTTCCATTGAAGAAAAAAGCGAATACGGAAAATATATAATGGAAATTCCCTTGGTGCAAAACCGGTTGGTTTTACCAAAAGGAATCATTGATGCGCAAAGTTTTTCGGTAGAGCTTTCACGCATTTTTTCGGTGGCATACAAAACCAAACGATTTTCCGAATTTCCCATTCCGTTCCGCTGTATTGCAACCGATATTACCACCGGTTCTGCTGTTCGGCTGGATAGTGGTAACCTCGCCGAAGCCATCCGCGCCAGCATGGCCATCCCTTCCATTTTTTCTCCGGTAAAATACCAGGGACGTTTGCTGGTGGATGGGGGAATTGTGCGCAATTTCCCGGTAAGCGACATGCTCGATATGGGTGCCGATATTGTTATCGGGGTCAATTTATCGCAGGGCTTCCTGAAAGAAAATGAATTGCAAAGTGTGTTTGATATTCTGAATCAATCTTTATTTATTGTTGACAACGACGACTCGCAACGACAGAAAAAATTGTGCACGTATCTGATTGAACCCAATATGGATAATTTCGGGACAACCAGTTTTTTTGAAGCTGATTCGCTGATTCAACGAGGGTACGATGCGGCATTTGCACAGTTTGATGCATTGCGTAATCTGGCCGACTCTATCAACCGGATTTTCGGTCCGGTTAAAAAAGAAATTACCATTTTGCCCGATTCGGTCATCATTAACACCATCTTTATTGAAGGTACAAAAAGCGTGGATCCTATTTTAGTAACCGGAAAGTTGGCCATTCCCAAAAACACACCTTTTGCTTTAAACGATATTGCGAATAGAATAACACATATATACGGTACGCGTTATTTTAACCGCATCAGTTATGAATTAATTCCAAAGGATGGGTATGCTCAATTGCGCCTGATCACTGTCGAAAATCCAAATTCATATGTCAAATTCGCGCTTAATCAAAACACATTTACAGGCAGTGCTTTTATTCTGAATTTTACCACACGGAATACATTGGGAAAACGATCGCGGTTTTATGTAACCGCCAATATTTCTCATTACCTGCGATTGCGCAGCGAGTACTTTTTATACTTCGGACCCAAACAGGATTTTGGAATCGGAGGTGCGGTGTATTACGACCAAAACGAATATCCCATTTATCAGAATCTGGTGAAGGTTTCTCAGTACCGGCAATTCTATACCGGATTTGATGTCAAACTCCAAAAGTCCATTCAAAGCGCTCGTGCATACGGAATCGGATTAAAGCGTGAGTTCATTTCGGTGAGTCCGGAAGTGTTTGGAAACTCTTTGATCTATGATGGAAACATCGCACACTGGAATTATTACGGGTACTTTTTAACCAACTCTCACGACCGGGTTTACTTCCCAAACAAGGGTTCCAAAACGTATATTGAAACTTCCTTTATTTATGATACGCGTTACCATTTTTCGCAATATATTCAGAACCCAAGCGGTGATAATTATTTTGTTTCCGTTCCGGAAGACACGTTGAAACTTGCAGCACTCAACCATTATATACAGTTTAAATTCAATACCCAAAAAACCTATTCAATTTCGCGATCGTGGGTGGCATTATTCGGCATCAATGCTTATTTCAGTTTCAATCCATACCGGCTAAACCGCTCGGCTATCCTTTTCAATAATTATGTGGTTGGTGGCCTGGTTCAACAATTTCGTAATCAAATTTCCTTTGTCGGGGTAAATGAATACCAACTCAACACCAACAATTTTGCAAGCGTTATGGGAGGAATAAGAACAAGTCCGGTTCGCAATTTTTACATTACCCTGAGAGGTAATGTCGGAAATTTTGTTCCCATATTTCATTCCTATTATACAACAGATGCCCTTGTTCAAAAAAAGCAATACCTCACCGGTTTCGGGTTAAGTTTTTCATACGATTCGGTTTTGGGTCCGCTGGAGGTTACCTTTATGCGATCTGCAGAACTCAACGCCTTTTCCACATATGTTAACTTAGGTTTTAACTTCTGATTTGTTAAGTAACTGATTTCGTGTATGTTAATTCGAGGCGTTTTTGGTACGTCTAATAAATTATTTTAGCCGGGGTATACATTCGGTTCATTTTCGAACTATCCGCGCGCTAATGCGTTATAATCATCAAAATAGTTCATAGGTTGCAAAGGTCAAGATGTTATTCACAAAACACACCCTCCAAAACGGTTTAACCGTAATTCACCACCCCGATTTCAATACCAAACTTTGCGTACTGAATATTTTATACCGGGTTGGCTCAAAAGATGAATCTCCCGATAAAACGGGTTTTGCCCATTTGTTTGAACACCTCATGTTCGGAGGTTCAAAACATGTTCCCGATTTCGATACCGTTTTGCAAACAGCCGGTGGAGATAACAATGCATTTACCAGCAACGATATCACCAATTATTACCTCACCCTGCCGTTTAACAATATTGAAACCGGATTATGGCTCGAGTCCGACCGAATGTTCAGTCTGAATATCAACCAGAAATCGTTGGATGTGCAACGAAATGTGGTGATTGAGGAGTTTAAAGAACGTTACCTGAATCAGCCCTACGGCGATACCTGGTTAAAACTCCTGCCCCTGGCATACCTCGAACATCCGTATTCATGGCCAACCATTGGCAGGGAAATCTCCCATATTGAAGAAGCGCGGTTAGAAGATGTAAAAACATTCTTTGATTCATTTTATGCGCCCAATAATGCTATACTGGTTATTGCCGGACATATTGAAGAAGCGCCCGCTCTGGAGTTGGTCACCAAGTGGTTTGGAGATATTCCGGCCCGCAAGGTTAATCGTCCGCAATACAAAACCGAACCGGTACAATCAGAACCCCGACACCTGGAAATAAAGGCACCCGTACCGCTTGATATGGTACTGAAAGCCTGGCATATGCCGGGTCGAATGGAAACAGGATATTACGAAACCGACCTCCTCTCGGATATGCTGGGTAGCGGAAAATCATCCCGGCTTTATCAGGTATTGGTGAAAGAAAAAGGGCTTTTCAGCGAAATTGATTGTTATATCACCGGCGATGTAGAGCCCGGCTTATTTATAATAGAAGGTAAACTGAGCAAAGGAATTCCCATCGAATCAGGCGACAAAGCCATTCAGGAATTGCTGCAAAAAATACTTTCGGAATTGAACGAAGAGGAGTTGCAAAAGGTGAAAAACAAGACCGAAACAACTTTGCTATTTAACGATGTTAATGTATTGAACCGGGCCATGAAACTGGCTTATTGTGAAATGCTGGGAGATATAAATCTTGTAGATAAGGAAACCTCCCACTATCTGGCCGTTAAGCTGGATGATCTGATAAAAAACGGTCAAAAACTGTTAACCGAAAACAATTGTTCTACCCTTTATTACCGCTCCGCATGAACCGCAGCATAGCCCCTCCATCTTATCCTATTGGAAAAATAGATTATCCGGCACATCATCAATTTATAGCTTCAGGTGGGGTGCCGGTTTACCTGGTTCACGATGAGCATTGTGCCGTATTAAAGCTCGAGTTGGTTTTCAACGGTGGTGCACGTTTCCAGGATCAGCCCTTTCAGGCACAATCAACTGCAAGCATGATTCCCGAAGGAACTACCCGTTTCACGGCAAGTCAGATTGCCGAAAAGCTGGACTATTATGGTTCCTATTTGCAAAAACGGGCTGGCGACGACGACTCATCCTTTGTGTTGTACTGTCTTCCCAAGTTTCTTGAACCGTGCCTGAATATGATTCAGGAAGTGCTGTTAAACGCTGTTGTGCCTGATAATGAACTAGATATCTTTAAAAAGAACAGCATTCAACGTCAGAAAATCAGCGAAAGTCGCAACGGTTACCTTACCCGCAGAGCGTTTAATGAATTGGTTTATGGGAAGCAATCTATATACGGACAGACTGTATATCAGCAAGATATAGAAAATATTTCACGTGAAACAGTGATGGCTTTTTATGAAAGTCAGTACAAAACAGGGATAAAATACTTATTGGTTTCAGGTTTTGTTAATGATAAGGTTCAACAACAATTGGATCAATTCTGCTCCGGATTCAAGCACTCGATTTCCAAATTAAACCCGATTTTAAGTCAACAATCAACGGAGCGATATCGGCATATTCAGAACGAAAATGCTGTACAATCAACAATTCGAATTGGTAAATTAATCCCGGGTAGAAAGCATTCAGATTATAGAAAACTACAGGTAATGAGTCTCATTCTGGGAGGATATTTTGGATCCCGTTTGATGTCGAGCATTCGCGAAGAACAAGGGCTAACATACGGCATACATTCAGCAGTAGAATCCAATTTAGAAGCCGGAGCATTCTATATCGAAACCGATATGAATAATGAATTAGCAGCTAATGGCATTGAAGCCATATTTGCTGAGATCCAAAAACTCATAGAAACTCCGGTAGAAGCAGATGAACTGAACACAGCCAAAAACTACTATTTAGGCAGTTTTTTGCGCAGCCTCGATGGTCCGTTTTCTATCGCCGATCGGGCTAAAATTATCATCGACTTTGGCTTCGAATCAAACTACTATGAAGAGTTTCTGGAAATAATAAACCGTGTTTCAGCGTTAGACATACAGCAGTTGGCTCAAACCTATTTGGACAGAAAAGACCTTATTACAGTTGTTACGGGTAAGAAATAATATTCTCATTGCCCTTGTGGTGTACCTTTGGGGTACGCTAATAACAGAGGGTGGACCTCCTAAAATCAGGAGAATATGCGTAAGCAATCTGGATAATATATTATACTTTAACCCTTCTGATGACACTTGTTCCAAATTTCAGAACTATTATATCTGGGGCCGGGATGGCGCAGGAAACCCTTATCAATTACTTGATTCTATAAGTTCAAAATCGGCTAGTCAATATACCCATATAGGGGCAAATCCTGCTGGTAATCCGAAAAGCTGGAACTATTTTATAGTTTATCAGGATAGCTGTAGTCCACCATCAACACAATATTCAGACAGCATGAGTGAGGACCGAACTCCTCCCAATCCGGTATTTCTAGACTCTGTAAGTGTGGATCTGAATAGTCAGAAAATCGTATTAGGCTGGACTTCCAATAAAAGCAGCGACTTCTATCGCTACCTACTATACAGAGATAGTCTTGGTAATAATGTACCAATTGGTCCTGATGAACTCCGTGATACAACATACCTTGATACCTATACTAATCCAGCCAATAAGGCCGTAAAATACGATATAACAGCTACGGATAGCTGCGGAATTACACAGGTTTTCGGATCTAATCCGCACATTACCATACATTTAAGTCCACCGACTATAGATACTTGCATAAATAAATTACTTCTTACCTGGAGTCATTATGTTGGCTGGCCATCAGTGCGTTCATACCATATTATAGTGAACAGGGATCTGGGGGGTTATGCCACAATCGACTCCGTTAATGGGATATTCAACACCTATCAAATGGATCTTCAATCGGGTAGCTCCTACTCCATTTTTGTACGCGCGTTTCACGGTAGCAAAGAAAATATAGGCTCCGCTTCTAATGTTGTATCAGCTTCAACACGACTCCGGATAGATCCGGCAAATACCTATCTGGCCAATGTTTCAGCCATAGATCCCGATGTGCCTGAGCTTGAATTAACCACTCTCATGCAAAGCGGAGAAGAGTATTCGGCCATAGTACCTGCGGTTACAACACAGGCCTTGTTTCCCACTTTCTCCAATCAACCGGCTCAACCCATTGTGGCCAATCCGATGTATTCCTACTATACTGTTCCGGATCCAACAATGCTCCATTTGTTTAAAATAAAAGGCGTAAACCTTTGCGGACAAGTAACCCATGAAAGCAATCTATCGCCCAATATTGTTCTGAAAGCTACCGGAAATGGTGCATACAATTCCCTGGTTTGGAATGCATATACAGGGTGGGACAACGGCGTAGAAATGTATAAAATTTACCGGGGTACCAACACCGATAACCCAACATTGGTCTTTGAATTGATCAACACCTTGCTGGGTGCTGATACCCTTTACGATGATCTTGAATTACCAGAAATAGTAGGAAACAGGGGCACTTGTTATTATGTAGAGGCCATACAAAACTCCGGCTCTCCTCATGGAATCAAGGCCACATCCAAATCCTTTGTTTCCTGTGTTTTTGGCGAACTTCTGGTTTTCATTCCAAATGCGTTCAGCCCTACTGGTGTAAACAAAGTCTTTCGACCAGAAGGTAGCTTTATTGATTATGATAATTCTTCTATAGAAGTCTACGATAGATGGGGAACGCTGATTTATAGCAAAACCGGAATATCTCAGGGATGGGATGGCAATAGAAATAATGGTGAATTTTCAGGGCAGGGTGTGTATTTTTACCAGCTCAAAATTGTAAGCACCAATGGCATCTCCCAAACTAAAAAAGGAACGGTCACTCTCCTTAACTAAACTCATCCAATTTAACTTTATCGACAGCAAAACTTCCACCTTGCAGCACAAAACTGTGTTGCGGGAATGGATTCATGCGTGCATTCTAAAAGAGGGTTTTGAAACCGGATTTATCAGTTACAATTTTACTTCCGACAAATACCTTTTGGGTTTAAACAAACAATACCTCAATCACGATTATTTTACCGATATCATCACTTTTGACCTTACCGAAGGCAAAATGATTTCAGGTGATATTTACATTAGTCTGGATCGGGTGAAAGACAACTCCCACCTACTAAACGAAATGTTTCACGTGGAACTTTACCGCGTAATCATTCATGGAGTACTTCACCTTTGTGGTTATGGCGATAAGTCGGTTAAGGACGCAAAGACCATGCGGAAGAAAGAGAATTATTACCTAGCTTTGCTGCCCTTGTGATATTAAGGCACAAGGGCTTATCTACCTGATTATCAAATGTTTAAAGAATACGACATACTAGTTGTGGGTGCCGGACATGCCGGGTGTGAAGCAGCTGCTTCTGCTGCCAATATGGGTTCGTCGGTCTTGCTCATTACCATGGACATGAATAAAATTGCCCAAATGAGTTGTAATCCCGCTATGGGCGGGGTGGCTAAAGGTCAGATTGTCAGAGAAATAGATGCATTAGGGGGATATAGCGGTATTGTTAGCGATAAATCCACCATTCAATTTCGCATGCTCAACATGTCGAAGGGTCCGGCCATGTGGAGTCCGCGCTCACAAAACGATCGCATGCTCTTTTCGCAATACTGGAGGGAATATCTTGAGTCTTTGCCTCTGCTCGATTTCTGGCAGGATATGGTGCGTTCCCTGATCGTTGAAGATGGGCGCGTATGCGGTGTAATTACGGGTATGGGACAAGAGATCCGATCAAAAGCTGTAGTGCTTACGAATGGTACCTTTCTGAATGGATTGATTCATATCGGAACCAAACAATTCGGGGGTGGACGCATAGGGGAAAAGGCTGCTACAGGAATAACCGAACAACTCCTATCGCTGGGTTTCGAAAGTGGCCGAATGAAAACCGGAACTCCTCCGCGGGTAGATGGAAGATCGCTAGATTATACCAAAATGGAGGTTCAGGATGGAGATGCAGCTCCAGGTAAGTTTTCATACCTGAACGCAACAGAGCCGGTCAAAAACCAACGATGTTGCTGGATTACTTATACCAATTCGGAGGTTCACAATATTCTCAAAACAGGATTTGACGAATCACCAATGTATGCCGGAAGAATTCAGGGGTTAGGGCCGCGCTATTGCCCTTCTATAGAAGACAAAATCAACCGCTTTGCCGAGCGCGACCGTCATCAGATTTTTGTAGAGCCGGAAGGCTGGAATACCGTAGAAATATATGTGAACGGCTTTTCAACCTCCTTGCCCGACCATATTCAGTATAAGGCGTTGCAACTAATTCCGGGTTTTGAGAACGCCAAAATGTTTCGTCCGGGTTATGCCATCGAATACGATTATTTCCCTCCTACCCAATTAGCACCAACATTAGAAACACACCGGATTCAAAATCTCTATTTCGCCGGTCAGATTAATGGTACTACCGGTTATGAAGAAGCAGCCTGTCAGGGCTTGATGGCAGGTATCAATGCCCATTTAAAAATTGCAGGAAAAGAACCTTTTGTGTTGAAGCGTTCAGAAGCCTATATCGGAGTGCTGATTGATGATTTGATCAATAAAGGAACAGACGAGCCTTACCGGATGTTTACCTCGCGTGCCGAATACCGGTTGATGTTGCGTCAGGATAATGCGGATATTCGTTTGACCCGTATGGGAAATGCCCTGGGCCTGGCGTCTGACGAAAGGGTAGAAAACGTAAAAAAGAAGGAGTCGGGAGCCGCTGAAATTATCCGTTATTTTAAGTCGACCTCCGTTATACCCGAAGCCATTAATCCTTTGTTAAACGAATTGGGAACATCCGAAATTCCCCAGAATTACAAACTCGAGCAAATCCTGTCGCGTCCTCAATTAAGCATTTCCCATCTGCGCAAGGCTTTGCCTTCGGTAGCTGAAGTACTTGCAAAACATGACGAAGAAACCATCCTGCAGGCGGAAGTGCTGATGAAATATGAAGGCTATCTGGAGAAAGAAAAACTGGTCGTAGAAAAGATGAATCGCCTCGAAGATATCGTGATCCGTGACAGTTTCGATTATAAAGCCGTGTACTCCCTTTCGCTGGAAGCGCGTGAGAAACTAAGTCGCCAGCGACCCCGTACACTTGGTCAGGCATCACGCATCAGCGGTATTTCCCCGGCCGATATTTCTGTGCTGATGATTCATCTGGGTCGTTAACACTTTTCGGCGTTCCCTACCGTTTAATTTCTTTTATTTGCTCCCATATGGAAACCTTACAAACATGCCCTGTTTGTTCACACACGGCGTTCAGCCATCTGTTTAACTGTACCGACTATGTGGCTACCGGAGAGAGCTTTTCTCTTCAGCGATGCGAAAATTGCTCTTTTCTGTTTACTAATCCTCGTCCGGATGCTGCTGAAATAGGCAAATACTATCAGTCCGACCGATACATTTCACATGCAGGCAATAAAGCGGGTTTCTCGTTTATTTACAAGCTGTACGATCTTGTGCGCGGATTCAGTATCAAGAGCAAACTAAAGCTCATTCACAAATACCACAAAGACGGTAAGTTGATGGATCTCGGTTGCGGTTTAGGTTATTTTCTTGAGGGAGTTAAAAAAGAAGCGGTTTTTGATGCCGTGGGAGTAGATATTAGCGAGGACGCCATTGCCTATGTAAAAAAGCGCTTTGGATATGATGTGATGCCTGAATCTGCTCTTAAATCCATTGAGCCGACCAGCTTCGATGTAATCACACAATGGCATGTTCTGGAACATGTGCATTCCCTGAATGAAAGAATGCAGGATTTGAAGCGTCTCCTGAAACCGGGTGGAACCTTATTCATTGCTGTGCCCAATTCCGACAGTTGGGATGCCCAACATTACAGGGAATATTGGGACGGCTATGATGCGCCGCGTCATTTGTACCATTTTAACCGAAAAAGCTTTGCCTTACTGATGCAGAATCATGGTTTTGAAATTCAGGAAACACTCCCGCTTTGGTTCGACGCACCTTATATCAGCATGCGCAGTGAAACACACAAAGGCAACAAATTTGTTTTTTTGCGTGGGGCTATTTCCGGTTTGCGTTCAACACTGGCAACGGCTGGTAATACCAATTTTTCGAGTTTGCTGTTTGTGGTTAAAGCATCCTGATTGAAAACGCATAGTTGCATAGTATCTATCGGCTGGGTTGTTGTTGCATTGCTGACTTCCTGTGCACAGGTGGTTGCTCCGACCGGGGGCAAAAAAGACGAAATTCCCCCTGCTTTAATTAAGGCTTATCCAAAAGATAAAACAACTCATTTCAATGCGCCACAAATTGTATTGCAATTTGATGAGTATATTCAAATTAATAATACAAGCGAACAGGTCGTAATTTCTCCCAGTCTGGATGTTAAACCCGAATATATTTTGCAGGGTAAAAAATTGATGCTTGATTTTAAAAAGCAACCTTTAAAGGTCAATACCACCTACACTATCAATTTTGGCAATTCAGTTGGCGACCTGCACGAAAACAACCTGATTCAAAACCTGACTTATGTTTTTTCGACCGGTGCAATTATCGATACATTTAACATAAAAGGTACTTGCCGAAACGCATTTAACAACCTTCCAGAAAAAGAAATGATGATCGGATTGTATCCTAAAAGCAGGTTGAATGATTCGGTAATTTATAAAGAAAAACCAGCTTATTTTGGTCGTTCAGACGCAAACGGAAATTTCCGTATTCCACATATTCCACTGGATTCGTTTCGTGTCGTAGCGTTTAAGGATGAAAACAAAAACCTGCTTTATAACCATCCTGAAATGATTGGTTTTGTAAACGGTTTATGTTACAGTGGTTCAACAGACTCAGCACACTATTCCATATTCACTTTTATACCGGATTTGTACGATAGAGGTAAGTTGATGGATACGCTTTGCCGGTTTACAGGTAAGTTTCAGTTTGCCATTTATAAAGCTGATCCGGACCAGGCCCGGTCGACGATAAAATCCGACTACACCTGGTTTAGTGCAGGAAAGCAGGGGGTGGACACCCTAACCGTATTTCGTATTACAACGGATACGTTGCCTGTTTTTAAAGTAAGGATAAAGAAAGAAATATTAGAGATCCCTGTGCGTCAGAAAAAAGGATTAAAACTTCCGTTATTTCAGGCTGAAATCAATAGGGCGATTGAATTGAATGATACAATAAAAATTGGCTTTACAACTCCGGTGGTGCATTTAGATACATCAAGGATTAAAATCAAAGAAGACACTATATTGATGAAACAACCGGAATTTCATTTATCGCCTTATGGAAGAGGTTTCTGGTTTATTGTTCCACAAAAAGAAAATACGCGCTACCAATTTGAGCTTTTAGACAGTGCCTGTAAAGATCTCTTTGGTCAATTCCAGAAGGGTATAAAACATAGCTGGAATTCAAAATCACTAAAAGATTATGGTTTGTTAAAATTAACCCTGATTAATCCATTTAAAACACCCATTATCCTGCAAATGACCAATGAACAGGAAACACAGGTGTTTAAAGAATTCAGGGTAGATCCTTATATGGATATTACGTTGGAATACCTCCAACCAACTACTTATAAGCTCAAATTTATTGTAGACAGGAACAAGAATAATCAATGGGATAACGGGAATTTTAAACAGGAATCTCAACCTGAGCAGGTATATTATTTTCCGGAGAATATTGTGCTCAGAGCAAATTGGGATATTGAGCAAAAAGTCGATTTATCTGCGTTTATATCGCCTGAAACTCCATGATTCGTGTGAACAACTATTGTGCATAACTAAAGATTGGGTATAAACCCCGACTTATAACTTCTTTGAGCCTGGTTAATCCACAATTTGAATTAAAATTAGTTATACTCAATTCATTGTGATTAGTGAATTGACCTATTGTTTATTATTCACAAAAAACATTCATTATCAATACACTAATACGTGTATAGGATTGTGAATAAACCATGGATGACAAAATGCTCTATAAAAAATATCCGGGTTGTACACGAATTCACACGCTATACAACAACAACAATTCTTTTTAAATACTTATTTTATTGATACTGTGGACAGGGTAATTTTAAAAATTGAATTAATTTTGGTGATTGTTGAGGGATGAAAAAAGGGAATACATGATCGAAGAAATAAAGCAAATACACGAGGAAGTGAATGGCTATGCGATTCAATCAGCTGAAGATCTGGAGCAATTTCGTTTGCGCTTTCTTTCACGGAAAGGCATTTTAAATGAAATGTTTGATCGGTTCAAACTAATTCCTAACGATCAAAAAAAGGCAACAGGAAAGGAATTGAATCTGTTGAAACAGTTTACTGAGTTAAAATTTACAGATGCTCAGGCTATATTTTTGTTCAACAACCTTAATTCGGCTGAAACAGGAGATTTAAGTTTACCCGGAGAACCCTATTCGGTTGGCTCACGACACCCTGTTTCTATTTTTCAGGAAAGGGTACTGGAAGTATTTAAAAAACTTGGATTTACAATTGCAGAAGGACCAGAAATAGAAGACGACTGGCATAATTTTACAGGATTAAATTTTCCTGAAAACCATCCGGCAAGGGATATGCAGGATACATTTTTTATTACTCAGGATCATTCATTAAGAACACATGGAACCAGTGTTCAGGTGCGCTTAATGGAAAATTCAAAACCCCCGATTCGTGCCGTTATGCCGGGGCGTGTTTACCGCAACGAAGCTATATCAGCCCGATCGCATTGTTTTTTCAATCAGATTGACGGAGTGTATATCGACAAAGGAGTATCGTTTGCAGATTTAAAGCAAACGCTATATTATTTTGTTCAGGAATTGTTCGGAGAAAATTACGGCATCCGTTTTCGTCCGAGTTACTTTCCATTTACAGAACCATCTGCTGAAATGGATATTGCCTGCATCATTTGTAAAGGAGAAGGCTGCAATGTGTGTAAACATACCGGCTGGCTTGAAATTTTAGGCTGTGGAATGATTGATCCGAATGTGATGAAAATGAACGGTATTGATCCGGAACAATATTCAGGATTTGCTTTCGGCATGGGAGTGGAACGCACCACCATGATGCTTTACGGCATTAAAGATATAAGGCTTTTAAGCAATAATGATACGCGCTTTTTAAAACAGTTCAGCGTTGAATAATATTATTCAATAGTATCTGCTTCATTGATTTGTGCCTGGATTGCCTGTTCCAGCGAATCCATAGCAGCCTGATCGTCATGTACCTGTTTTTCAACCGCAGCCTGTTCTTCTGTATTGAGCTGTTTAGGCTCGTTGTTTCCACAGGAAGCCAATAGCATGAAAGCGATTAAGCCGGTGTATGTAATTTTATTCATCGGATGGAGGGATTAATATGTTAATTATCTGCAATTATTGAGACTGTTTGAGTAAGGTTGCTGGCTTTTGAGCGGGCTTCTGTTAATGTGTTGCCAAGAACGGTAATATGCCCCATTTTTCGCATGGGCTTACTCTCTTTTTTTCCGTAGAGATGAATATAAACACCTTCCATTTTGGCAGCCTCGTCGATTCCCTGCAATTTAAAATTTCCTGAAAAACCATCACCACCCAACAAATTCATCATTACAGCCGGTTTAATGAGGCCTGTACTTCCCAACGGCAATCCTATCAGGATTCGCACCAACTGTTCGAATTGCGACGTATAACAGGCCTCTATGGTATGATGGCCGGAGTTGTGCGGACGCGGAGCAACCTCATTCACCAGGATTTCACCTTTTTTGGTTAAAAACATTTCAACGGCAAATACACCTACTCCATCCAGCGCTGCAACGGTTTGCAGGGCCAGGTCGCGGGCTTTTACAGCTAATTCATCGGTAAGGGTGGCCGGGCAATCCAAAAAAGTGACGAGGTTGGCCACCGGATCAAATTCCATTTCGACTACAGGCCAGGTGCTGGCGTTCCCATCACGGTCGCGCGCCACCATTACAGATAATTCCTTCTCACAATCGATTAAATCTTCTATCAATGAAGGGGCGGTAAAAGGAATTAATTTAGGATTTTGAATAATATCAGCTGTGTTGAAAATAGAAACACCTTTTCCATCGTAACCATCTTTGCGTGTTTTGGCAACCAGTCGGGGGGAAGTAAATTGTTTTACAGCTGCGGGCCATTCTTCGGGCGACTCAACCAGTTCATAAGCAGCGGTAGGAATAGCTTGTTCGGTAAAGAATTGTTTTTGCAATCCTTTGTCCTTGATTATTTCCAGGATACGGGGTGAGGGTATAATTTCTTTTCCTTCTTTCTCCAGCGCATGTAAAACTTCCGTATTCACATGTTCAATTTCATAGGTGAGAACATCACAGATTTCGGCTAATTTGCGGATTGCATGCGCATCCATCAGGCTCCCCGAAACATGTTGATGGGCAAGCTCCGAACACGGACAATCAGGAGCATCCAACACATTTATTTCGACATTCAGCCGGAGCGACTCTTCGATCATCATGCGTCCCAGCTGACCACCTCCAATAATTCCAATTTTTTTGCGTAACGGATTCATATTTGACAGGCAGCAAAAATAGACGGGCATATGAAATAAACATAAGATTATGAATTAATAAGGTGGAAACACCTATTTTTGCGCGCCAAATAAATAACTATGAGCGGAAGAATAACATTTACGATGATTAAGCCCGATGCTGTTGCAAACGGCCACACCGGTAAGATACTGGATCACTTTATTCAGAAAGGGTTTAAGGTTGTAGCCCTGAAATACACCCGGCTAAGCGCCGAAAGAGCAGGAGAGTTTTACGATATTCACAGAGCACGTCCGTTTTTTCAGGACCTTGTTGATTTCATGAGCTCCGGACCAATAGTAGCGGCCATTCTGGAAAAAGAAAATGCAGTTGCCGATTTTCGCGATACCATTGGAGCAACCGATCCGCAAAAGGCAGAGGCCGGAACTATTCGTAATTTGTATGCCAAATCTATTGAAGCTAATGCAGTACATGGATCCGATAGTGACGAAAACGCTTTGATCGAAGGGTCATTCTTTTTCAGCGCACTCGAGAAATTCTAAACAAAAACCACAACATAAAAAAACCCCGTGAGAATTTTCCCACGGGGTTTTTTATTGGACAAATGTGTTAGTTAATGATCAAACGTTTTACAGCGGTACGGCCATCCAGAGCAGTAATCTGTACCATGTAAATACCCTGGTTGATTCCGGTAAGATTCATGGTATGTTGATTGCTGAATGAAACTTTTTCGGTCAGCAAGGCTTTACCGGTGATATCGGTCAACTCAACAGTGCGGATATTAACTGGCAACTGAACGGTTACTTCGTTTGCGGCAGGATTCGGATAAACCGAAGCCACATCATTCAAACCGAATTTTTCTTCCACCCCTGCAACCAGAAAATTAAACTGAACGGCAATACGTGGAGCAACAAAGTTTACTATGGTATCGATATACGCTTTACCCTTTGCAGCCGACATCAGTGGGTTGGTTAACATAGAAAGGGAATCCGCTTTATGCCCGCTAGTTGGTATTGGCAATCCGTTAACAGGAACATTAGTAATGGCCTGAACAGTTGGTCGGTCCCACCATTCCCATGGTGCGCCATCGCCCGGCACTTGCGTATACAGAGGAAATAAACAACCCACATTACCACTGGCAGACATAGCACGAGTGCTATAAACATCGGTATAGGTATAGGCATTTATTTTTGCGTTTAAGCCCATTGAGTTTATATAAGGAATTAAAGCTCCAGCGCCGGAAGCGCTTGGAATAACCGTTAATCCTGTGGTTGGTACCACCACATTTCCGGTTTTATACGGAGCGAATAGGTCTGTTGTTGATTGAATACCAATGGTAGGTAAGGTAGCATTATCAACCCAGGTAGAATCTCCAATTGCACCACCATAATGGAATACCAAATGAGCGTTGGCAGCAACACCGGCATCACCACCATAGTTGAAATAGAAAGGATATCCCGGTAGTTGAACGCCACCGGCTCCCATCCAATCGCCCAGCGTATCTACGTCAATCATTGGAGAGAAATCACCACGCTGAAATTTAGGATTGGATTCCAGTTCTGCCCGGGTATTAACCGATGCCAAAGCCAGAGCCACGTAACCACCGGTTCCCTGTCCACCAACTACAATTTTTGAAGTATCTATTCCGTAGGTTGACGCATTTGAACGCAGGAAGCGGATACAATTGCGCACATCCTGCAAAGCCCGGTACGTTGCTTTAATCAGTTGTTCTGCAGCATCAGCCTGCACTGTAGTCAGTGGATTCCAACCCTGACGATAGTCTACGGCTACTGCAACATAACCTTTCATGGCAAAACGCTTACACAATTCAACTACTGAACTGTCTTTTTTACTACCGGTAGTTTGGTTGTTCAGAATAGCGGGCAGGTAACTGCCTGTACCAGCAATAATTACAACAGGCCTGTTTGTTGCAGCATCACCGGCCGGTGTATACACGTCGCATTTCAACTTGACGGTAATGATCGGCAACTGGCCGGGAATTTGTCCGTACAGGATGTTGATGGAACGATTGGAGTCATATTCAATATTAGACTGTACCAAAACATCCGCAAAGATGTCATTTACGTAACGCACGGAGTCTTGTGCGCTTGCAGATAAAGCAAACGCTGAAAGGATGACCCCCGACGCTAAATTAAGTAGTAGTTTTTTCATATGTATTGGTAATTTTTAATGTGTATTGAAATGCAATTTACTCATATTAATGAATTTACCTAAAACTACTTCCAGCTAATCAGGTCAAAAGAAATTGACACATAAGCCAATCTTCCTACCCTTGGACCCCCATAAACCTGGTACACTTTATTGTTCAACAGGTTGCTGGCACCTAATTTAACGGTACAATGCCAGGCCGGAAACAGTTTATTTATTTGAGCATCAACCATATCGTATGCAGGAACAAGTCCGGTAAACTGAGGAGAACCTTCAAATACAAAACCGGTCTGATACTTATAATTGATACTATAGCCCCAATGTCTCAATATTAGGGACCCTATATGGGTTTCAATATCACGGCCGTTGATGCCGATATTGTATTTGTGTTCGGGTGTATTGTATGCTGGTATGATGGAGTCGGTTGAATTTCCGCGATCGAGTTTGTTCCAGGAATAATTCACTGTAAAACCCAGGTATTTTCGCATGAAATAATTGACACCTGCGGTAACGCCTTTGGTAGTTACCTGATCTTTTGAATTGGTGGCTACCCGATATACCGTATATGTGGGAATATTGGCAGGCGGCCAGTCAACCACTGCTGCAATTTTATACCCGATAAAATGAGTATACCAGCTATGATAAGCACTGATATCGAAATACAGTTTATCATCGAGTGCACTACCCCGGTAACCAACTTCAACAGTTTTTACCTGTTCTGGTCGTACCGGATCAATATCGAAATATTTGAGGCTGTCTTTGTTGTAATTGTCGAGAGCGGTGATGAATGAAGCAATGGTAGCCACATTTTTCAACCCATGCAGATTACCCAGTAACGTTGCGCGTCCAACGTTCAAATGAATATACTGATCGGTCAGGGTAGGGTTGCGAAGGGCAGAGGCGAGAGAAAGGCGAAACACATGCCGGGCTTTATAGGTATAAACCGCAGTGGCTGCAGGTGAAATGAGGTAAGGAAAATTCTCATTTTTATCGAGTCTGCAAGTGGCACTAACTTTTAATTTATCGTCCAGTAATTTGCGTTCTGCACCGATATACATTCCGAATTCCCGGTTATAGATACGTTCAATTGAATCCAGAAAAATAGTCCCTTCCGAGTAAGGGGCATAGAGGCGAAAATTACCACCGGAAGTAAAATCCAGTGTGTAAAATTTAAACTTGTATTCTGCAGCAGCGTGATACAATGTCGAGCGATCAATAAAACGGGAGCCACCAGCCCTGTTGCTATGTGAGCGCACATAATTTAAGGCGGAATCAAAGCGTGCTGTACCCGGAACCAGAGCCGGCAAACTCAGATAAGAAGGGTTGTATTTGGTATTGGCATTGAGACGCGCACCGGCATGTATCGTGTTTAACAGATCCGCATAGTTTTCGTACCAATAGGCATTGATAAAATTTAAACGTTCATTGTTGGCTGCAGGAATGTCTTTGAGCCAGTGATAATTTTGCTGATACCAGGCATTGACTTTTGGGCTCAGGTTTGCGGTGAGATAATCGCTGTAATCATAACCCCAATTGTAATCTGATTTTACTGAATTTTGCAGAATTAGTGCTGTATTGTATGCATCGTAACTGTTTCCCGCATCTTCATGTGTTTCGTAAATGCGTATAAAAAACCGATTCTCCTTTCGGAATTCCAGTTTGTTTTGAAAGAACTGAATATCGCGCAAGCTAAAGCGATTGTCGCCCTGATACACGGTTGTTCCGGTACCATAATTGCTTCCAAAAATCAATTCGGTCTCCTTGCCTGTTTTATAATGAATAGCACCAGTTAACTTGAGGTTATTGGAATTATAATCTACCAAATCCTGTTCTTCAAATCCTTCTCGCAAGTAGTAGCCGAATCCTACATAAGTCAGATTCGATAATTGAGAATGGAGCTTTGGGCTCGAGTATTCGTCGCCATAGCGATTCACTGCATCATAACTTCCGGGATTGTTTTTACCGGTTGGCGATTGTGATGTAACATCGTAATTGGTAGCCTCCCAATCATTGGCATGCATATAAAACAGATTCACTTTATACGCCCACTTGTCTTCACCGGCTTTGTTTTTAAAAATCTGTGCCCAACGTATGGAAGTTTCGAGCAAATTACGTTCTCCAACTTTTACCTGAGCGGTTAATCCGGGATATTGAAAAGGCGATTTGGTTTGCATGTTAATCACTCCGTTGAAGGCATTCGGACCAAAGTAGGCTCCGCTTGCGCCAACTACCAGATCAACGCGTTGTATATCCAGTTCGGGAGCGCCCAGGAAATTACCCAATGAAAAATTTAATCCGGGAGACTGATTATCGACTCCATCAATCAGTTGCAACGACCTGACCGGCGATGTGCTGTTAAATCCGCGTGTATTGATGATTTTAAAACCTATGCTTGCCGAAGTAAGGTCAACCCCTTTGAGATGTGCAAGGCCTTCATAAAAATTTGCGGCAGGAGTTTCCTTCACAGCAATTGCGTCCATGGTTTCAATGGTCAAGGGAGCCTGTTTCTGTTTTTCGGTAATCCGCGAATCTTTGATCACCGCGGCTTTTAATTCGCGAACATTTTCAGCCAGCGTAATCGTAATAGGTTTTTCAAAATCAGAAACAGTGATTTCACTTTTTTCGTAGCCTAAAAACGAAACGATCAGGATATAGGGTGGTGTACCATCTGCACGAATGCTGAATAGTCCATCCAGATCTGTTACCACACCGCCGCTTTGCCCTTTGATACTTACGCTGGCTCCAATCATGGCTTCGCCGGTTCGTTTGTCTTTTACCTTTCCACGAATCTCTTGTTGCGCGTATGCGCGTCCCGGAAATACAAGCAGGTATAAGCTACAACAAATACAACAAAACAGGATTTTAAACCTCATGGATTATTGCAGAAATGGGTTGTTTTTACGTTCATAACCAATGGTTGTTTCAGGTCCATGTCCCGAATAAACCAAGGTAGAGTCATCGAACAGAAAAAGTTTTTGTTTTATAGAAGAAATTAAAGTCTCATAATTTCCACCCGGTAAATCGGTGCGACCGATACTTTCCCGGAAAAGAACGTCGCCCACAAAGGCAAAACGCTGACCGGGATGGTAAAAGGTAACTGAAGCGATGCTGTGACCGGGTGTAAATGCGATCAGCAATTCAGTGTTACCAAACCGGATTGTATCCTGCTCGGTAATAAAAACTTTATTTTCCGGAATGGATTGTGTATTTAAACCGAACATGGCCGTCCACTGGCTGATAGCATTGTAAGTAAACAATTCATCCTTGTGCATATACAAAGGAATTTTATAAGTGGCGCAAACAAATTCATTCCCCAATACATGATCGATATGACAATGCGTATTGAGTAATTTTACCGGTTTTAAACCATGAGATGCAATAAAAGAGGTGAGTTTCTGTTGTTCAGACGGATCATAGCAACCAGGATCAATGATCACACATTCATGCGTTTCGTCCCATACAATGTATGTGTTTTCGCTAAACGCGTTAAATACAAATGTGGTAAGTTGGATCATAACCCGGGATTAAAAGAGGCAATATAAAAAGGAAAACGCAACGAAAATCAAAATTAGGTTGTTTTGCTAATGAAGATTGGTGAAATTTGATAGCTTTGGTTCAAACTACCCGCAAATATGGACAACTTTGGGCATTGCTTTTCCTGACCGGAATGGCAATGCAAGTGCATGGACAAGGTATGTATACCACATTCGGACAAAACAGAGTTCAGTACCAAAAGTTGCAATGGTCGTTTGTGCGATCCGAAAATTTTGATGCTTATTTTTATGCAGGCGGTCGTGAGCTCAGTCAGTTTGCTGCACGAACAGCAGAATTTCACCTGAATGAAATTGAACGGGAAATAGATCACCGCCTGAGCGGAAGGGTAGAAATTATGTGTTACAACTCCCTTTCTGATTTTAAGCAAGCCAATTTCGGATTAAACGACCAGTCGTCGAACACCGGAGGATATTCGCAGGTAACCAACAATAAAATATTTATCTATTTCAACGGAAATCATGGCGATTTTGAACGGCAGATTAAGTCGGGAATCGCATTGGTTATCATGAATGAATTATTGTTTGGCGGAAGCATACAGGACCGGTTGCAAAATGCTGCTTTACTGAATTTGCCGGATTGGTTTTTATTTGGTATTACCAATCATATTTCGGGCAGCTGGAGCAGCGAAGAAGACAATCGCCTGAAGGACCTGATTGTATCGGGGAAGATTAAAAAATTCAACCGGTTTGTTCAACAGGATAACCGGTTGGCCGGAATGAGTTTCTGGCGATTTATTACGGATAAGTATGGCGCCGAAGTGGTTTCCAACATGCTTTACATTACCCGCCTGACCCGTAATTACGAAACGGCTCTGATTTATGTAATAGGACGTGATCTGAAGCAAACCAGCAAAGATTGGTTGTTGTTTTATAAAGAACTTTATCAGCGCGAAGACTCTTTGCGGATGATGCCGAACGATCGCCTGAAAATTAAAAAGCGCCTTTTTCCATACGTTGAAAAGGAAATGAAAGTTAGTCCAAAAGGCGATTATGTTGCCTTTACAACAAACAAATACGGAAAGTATAAAGTTTGGCTGACCAATACCAAAACCAACAAATCAAAACGGGTATTGAAAGGCGGTTTGAAATACAACCAGGCAGAAATTGATCATTCGTTTCCAATTCTGGCATGGCATCCCGGTGGAGAAAAAGTTTCCTATGTACACGAAAAACGTGGAAAGATTTTTATCACTACGCTTGATCTGGTTTCCAGAAAAAAACAAAAGCTTCTATTCTTAAAATTTGATAAGATTACCTCCCTTGCTTATGCCGATAACGAACGACTTCTGGTATTGTCGGCCATACGAAAAGGACAATCGGATTTGTATACCTATGATTTGCAAACGCGAAAAGAAAAGCAACTGACAAACGATCCGTACGACGATGTTTATCCTTCGTTTGTGGATGGTTCAACCAAAATAATATTTAGCTCTAACCGCAATAGTGACTCGCTTTCAGCGCCATCTTCACCGGTTTTAAATCCTGACAATAATCTGGATGTTTATATTTATGATTTTGAAAATCAACAGCAGCGTTTGCAACGCCTGACCCGAACTCCATACATCAACGAAACACACCCGATTGAATACGACAATCAATATTTTGCTTACCTCACAGACTATAACGGCATCAGAAACCGCTATGTGGCGCGCATGGAAAGCACCTATGATTTTACCGAAGTTCGCATTGTTTATAAAGACGAAGACAGGGCAACAGATACCTTGTTATTCGACAATCCCGCAGATCTGGGAAAGCAATTTGAATATGAAGGCAGAACAATTAATCTGGATAGTACGGTTGAAAGGATTGACACGCTGATTCACCTGAAGGATTTGGTTTATACCTATCCGGTTACGAATTACCGCCGCAATATTTTAGCCCATCATGTGAGTCGGCAAAGTCAGCAATTGTATGAAGTTATTCTCGACAGCAATCGCTATACTATCCGGAGGTCGCCTTTGGTTAGAGATGTTGTATCTCTATCGAAACAGACTGAAAGTTATCCTACGATGTCGCGCCTGAAATCAGGTTATGCCACCAGGGCTTTTACACCCGGTTTAGTTATATACAGTCATAGAAGGGAAAGGCATGCGGGTGTTCCAAAGCAGAAGGCAACGCAGGAAATGGTTAAAGAAACCTATGACTATTTCTTCGTGAATGAGTTTACGCCACAAACCCTCAAACGCGAAGACATAAAGGTTATAGACGCCATAGAGGAAAAGAAAGGAACTTTGTCGAAATCTTTTAAACTGAATGCTCCGCGGTTTTATGATGTTACTTTTTTTCTGGATCATTTCGTGGCACAAATGGACAACTCCATCATCAATACGTATTACCAACCCATCATGCCGGGAGGAGAGAATATGTTTAATCCCGGACTGAACGGAATGTTCCAGTTTGGAGTGGTTGATCTGATGGAAGATTATCGGTTAACCGGTGGATTGCGCACGGCTTTTGACTTAAGCACCATTGATTATATGCTTGCATATGAAGTACTAAAAAGGCGGATTGATCATAAAATTTCCTTTTACAGACAGGTTAGAAACGGCACATCTGAAGGAACGCTGGTGAAGAACCTTAGTCACGAAATCCGATATCAGACAAAATATCCATTGAATCAGGTGATGAGTTTCCGTTCGGAATTATTTACTCGTCAGGACCGTGAAGTTTACAAAGCAGTAAATCCTTTGACGTTGGCCTTACCTGATCGGATTACAAACTGGGCAGGAGTAAAACTGGAATTTGTATTTGACAATATTATACCGCGTGGACTGAATTTGTACAACGGCACACGGTTTAAAATATTTACGGAACACTACGAAAACATGACCAACCGTGAAATTCAACTGAACACTTTCGGGTTTGATTTCCGGAATTATCAACGCCTGCACAGGCAATTGATTTTATGCACACGCTTAACTTACAACACGTCGTTTGGTCAATCCAAGGTGAGGTATTCACTGGGTGGGGTCGACAACTGGCTGCAACCACGCGTAGAAACTGAGAACAGTACCCTTGGAACGGCGAATTATGCATTTCAGGCATTGGCAACGAATATGCGTGGATTTGCGCAAAACATTCGCAGTGGAAACTCCTTCGCCGTGATCAACAGCGAAATTCGTTTTCCGGTTTTTGCCTATTTGTTCAACCGTCCGATCCGATCCGAATTCATCAACAATTTTCAACTTGTACCATTCTTTGATATCGGTACAGCCTGGTTAGGCAGCGATCCATACAGCGATGACAATATTTACAATCAACGCATCATAGAAGTAAAGCATTTGAAGGTTACGGTGGTAAATGTTAGGGAACCCATCATTGCCGGATACGGTGGTGGTTTGCGCACAAAATTATTTGGTTATTTTATTCGGTTTGATGCGGCATGGGGAATACAGGATCGCACCATCAATAAAAAACCCGTGTACTATGTTTCACTCAGCCTCGACTTTTGAGATCAGTCGAGCGGAATCAACAAATCAAGTACCTCACTCAATTCATCAAAATCGCGGATCCCGGGTTTTTCTTCATCACCACCATGCAGGTTAATGGCGTATGGGTGAATAGATTCAACTACCTCCCGAATATAGTCCGTGGTTAATGGAGCGCCCCAGATTATCTTATGATCATTGCAAAGCGTTTTCAGTTTTTCTGTTGGATAAGGCAATCCCGTATGCGAAGAATAGAGATGAAAGGCATCAACAACTGGTTTGTAGGCATTTATTTCAACCATGAGATTCTCCCAGGGAAATTCATCTGCATTGATTTTTTTGATGACTGCTTTATCCAATTCTTTTAATTCATCCGGCAGGAGGTTATTCTCAACCTCAATCACATTCACCGGCAGCAGCTCACATAAATCTTTTATTTCCTGAAGCGATTGCCGGCCAAATTCTGCTACCAGATAACCGCCTGAAATCCAATCCATCATTTCCTTAGCTTTGATGGGAGGGAGGTAATGAGATGAAGCCGGATCAAAACAAAATCCGATATAATGGACACCCGCAGAAGCAGCATAACGCGCATCGGATAAGTTGGTGATTCCGCCCAGTTTTATATGTGTGTGATCGCTCATCAGGCAAAGGTAACTTTTGTACAACAAATTGTACCTTGCCCTATGGTTTCATCCCATTTTTTTGAAGATGTTTATGCAGTGGTGCGTCTGATTCCTAAAGGCAGGGTAAGCACGTACGGTGCCATTGCACGCTACCTGGGTACAGCAAAGAGTGCACGAACGGTAGGTTATGCCATGAATGCTTCTTTCGGAGTAATTCCATCGGTGCCCGCACAACGTGTTGTTAACCGTTTGGGTATGCTTAGCGGCAAGCATCATTTTCAAACACCGACACGCATGCAGGAATTACTTGAAAAGGAGGGATTGATTATCCGTGATGATCACATTGAAGATTTCGAAAAAGTATTTTGGGATCCTATGAAAGAGCTGGAATTATGAATTGTTCAGCTTGATTTTTTTGCCCCATTTTCCCAAGGTATCAGAATCAATCAATTCGCGAATAAAGAAATTTTCTTTTTGAGGAGTAATTAATTCTTTTAGCGTTTCAAGGTTAAACCCCTGCAGGTTGTTTTGTATGTACCCCATGCCATAGAACCTACCCTGATCCACCAAAACAAAGCTGGCTTCATCTTCCAGCCGGCCTTTGCCCATGATAGCAAAAGATTCGGCATCGCTGAGTACACGCATTGCTTCTGCTGCCCTGAGATTATACCCGGTTGCACTTTCCTGTTGCAGGCAGGCACCCCGGCAAACCGTTGATTCGCAGGAAGCATCGGTTTGAACAAGATGACATAATTTTGAACAAAGTTCGAATTCAATCAGTAGTTGCTGCAATTGCGATGCAGCCTCTAAACGGGTTCGAAATGTGGCCAGCGGTTTAACCATTTTACGGATCCGGTCAACACATAAATGGATATACCCATTGCGATCTTCGTATTGGTAAACGGCAAACGCATAATCGAGGTGTTTTTGTGCCCGGTTATGCTTTGGCCAATGTTGTTTTATTTCTATGGATTCCTGAATTAACGCCATAAGCTCTGTTGCAAATTCGCTGTAAGAAACAGCATGGATTTCGCGTAAAAAATCCTGACGTTTTTCCTGTATCGAATTACCCGTAAAATGCTGGCTCACACGTTTGCGGATATTGATGGCTTTCCCGACATAAATAATTTTCCCGGTTTCGTCGTGAAAGAAATATACTCCTGTTCTTTCGGGCAATTGCTCAAATTGTTCTTTGGGGAGGTTGGGCGGAAGCAAATATTCTTTGGAACCTTTTTTGAGAAATGATTTTAAGACGGATCCATCGTCTTTTTGCAACAGCAATTCAAATAATTTTACGGTAGCATCGGCATCTCCTCCGGCACGGTGACGGGATGAAATGGGGATATTGAGATGCGCACAAATATTACCCAGACTGTAGGACGATAATCCGGGAAATACTTTTCTGCTGTAGCGAACTGTACACAATTTTTTTGCATTCAGGTGATAACCCGATTGTGCAAGCTGGTTTCGGATAAAAGAATAATCAAAGTTGACATTATGAGCCACAAAAACCGGGTGTTCGAGCAGTTCAAAGATCCGGTGTGCTACGTTTTCAAAGGAGGGTGCCTTTTCTACCATTTCGTTGGTAATTCCTGTAAAACTGCTGATATAGTTGGGAATATTTCTTCCCGGATCAATCAAGGTACAGAAACGGTCTACCACCTGTTCGCCATCGTGCAGAACAATGGCAATTTCGGTGATCCCATTGGCCTGGGCATAACCGCCGGTGGTTTCTATGTCTACAATGGCATACATGATCTGCAAAGTTGAACAATCAACGCGAATTTTTGAACAGTTCGTTTAGTTGCCTGTAGTTTATTTTTCCTTTTGTGGCTTTGAGGTGTTCGAGTATGCATAGAGCCTTGCGAATCCGGATGTCGGAGCTTTTCGGAGTTATCACCATATAAATCAAGGTACGTTGCTTACCCGGAGTCAGTGCGTGGAATACAGCACTTCCGGCTTCGTCCTGTTGCAATAATTCCTCCAATTCCTCCGGCATAGGTAAACCATATTCACTGTTGTCGGGCAAAAGGTAGTAATGTATTTCATCGCCCAATTTCAGTTTTAGTTTATCGCGCAGGGTTTTGTTGATATTGATAAAATAATTGTCATTTCCATCGGGCATCAATGCACATTGAAACTGAACACCATTTATATCACACACGACCCTTCGGTTTTTACCCTTGATAAAAGGAGTGGCAACTTTTGACGGCACAGCAATATGAAAATGCCAGAGCGCGCTGTCGAACCGGTCCAGATGAGCGGTATGGGTTTCAGGTTTCATACATTAAAACATCCTCGTCAGAGATGCTTATGCATTCATTAGTTCTTCGATATGATCAGCATCTATCGGAATATGTTCCATCAAATCGATACATCCGTTTTCGGTGATCAACACTTCATTTTCCAAACGCACACCAAGTCCTTCCTCCTGAATATAAATGCCCGGTTCACAACTGAAGGTCATGTTGGCTTGCATCGGTTCGTAACGCATGCCAACATCGTGCACATCAATTCCCAAAAAATGGGATGTTCCGTGCATATAGTATTTTTTAAAAGCCGGCATATTCGGATTTTGTTTTTTGATGTCATCCAAACTCAACAGTTTCAAATCTACCAGTTCTTTTTCCATGAGCTGGCAAACCTGATTGTGGTATTCCATCAGTAAAACTCCGGGTTTGAGCAAGGATTTGGCCCCGCGCATAACGCGGAGTACAGCATTGTAGACTTCCTTCTGACGTTTGGTAAAGCGGCCATTTACCGGCATAGTGCGTGTCATATCGCTCGCATAGTTGGCATAATCGGCACCGGTATCGAGCAACAGCAAATCCCCATCTTGGCAGATTCCGCTGTTATCGATATAATGCAGAATGCAGGTATTGGTACCTGAAGCAACAATGGGTTGAAAAGAATGTCCGCTGGCACCGTTGCGAATAAATTCATGGATTACTTCTGCTTCAATTTCGTATTCTTTGACGCCGGGTTTTACGAATTTTAATACACGGTGAATCATTTTTTCCGAACACCCGATCGCCAACTTCATGATATCCAACTCGAGTGGCGATTTTACAGAACGCAGGCGCTGCATAACAGGCGCAGACCGTTCGTACCGATGCAACGGAAATTTCTGTTTTAGTAACAGGGCATAGGTATAATCTTTATAAGGCGCAGGATTCGAGGCCCGATCGTTTTCATTCAGGTTCAGGTAAATGGTTTGTGCCATATTGATTACTGATTTCATCAGACTATCAAACTCATCGTACCAAAAAACGTTGCTGACACCGGATATTTCGCGCGCTTCATCAAAGGTATATTTATGTCCATACCAAACTTCAATAGTCGGATTGCTGCGTTTGATAAACAAAGCTTCGCGATAAGCCGGTATCGGACAATCAGGAAATAGGACCAACATACAATCTTCCTGATCGAGTCCGGTCAGGTAAAACAAATCTGAATTTTGTTTGAAATCAAAACTCGCATCGCCATTCCGTGGCATTTCGTCGTTGCTGTTGAAAATGGCGATGGATCCGGAATTTAACTGTTGACGAAACCGTTCGCGGTTTTGAATGAACAATTGATTGTTTATGCTTTTGTAGCGTTTCATATTCGAAAAAGAATTATTCCTATCCATTTGGATTCGGAGGTACAACAATAATAAAAATAATATGGAAGAGAGTGAGCAAAACACAATACTGAAATTTGCCTTACTCAACGGAATCAGTAGCGCGGGACGTATACCGGTTTCTTTGCTGCATCATTAAAGGGCAGATCAGCTGTTTTGAATTGTATTTCGAAATAAGTATCCTGATTCATACATCAAAGAAAAAGTGTTTTGTACAGTTGTAAAAGGTTATACAGAGATTTGAGAATATTTTAAGAGTCCGTACTTTATTTGAATATTCAGTATTCTGTCTTTACAGAATGCACACAGCCTATTCGCAATATTTTTTTAAGTAAACCAGGGCTTCCATAAAACCCAGTGAAACGGCTTTCTGAAAATCGTCGCAAGCTGTTGGATAGCTTTTGGGTGCCAATTCCATTTTGCATAAAGCGCGGTTGTAATAGGCTATTTCCATATTGGGGTTGATCAGGATGGCTGAGTCCAGATCAGCCTGAGCGTTCTTATAATCGCGTTGCTGAAAACGCGCCAGGCCCCGGTTATAATAAGCCGGGGCAATATTGGATTTGAGACGGATACAACGGTCGAAGAGTGCAATAGCTTCCTTATATTTTTTGAGGGAGGTGAGTGCCATTCCCCGGTATAAAAGCAAAAGTCCATCGTTTTGATGATATTTTAAGGCGGAATCAAAATCCATAATGGCCAGGGTAAACAGTTCCTGTCTGAGTAAAATATGTCCGCGTTTGGTATAGGCTTCAGTATAATCAGGTTTAAGCTTAATGGCTTTTGTAAAATGCAGATGTGCTTCTTTCCATTTGTTCAATGCATCTTCGCTGCTTGCAAGATTGAATGCAAACAATGCAGAAGTGGTGTCCAGTTCGAAAGCTTTCCTGAAATCAGAACGGGCAGCTTTGTATTCCTGCAACATATAAAAGGCATAACCCCGGTTGGCAAAATCTGTAGCGCGCGGAAGGGTATGATTCATCAAATAATTCAGGTCTTCTGTACACAACGTATAATACCCCAATTCCAGGTAGGCTTTTGCACGTATGCGAAATGCTTCGTATTGATGCGAATCTTCTTCAATGATTTGCCTGCTCCACGAAGCAGCGTATACAAAATCATTTCTGTTTAATGCAGCTTGCGCTGAATCCAGTCGGACTGAAAAGGACTGTCCCCATAAAGTGAAAGGGATACACAAAAGCAGTACCAAAAAATCAGGCTTCCTCATTTTTTACAGGCAATGTAAAATGAAAGGTTGTTCCTTTTTCCTTTTCGCTTTCCACCCATATTTTTCCATGATTTTGCTGAATGAAATCTTTGCAAAGCAGGAGACCAAGTCCGGTACCTTTTTCATTGCCGGTTCCTTTGGTTGTAGGGTGGGTATGTTGATCAAACAGACGTTCGAGATTTTCTTTGCTGATTCCAATTCCGTTATCATGTACATGGATGCAGCAGAATTCATTTTCCGGATCGCAGGAAAGACTTATTTCTCCATCGTTCGGAGTAAATTTAATGGCATTTGAAATCAGGTTTCGAAACACCAGGTTGATCATATCCATATCGCCAATGGCGGTAATATCCGGATGGATTGAATTCACCAGCGCAATATTTTTTTGAGCTGCAGTAGCACTCAGCAGGTTCATATTTTCCTGTGCCAGCGAATGCAAATTCAGGCGCTGACGGTGAATAGGTATTCCTTTGATCTGAGCGGAAGCCCACACCAATAAATTTTCAAGCAGGTCAATGGTGTTTTCAACTGATCCGGCTATCTGGCCTGTTATTTCAGAATGATCGCTTTCTTGATAAGCAGGATTGCTGATCAGGTCGAAATACAATTTCATTGCCGTTAAGTTGTTTCGCAGATCGTGTGAAATGATGGAAAAGAAGCGGTCTTTAACAGCGTTCAACTGATCTACTTTTTCTTTTTGCAAACTAATTTCGAGAGCCCTTTGCTCTAGTTCGTCTTTTTGCTTTTGCAGGCTGCGCGAATACTTTTTGCTTTGAATAAATGAAAATCCCAGGATGACAAAAATGATCAGCACTACAATCGATACTACGATGAAATAACGCTTCAGTTGCCGTTCACGCAGCAGCTCCGATTCCCGGATTTGTTGCTCTTTCGAAAGCAATTCGATTTGTTGTTGTTTCTTTTCAGAATCATAGCGCAGTTGTAAATCGGAAAGCTGACGCAAAGCGCTGTCGTTGTATAATGAATCTTTGATTTCGCGGCTCAGGTTGCTGAAGGTGCTGGCTTTTGTTTCCTGACGTGTGGTTTCATACACCTGCGACAAACCCTGGTATGCTTCCTCCAGTTCAAGTTTCATATTGGCAGGTTTGGCAAGGGCAATTGCTTTTTTGTAAGCACTGATTGCATCGGTATATTTTTCCTGCAAGGCATTTACCTTGCCCAGGGCATTCAGGTTCATTACCTGCAGGTAAGGAGTTTTCATGATACGGGCCATTTCGAGCGACCGTTTAAATAATCCGGCCGCTTTTACATAGTCGCCTTGTTCGGCCGCAAGGTTGCCCAGCTGATTGAGTGTAGATGCAATACCGGCATTGTTTTTCATCTCGGTATAAGCTCTGAGCGACTTGTTAAAAAATTCGGTCGCTTTTACCAGATTGTTTTGTTTCCAATATGCGTTACCTACCTGATCGTAACCTACCAGTGCCTGCATGGTATTTGAGGAACTTTCATAGAGGGCTATCGCTTTCAGGTTGTATTCGATGGATTTTGAAAAGCTGTTTTGACGAGCATACAAACCCGCGAGGGAAGAATACACACCAAGCATTCCGGCTTTATCCTGTTTGTTTTCATAATAACGCAAGGCATCCAGGTAATGCTCAACGGCTACAGCAATATTGCCTTGCGCGTAGTAAATTCCAGCCAGTGCATAATTGGTTTCAGCTTTACCCTTATCGTTTTGTATTTGTGAAAATTTATTGCGTGCCAGTTCATAATTTTCTTTCGACTTGCCGTAATTACCCAACCGAAATAGAATTCCGGCTGTAAGCTGATAAGCACGAGCCATCGATTCAGCATCGTTCAGGCGTTCCGCAACCTCGATTGCCTGATTGGCATAGAGAAGACCTTTTTGCGGGTCGTTATGTTTAAACAGATTGCTGAGTTGAACATTGGCCGTATAACGATCGCGTTCGGCACCCGTTTGTGTAACAACAATCAGGCTGTCGGTATTTTGCGTTTGGGCATACGGTTTAAAAGCGGAGAACGCAACAAAAAGGAAAAACAGGAGGCGTGTTTTCAACTACTTGACTTCAACATTTTCCACTAATTTAAAGCCAGATCCGTGAATATTCACAATTTCCAGTGAAGGATCTTCTTTTAATAGCTTGCGGAGTTTGTTGATGTACACGTCCAGATTACGTGCAGTATAATAATCGTCGCGGCCCCAAACCTTGAGCAGTATTGCGTTTCGGGTGAGGAGGGTGTTTTTATTCAGGGAGAATAAGCGGAGCAATTCAGCCTCTGTTGTACTGATTCTTTTGTCGTTTCCCTGGCAACGGATCAGGTGATTGGTATAATCCACCTCCATTTCTCCGATTTTATAAACGATCTGATCGGTTTCAATGGTAGGCGGAGCAAGTTGAGAGCGTTTGAAAATAGCCTTGATTCGGGCCACCAATTCCTGGGTGCTGAAGGGTTTCGTGATATATTCGTCGCCGCCCAGTTCAAATCCTTTGAGTTTGTCTTCTTCCGATGAGTTGGCGGTTAAGAAAATAATAGGCGTTTGTTTGTCACTTTTACGGATATCTGCAGCCAGTTCAAAACCATTCTTCTTTGGCATATTTACATCCAGAATGTAAATATCGAAACGTTCTTTTTGCAACGTTTGCCAACCTTCTTCTCCATCTTTGGCCAGCTTTACGGTAAAGCCTGAAAGCTTTAAGTTTTCTTTCAGGAGAATTCCCAAACTGTTTTCGTCTTCAACCAGCAGCAAATGTGGAACCTGTTCTTTGTCCATAACTCTTTATTAGATAAACAAAGTTATAAATTCTCTCCCCGTAGCAACTCCGGCGCAGGTTTCTGAATGGAATTGTCCTTCGCACAGACCTGCATGAAAGGCCCGAAAGCCTTGTAGTTTATGGGATTAGAGGAATTAATAAAATTTTCTTAAATGTTAAAATAGCGACAATTTAACCCGGATGAGCACGTAATTCCGGAGTGCAATTGACTTTTGTGAGTTTGGTAAAATTCCTTTAGGTTTGCTTGCTACACACCAAAGACAAGATATACTTTACATCAGAATGAAGAAGTTTAACCTCATCAATAACGTACTGGGATGGATCACATTCGTTATTGCCCTTATTACATACACACTAACGCTGGAACCTACTGTCAGTTTCTGGGATTGCGGTGAATTTATATCTGCGGCCTATCGTTTGCAGATCTGCCATCCTCCGGGAGCGCCGTTATTTTTGATTCTGGGAAGACTCTTTTCACTGGCTGCGGGTGATGACGTGACCCAGGTAGCGTATTATGTAAATATGATGTCGGCGGTAACGAGCGCCTTGTGTGTGATGTTTACTTTCTGGACCATAACACATCTGGGACGTAAAGTGCTGATTCGCTCTGAGCAGGACAGCAGCTGGTTAACTATTTTGAGTATTCAGGCAAGCGGATTGGTAGGTGCACTGGCTTTAACCTGGAGCGATACGTTCTGGTTCTCGGCTGTAGAAGCTGAAGTATATGCGTCATCCAGTTTCTTTACGGCGTTAACGTTTTGGTGTATTTTGAAATGGGAAAATATTGCCGGCGAAAAGCATGCAGATCGCTGGATCATTTTAATTGCTTACCTCGTTGGACTTGCCATCGGTGTCCATTTGCTGAATTTGCTGGTATTACCTGCCATCGTTTATATTTATTACTTTAAGAAGTATTCATTTACCCGCAATGGCTTTTTGAAAGCCTCAGCTGTGGCCATTGGTACCATTGGAATTCTGCAATTCGGTATCATTCCCGGACTGCCATCCCTGATGACCAAATTCGATTATCTGTTTACAAACGTGCTGAGCATGGGCTTCAATACAGGAGTTTTTGTAATGTTGCTGACTATCGTAGCTTTTGTGGTGAGCATATTGCACTATACCCACAGCGGTTCTAAAGTTAGCTTGTATGTATTTATCGGAACCATAGTGTTCATGGCATTAACCTCATTTGTTATCAATGCTTCTCTTTCGGGATTGGTGATGTGGGCTTTGCTGGGAGCAGTGGTATACTATCTCGTCATTCAACAAAAAATTGCCAAGGCACTCATCAACATGATTGTTTTGTGTTTTGCTTTTTTGGTTATCGGCTATTCTTCTTATTCTATGATTCTGATCCGTTCTGCTGCCAATCCTCCTATTGACATGAACGATCCGGAGAATCCCTTTACCTTGTTATCTTATCTGAATCGCGAACAATACGGCGACAATCCTTTGATCTATGGCCAGTACTTCTATGCCAAAATGGTAGATGTTAAAAAAGGAGATATGCAATACAGACAGGAAGGCGATAAGTATGTTGAAGCCGGTGAAAAACTGGAACGCGTATTTGATGCCAAAGACTGTTCCATCTTTCCTCGTATGTGGAGCGACCGTGCTGATCATGTGCAGGCGTATCGCAGCTGGGAAAAAATACCCGAAGGCAAACGCGCTACGATGGGCAAGAATATAGATTTCCTGTTGTCGTACCAATTGGGATATATGTACTGGCGTTATTTCTTCTGGAACTTTGTTGGGCGTCAGAATGATGCACAGGGCTTTGGCGATATAACCCGTGGAAGCTGGATGAGTGGCATTGACTTTATCGATAAAATGCGTATCGGACCGCAAGACAACTTGCCGGGCGTAATGCACAATAAGGCTAACAATACCTACTTCTTCCTGCCATTGATTTTGGGAATATTAGGCATGATCTGGCATTTCAAAAAATCGAAGGAAGATGCCACGGTGGTATTAACGTTATTTCTGTTCACCGGATTTTTTATCATTCTCTATTTGAATTTTCCGGCGCATCAGCCACGTGAACGGGATTATGCTTACGTGGGTTCCTATCAAACGTTTATGATTTGGCTGGGCTTAGGTGTATTGGGTTTGATAGACTGGCTCTCGAAGCGGATGAATAAAACGGTGGCTACAGGAGTAGCATCGATTGCATCACTTGGTGTTCCTATGTTGATGGGTTCCCAGAACTGGGACGACCACGATCGCAGCAACCGTTTTACAGCAGTAGATTTTGCCAGCAATTACCTGAATTCCTGTCCGAAAGACGCCATACTGTTTACCAATGGCGATAACGATACTTATCCGTTGTGGTATGCTCAAAATGTAGAAGGCATTCGTTCGGATGTACGGGTAATTAACCTCAGTTTGCTGAATACCGACTGGTATACCGATTATCTGAAACGTCAGGCTTATGAATCAACTCCGGTACCTTTTAGTATGACACCGGATAAATATGCCGGTAATAAACGGGAGGTAGTTTATTACTATAACAATCCGGAGGTGATGAAAAAATACGGGATCAATCAAACCGATTATTATCCGTTGAAAAACATCATTCAGTTTGTATGTGATGATGTGGATCCATTGGCAAAAATTCAATCGCAAAACGGACAGTCGTTCAACTATTATCCAACCAAGCGGTTTATGGTGGCTATTGACAAAGATCAGGTTATAAAGGCTGGAGCAGTTCATCCGAAAGATATTCCCTTCATTGTGGATTCCATCAAATTTGAAGTGGGCAATAGTGCTTTGATGAAGGCAGATCTGGTAACGCTGGATATTGTAGGTAATACCGACTGGACCCGTCCGGTTTGTTTTGCCATTACTACCGGTAGCGATGTTTATCTGAACATGCAAAACTATTTTCAGATCAACGGACTCGTTTACCAGATTGTTCCTTTATACAATTCGCAGGTATCAGAAGGTGCAACCGGACGTATCAATTCCGATATTTTATACGACAACCTGATGAACAAATTCAAATGGGGAAATATGGATAAACCGGGTGTTTATCTGGATGAAACCATTTTGCGTCAGACCAACAATTTCCGTAACCTCTTTTACCGTTTAGCCACGAAACTTTTAGAAGAAGGTCAAAACGAAAAAGCAATAAAAGCATTGGATAAATGTGTGGAAGTGATGCCACAGGAAAACGTGCCGTATAACCAATTGATGATTGGAATAGCCCAAGCCTATTATGGTGCCGGTGCAAGAGAAAAGGGCGCGGCTCTGTTGAAAAAGGTGGCTCAGGCATTCAGCGATCGGTATACATACTACAGCAGGTTTAAAGGAACCAATAAATACAATGCGGTAACTGCCGATATAGATGAAGCGCAAACCATTATGAGTTATAGTATTCAGGTTGCCGAAAACAATCAGGAGAAAGAGCTTACCGAAGAATTGAGGAAAATCACCGGAATAGCGAATTAATCCATCTCAGACAGGAAGTTCGGAACAAACGTGTGATGTAATTTCTGTCTGAGCATTCAGTTCGCTGGTTAGCCAACTTCGTACTTCTAACTTCGTGATCCGTACTTCGTAATTGTATAATTTGCTTCCAGATTTTAACGCGTACCAACCACACTTAATGTAAATGAAAGAAGAATACACCATATACGGTATCCATGCTGTAACTGAAGCGTTTGATGCAGGGAAAGAGATCAATAAAATATTGGTTGCAAAAGGTCTGAAAAATGATCAGGCGGAAGAGGTGATCAAGCGGGCCAGAAACCAGCAAATACCGGTTCAGTTTGTTCCCCGCGAATCGTCGGTGTTCCCGCGCCAGCGCAACCATCAGTTTGTAGTGGCTTTGTTGTCGCCCATCAGCTATCATTCACTTGAAGACATTTTACCCAAACTTTTTGAAGAGGGTAAAAACCCGTTTATTCTGGTATTGGATCATATTACGGATGTCCGGAATTTCGGAGCCATTTCGCGCTCTGCGTATTGCGCAGGTGTGCATGCTATTGTAGTTCCATTTGAAGGGGCTGCACCCGTAAACGAAGATGCAGTGAAGACATCGGCCGGTGCTTTGTTGAAGATCCCGGTTTGTCGCGAAAAAAACTTTAAATCAACGATGGAGCTTCTGAACCAATCAGGAGTAACCACAGTTGCCTGTACAGAAAAAGCCAATAAGGATATTGCATTTGTTGACCTTACCGGACCGGTAGCCATCATCATGGGAAGTGAAGAAACAGGGATCAGCAGCGAAGTAATCAAACGTTGCGGAAGCCTGGTTAAAATTCCCCTCGAACAAGGCGTTGGATCACTGAATGTTTCAGTTGCTGCAGGTATTGCTGTATATGAAACTGTGAGGCAGAGAATGGCAGCAGTGCAGAGTTAGAAGAGGGAGATAAGTGTTAGGTGTTTAGGTTTTATGATTTGCACATCAGAAATATTTCGTATTGGCTGGACAACGTCCTGAACACATAGTACTTAAACACATAGCTCAACATTCAAAATACAGTACAATGTTAAAGGGATGAGATAAGTGTTAAGTGTTTATGTGCTATGAGTTGCACATCAGCAATATTTCGTATTGGCAGGACAACGTCCTGAACACATAGTACTTAAACACATATCTCAACATTCAACAATACAGTACAATGTTAAAGGGATGCGATAAGTGTTAAGTGTTTATGTGCTATGAGTTGCACATCAGCAATATTTCGTATTGGCTGGAAAACGTCCTGAACACATAGTCCTTAAACACATATCTCAGCGTTCATCTCTTCGCTTTCGTCCCGACAAAATCTTTCAGATAAAACGGCTCAAAATACGCCACATCTTCAAAGCGATTGGCATCAAATGCTTTTTGTGCTAAAGCAGACATTCCGTCTGCCGAACAGTGAATATCGTCTACAAACATGGCGTTGGAAGCAGTGATGACTGTTTTGCATTTAGCTGCACCGTTACCAAAAAAATAAGTGGGTTGAACCAACTGAGCTTCGAACGATTCGGTGTTTATGATCATGGCGGAAGTAGGCAATATCTGATTCAGTTGAGAGTCAAAAGAGGCCGTATAAACTTCCATGCGTCGGGCATCGATCATCGGAATAAGGTTGGCTGAAGAATCCGGATTACCGTGCCTGCAATGGAAATAATGCGCCAGTGATTCCAACGTTGGGATTGCAATGAGTGGAATATTGAGGGCAAAACACAAACCTTTGGCCGTAGAAACGCCAACACGCAGGCCTGTGTATGAGCCGGGTCCCATGCTTACTGCCACCGCATCTATAGCTTTCAAATTTCCATTAAGTACCTCAGAGATCAGTGTGGTAAGATGTGAAGCATGGCGGTTGCCCTCCTGCAGTTCATTCAAAGCCACTGTTTTTCCATGCTCAGCCAAGGCTACCGAACAGATTTCAGTGGATGTTTCAATGCACAGAATTTTTACCATGTTGCAAAACTAATCGATTCCGTGTATACCCGATTAGTTCATGTACCAGCGACATTAAATCTGCTGCTAATCGTTTTTTTTTGATATTTTCGCCCGACTAGCCATACAACAAAACCCATGACCAAACGCTGGACGCAAAAATCTGTACCTGATAAAACGACGGTTGAAGCCATCTCATCGGCGATCAATCTGAACAAGACCCTATCAGGGATTTTGGTGCAGCGAGGTATTGATACGTTTGATGCATCCAAGAAGTTTTTTCGTCCCCAATACAGCGACCTTCATGATCCTTTTCTGATGAAGGATATGGATAAGGCCATGGACCGCATTGACAAGGCTATTCAAAACAAAGAGAAAATTCTGGTGTATGGCGATTATGATGTAGATGGAACCACCTCTGTAGCAACAGTTTACTCCTTTTTTCACAAACGCTACCCGGATATCGACTTTTACATTCCGGATCGCTACACCGAAGGGTATGGGATTTCTTTTATGGCCATTGATTGGGCGTTTAATCACGGGTATTCACTGATAATTGCTCTCGATTGCGGCATCAAGGCCAACGATAAAGTGCGTTATGCCAATAACAAACAAATCGATTTCATCATTTGCGACCATCATCTTCCCGGAGATGAAATTCCGGACGCTGCCGCCATTCTTAATCCCAAGCAGGGAGATTGCCCGTACCCGTTCAAAGAATTATCAGGATGTGGCATCGGTTTTAAACTGGTGCAGGCCTATTGCATCCGTCACGAAATTCCATTTTCACAGGCAGAAGCATATATTGATTTGGTAGCCATCAGCATTGCTTCCGATTTGGTTGCAATAATGGACGAGAACCGTATTCTGGTTCATCATGGTCTGAAAAAATTAAAGACCAACCCCAATCTCGGACTAAAGGCCTTACTCGAAACGTATTCGGAAAGGCAGGAATATACAGTGAATGATGTAGTGTTCTTTATCGGTCCGCGGATCAATGCTGCAGGTCGCATTGCCGACGCCAAGGATGCAGTCAGGCTGATGGTATCGGAAGATTTATTGCAGAGCCGGAAAATTGCCGAACTGGTTAACCAGCACAATGTAGAACGGCGTGGTTTCGATTCTTCTATTACAGAACAGGCTTTTGATATGATTGCCAACGACGAACGTTTTAACGAACGAAAATCAACGGTCCTCTTTCACAAAGAATGGCATAAAGGTGTTATAGGAATAGTTGCTTCAAGGTTGATAGAAAAGCATTACCGCCCGACGATTATTCTTACAGAATCTAACGGCATGGCAACAGGATCTGCCCGATCGGTGGATGGATTTGATCTATACAGTGCTATTGAACAATGTGCTGATTTACTAGAGCAATATGGTGGTCATACCCATGCAGCAGGATTAACACTGCGCGTTGAAAATGTTCCGAAGTTTACTGAGAAATTCGAATCCATCGTTGCTGCATCTATCAGTGAAAGAAGCCAGACTCCGGAAATTGAATACGATACGGAACTGGCTTTACGTTCCCTTACACCAAAGTTTTTCAGTGTATTGAAACAGTTTGCACCATTTGGTCCCGGAAATCTGAATCCGGTTTTTATGAGCAAAAACGTTTGGGATGTAGGAGATGTGACGGTGGTGGGCAATAATCACCTCAAGTTAAGTTTAACCCAGGAAGAAGGTGCACGCATTTATAAAGCCATAGCTTTTGGGTTGGGGGAGCATTACGATAAGGTTGCCCAGGGTATATCATTCGATATATGTTACACGGTAGAAGAGAATTATTTCAACGGGCATGTGAACTTGCAGTTGAATGTAAAAGATATCCTGTTTCGCAATTAAATGCCTGATTGATCGGAGGAAGGATAGTTTTTTTGATCCATTCTGGTTTGTAAGATCGGGATTCACTTTGTATATTCGTCCCAATACCAATTTAACTTATTATGAAAAAATTATTACTTATTGCTTTTATGGCATCCTTCACGTTTAGGGTTTCGGCTCAGAATGAAGGGTTTTTGATGGAAATGCTTTATCCGATGAGTGGATATATGAGCGCGAATCCACCGATTTATTCCGTAACATTTGGCCACGATCTGGTAATACAACAAATGGCCGATACCATCAATGTGGGCAATTGGCTCAATCGTTCACGCATGGAAACTCCGATGGATGGTAAAGGGCGTTTTACCAAATTTAAAATTGCCAATTGGGATATAACGAATAACAAATGGGGATCAAACATGTTGAACATGGAATTTGTATATACGTACAATGCCTCCAACAAATTAACCAAATACAGCCGTAAAAATCATGTGAGCGATACCATGTATATAAAATCCGATATGACGTATATGGGAAGTGGTCCGAATGGCAGTCCGATGCTTGGAAACGCAATTGATTCCATTATCACACCCAATCTGGCTGCTGCATTCGGAATGCGTGCCGATTCGTTTGTTTACAGCGGAAATAACCTTACCGATTTTACTTCTTGGGATCTTGCCGGAACGCCAAGTGTAGACATGCAGGTAAAACATATGTACAATGCGGGTGGAAAATTAGAAACTTCTATAAGTTACGAGGATGATGGAACCGGTATTATGATTCCGGTTGACCGCACAGAGTTAACTTACGATGCCGACGGAAATATTGCAACAGAAATTTCTTCGGAATGGAACGAAGCAAACGACACATTTGAATACACACAGAAAGAAGTGTATACTTATGCAACAGGAACCAGCAGAATGATTGAGCAGAAATCCTATGAATGGGGTGCCAGTGCATTTGATTTGCAACTTACTTTAAACCTGTACTATGATGCCAGCCAAAAACTGGATAGCATAGCGATGGTCAATCTGAGCGAAAGCAACGAAGGATATGTAAAAATTAAGTATACTGGTAATGCATTTGAATCGGTATATTTTTACGAAAAGAAAGGATCTGTATATGTAGCCATGGAACGTTATTTGTATACCGAACCAGCAACCGGTTTGAAGGAAATAGCAACTGTAAACCGTGAATCGCAGGTTTATCCAAACCCAAGCAAAGGTATCTTTACGGTAAAAGGGGTAAATGAAAACAGCACCATCACTATCTTTAACCTTGCAGGCAAATCAGTATATGCCACAACCACATTAAATGGAAACGTAGATGCTTCCTCCCTGGGCAGCGGAATATATTTCTTCACTCTGACCAACGGATCAACTGTACAAAACGGAAAATTAATCATAGAATAATTCCGGTAAGCAAATATTAAAAAGGGCCGCAGGATTGATTTTCTGCGGCTTTTTTATGGGCTATATTTTTCTTCTGTTTACATTTCAGGATTAACAACATATCCTGTGCATACCTTGACAAGCTCATGACAACTCATATGCATGAATTCTGCTACATTTGTTTGTAAACTACTTTATTATGAAAAAACTTGTACTAGCCAGCCTATGGTTGTTCTACAGCATTGCCTTATTTGCACAACCTGTATTATTGAAAGATCTGGATCCGAAAGGATGGGGAAATCCAACGGGCTTTACCGCATTTAACGGTAAGGTTTATTTTAATGCCACCACACCGGATACCACGGTTGCTGTTCCGGATTTTACCCAAAAAGAATTGTGGGTAACCGATGGAACGGATACGGGAACCAAAATGGTGTACGACCTGCATGCCGATGTAGGAGGAAGTGTTAACCCCTATGGTTTTACTGTTGCAGGCAGTAAACTTTTCTTTATAGGAGAGGTGAGCGGAGGATATCAATTGTTTACTTCAGACGGAACGTCTGCTGGCACCAAGGTGGTAATAACTGCTTCCTATCCAAACGCCTTGAACGCATCGGATAAAGACAACCTGATGCCATTCGGGAACAATATTGTTTTACGGGCTATTGAATCGGCTTCAAACAACGCAGCATTGTTTCTCACCAATGGAACTGTGGCAGGTACCAAACGGCTTGCTACCATTATGTCGCCACCTCAATTTAAAACACAATACGGAATCCTGAATGGTAATTTATACCTCACCGTCGGATTCACGGATCAGCATGGACTGATCAAAACGAACGGAACAGCAGCCGGTACCGTGGAGGTATGTCCAATGCGAAGCGCAGCATACTCCAATTTAATAAACTACAAGGGAGTATTGTATTTTCTGGGAGATACGTCTGCTGCCGGAGACATTGAACTTTGGAAGACCGATGGCACACTCAATGGCACCACCCGGGTTAAGGATATTCAGGCAGGCAATACCGGTAGTGTTATAAATATTCAAATTCTGGAACAGGATTCGTTGTATTTTTATTTTACAGCCGACGATGGCATTCATGGCAATTCTTTGTGGCGTTCGGATGGTACCAGCGGTGGAACGCAAATGATAAAGGATCTGCGTGTAGATGGATATTTGGTTCAGGACGGGCTAATCCGTTTAAATGCTAAAATTCTCTTTAGTGCACAAGATTCTGCAACAGGATTCTATACCATCTGGAGTACTGATGGATCGGTGTCCGGTACAACTTTGTTGATTGACTCTACTTATTCCAGTATTATTCCACAGATCAAAAATTTTGCCCAGGCTGGAAAAGATTTATTGATTGGCGATGGCGACGTCATTTATAAAACCGATGGAACACAAGCCGGAACCAGTATTGAGACCACGTGCGATCTGACATTTGGTCCAAAATTCATCGGCGAAATGTGTTACCTGAATGAAAAGGTCTACCTGAGTATTTTTGATACAGCCTACGGAAACGAATTGTATGTTTACAATTTTACACCAACCGGAAATACCGGCCTGAGTCAGCTCCATAACACAACCGAGGAATTGCAGGTAGTTCCCAATCCTTTCAGCGAGAGTTTCAAACTGGAAGGTGTTTCGGAAACGATCCGCAACTTTACCGTTACTGATTTGCTTGGCCGTGTAGTGTTTGAACAGGCAGAATTGCAGTCCGGAGAGTTGGTTTCATTTGGAGGACATCATACGGGTTTATATTTGTACTTTTATACTGCAAAAGACGGCCAATGGAAAAGCGGAAAGCTGGTTAAAAATTGAAACAAAGGGTGGTATGAATTCATTTACCTGCACACCTTAAAAACGCAATTCAGATTCCGGGGGCATTCACCTCCGGAATTTTTTTGCATCAACGTTTGTTTCAAGGACCCAAACGTCGGCTCATGGTTTCTTCGACTATTCTAAACAAAGCAGCGGGAGATAATACACGCCATGCAATATGATCCAGGTTTCCACCAAAGTTCACGTAGTAATCGATATTGGTATTGCGGAATTCTTCAAGTACATGTTCCTGAAAATTTAATGCAACAATCCATCCGTCTTCCACATCCTGAAACCATTCTTCGTAATAGCAATCGTCGCTGCTGTGAAAATTCAGCACATTTTCGCCAATGAGGATAAAGCGGGTGACACCGTTTTCAATCAGGACCTCAACCACATCCCGCTTAAGAAACATGATATCGTTGGTCACGGCATCGTTCCATTCGCCCATCATTTCAATAATTGCACAGCCGTCGGAATAGTCGACCCAAAGTAATTTGATATACAAGGTAGGTGATCCAAATTCGTCCCATTGCGGATGTATGGCATAATTATAAATGCTGTGAGTATATTCAAACTCGTTGTATACCCTTCCATAAAAAGGCGATAACCGGTCATCTTCCGCCCGATACAAGTCTCTCCATCGAAAATGAGGTTCGATATCCTGCATATCCGAATTTAATACCCTTTCTCAGTTCTACACAAGGCCGGAGCTCATTTTCTGATTAATTTAGACTAAACTTTTTTACTTGAATGAAATATGTATTTTTGCGCCTCGCAAATAACATTTAAACTCTAAAATTAAATTTTACATATGGCATATTTATTCACTTCAGAATCAGTAAGCGAAGGACACCCGGATAAAGTGGCCGATCAGATTTCTGATGCACTTATTGACAACTTTCTGGCTTTTGACAAAGATTCCAAAGTAGCCTGTGAAACACTGGTAACAACCGGCCAGGTGGTTTTGGCAGGAGAAGTAAAATCGAAAGCTTACCTCGATGTACAAACCATTGCCCGTGATGTGATCAAGAAAATTGGTTATACCAAATCGGAATACATGTTTGAAGCTAATTCGTGTGGTGTATTTTCTGCTATTCACGAACAATCGTCAGATATCAACCAGGGAGTGGATCGCAAGAAGAAGCAGGATCAGGGAGCGGGAGATCAGGGAATGATGTTTGGGTATGCTACGGCTGAAACCGAAGATTATATGCCATTGGCACTGGATCTGGCACATAAAGTTTTGCAGGAATTAGCTGCATTGCGCCGCGAAAACAAGCAAATCAAGTACCTCCGTCCGGATGCGAAATCACAGGTAACACTTGAGTATAACGACAAAAATGAGCCGGTGCGCATTGATTCTATTGTAGTTTCAACCCAGCACGACGATTTTGATGCAGAAGCAAAAATGCTGGCTAAAATCAAAGAGGATATCATCAAAATTTTAATACCGCGTGTTAAATCAAAATACAAGAAATACGCCCATTTGTTCAACAACAAAATCAATTACCATATCAATCCAACCGGAAAATTTGTAATTGGTGGACCACATGGTGATACCGGTTTAACCGGCCGTAAAATTATCGTGGATACTTACGGGGGAAAAGGCGCACATGGCGGCGGAGCATTCTCTGGTAAAGATCCTAGCAAAGTGGATCGTTCGGCAGCTTATGCTACTCGTCATATTGCCAAAAACCTTGTTGCAGCAGGATTATGTACCGAAATTCTTGTTCAGGTATCATACGCTATCGGTGTTAAAGATCCGATGGGTATCTATGTAAATACATACGGTACTGCGAAGGTGAAAATGACAGACGGACAAATCGCCAAAGTAGTGGAGAAACTATTCGATATGACTCCTTACGGCATTGAATCGCGTTTAAAACTACGCAATCCTATTTACAGTGAAACCGCAGCTTATGGTCATATGGGACGTAAGAATGAAGTGGTAACGAAAACGTTTACTTCACCAGATGGAAAGAAAGTAACCCAAAAAGTGGAATTGTTTACCTGGGAGAAATTGGATTATGTTTCAAAGGTTAAAGCAGCTTTTAAACTGAAATAATCTATAACGTGCGGATAAGAAACCCTGACATATATTTATGTCAGGGTTTTTTTATCTCAATTCAGGTTTGTTAATTGTATTAAAGTGAGTGGTTATAAGATTCCCAGACGCAAGGCCATCTCCGGTTTCAGAAAATATTTCAATTTCGAGAAGGGTATAGCAACTTCAACATCGGCATAATCGTAATCGCGATGTTTAACCCGATTGTATAGATGGAACCGGTCATCGCTGATATAATATTTATTGGATAATCCCAATTCGTATGTAATCATATCTGTAGGTGTACTGACTCCATTTGCTGCTGAAATAACATTGGGATTATACCCGGTAATTTTGCAAATGGGTAAACTGCGAATGCGGTACATCGTAACTATTTTATAGATAAATCGTTCAAGTGTATCTTTTTTGGTGGCAAGATCGAAAATGTCCTTCAGATCAAGAATCCGGCCTGTTTTTGCATCCAGTGTGGCCATTTCTGTTTCATAGGTATTGGTTTCATCTTTGTTGCATGCATACTGCGGACAAATGGTAAAACTATACAAATCATGGTTGCTATATGTACTTGCAGAGGAAATGGAAAAATCAAATGAACTGTCCTGTTCAAAGATGCGTTGATTGTAAAAATACTCCAGTTTCTGAATGGGTTTGGATTGCATGTAATGGCCTAAAATTTCCTGAATCAAAACCCTGTTCAAACTGTCATGGCCGGTACCTTCTTCAAACAGAGTCAGGGAAATTACGGATGCACAATCCGATTTCACCTTGGTTTGAACGGTATAGGTAGACAACATGCGTTTGTCTTGAGCAAAAACAGACAGAGAAAATAAAAGGGAGAAGAACAACACACTATTTTTCATACATGTCTTATAAGAAGTTAAGCTGTTTTTTTAGTTGTTCTTTCTCTGCGGCTGTCCATTCCCCGGTATTGAAATATTTCTGCATCATTTGTCGGTAATTGGCTTGCGAACTGAAATACTCGGCCACTTGTGCGGCAGGAGCAGCTAAACGTCCGTTGTGACTTAACATCGCCTGAAAGAGATGTTGAATAGTAATTTTGTCGCATTGATTTAAACTCTTTAACGTATTGAAGGCCATTATTCGTGTGCGGAATTCGAAATGAGGCGATGCGTAATTCTGTAAAGACTGCAATGCAAGTATAGCACGGTCTTTAAAAGCAGGCCATTGAGCAGCAGTTTGCAAGGTTATTTCGTGACGTTTCATATCAATTGCATTGTGCATTCCCATTGCATCTTTGGTCTTTTCCAGAATAAGAAGGATAGTCGATTCATCCGCATATTGATGCGATAACCGCTCCATGGAAACACGCATTACCTCATAGCTGGGGTCAGTTAGAGCTAATTCTAAAATGCCTTTCCATGTAGCATCAAGAGGTTTTATGTTTTTCAGAATTTGCTCGCGGATGGATGGTTTCAGCATACGGTTCTTAGCCATTTCCTGTAACATACTCACCGTTGCAGTATTTTGATCGGTAATGAGTTGTCCGATTATTTCATGAACAATGCCGTGATGTGTTTCCTTTTTGAGTGAGGCCAATAAAACAGCCCGCTTTTGATCCAAGTTTGCTTCTTTTAATGCTTTCATTGCATCGTAGCGGTCGAGCATATACTTTGATTTTTCAGCCTGAGCCAGTAACTCTGCTATATTTTTATTAAAGGTAACCTGTTTCAGGATATTCGAATTTGGATCGAAGAGTACGTAATCGATTTTCTTTTTGGAGGCATTCTGAATTTTAACCACCTCAAATTGTTCGTTGATTCTGGTTTTAACTTTATCCGATGAGCCGTCTGCATAAACCACTTCTATTTCTATGGGCATATCGAACCAACGCACCGTTTCATCCGTTTTGTGTATTTGTTCAATTGCAATTTCTGTACCACGTGCACCATTTGCATAAGTCAGATCTTCATAATGCACACGGTAATGCGGTTCACCACCACGCAGAATCCATTCGTCGAAAAACCAGCTGAGATCCCTGCCTAACTTATCCTGAATAGCTTGCTTGAGATCATTGGTTTCAACATTCCCATAGGCATGTGTTTTAAGATAATGATTCAAGGCACGTTTCCATTGTTCTTCACCCAGTACATATTCGAGCATGCTGATAACGGCTGCGCCTTTTGGATAAGCACGGGCTGTTCCACCTTGTGAATGACGAACCGGAAAATTGTCTTTTTTACCGGCCTCGACAGCTGCGTTTTGGTGCGCACGACGTTGCCAACTCCATTCGTCGTATCCCTCATTCACTTTTGAAAATTGTTTGGGCCAATAGGTTGCAAAACTTTCCTGCAGCCAGGAGTCTCTTCCATCGCGGGCTGTAATATAATCGCCAAACCACTGATGGGTCATTTCGTGACAATTTACCCCAACATAATTCCGATCCGGAAAAGCACGTTCATCCACGTTGAAAAAATCACCGAAGATGGTGGCTGTTGTATTTTCCATGGCACCATAAATGAAATCCTGTACCATTACCTGTGAATAGCTTTCCCACGGATAAGGAATACCCGTTTCTTTTTCCAGAAAGTTCATCATTTCCGCAGTATACCTATAAGTAGGTTCGGCCCGATCTTTAAACTCAGGGTAATACCAGTTGTTGAGGGTTACTCCGTTTTTGGTTTTAGATGTATTCACAGCATATTTACCGATAGCTAACATTAGCAAATAACCGGCATGTGGTTTTGTCATGGAGTAATGCCAAACAGTTGTGTTATCTGGTCCAGGGGTTTTCTTCAGCAAAGTGCCATTTGATAAAACCTGAAAGGCATTATCAAAGGTGATAACGGTTTCAGTTATAAATTTATCATTCATATCGTCGTACATGGGAATCCAGTTGCGGTTATCAATACCCTGTCCCTGAGTCCAGATTTGTTTGCGCACACTAAACGGATTGGATGAATCAATGCCAACTGTATCTTTCCAACCGATGAAATATAATCCCCGACGGGGAGTTGCTTCATATACGAAAGTGATCTGGCCTGTTTGATCCCAGGTTAATGGTTTTACAGGCTTTAGCCACAGTCCTTGTTTGGTTTGAGAAAAAGGTAGTTTTTCATTTCCCAGGTTTGCCGCATGTATGGTAATACCCGGTGCATCAAAGAAAAAGGAATCAACACGTTCCTGCAAAACAGTAAAATGATGTGTCACTTTTCCTTTTACCAAACCTTTCACCGGCTCAAAATGCACTTCCACTTTCATGCGGGTAATGTCGAGAGGGTGTTCACGAAATGAAACACCATCGGAAAGATAGGTTTGATCAGGAGCCTGAGCATACAAAGCACAAGCCGGAAGCAGAAGCAGGAAACCGAATAATTTTCTCATGTTTTAAGGTATGTGATCTTCCGAAAATAAGGATTATTGATATAGGAGCCGGCAATTTTTTTTAAACGGAAAAATCTATCTTTGTAGCATGACGTGTGGTTATGTTTGTCCGCAATGCGAAGGCAAAGAAATTATGGAGAATGGAGAACCTTGCGATTTCTGTTGTCAACCGCAGACTCCGGATGTGGATGCGGATAAAAAAGAAGAATAATGTATCTTCGGTCACATGAAATTTTTTACCCTAAATCGTGCATTCTATTCACTGATAGTTCTGTTGCTTGCGATTCAATTGTATCGCCCAGAACCCAATATTGGCAACGCTTACTCTGATCAGGACATATTTCACTACACAACCGTTCCCGACAATGTCAAAGAAATTCTGACAACATCGTGTTTTGATTGCCATTCCAACAATACGCACTATCCCTGGTATTCTGTTGTTCAGCCTATCGGACTTTGGCTTCAACATCATGTGGATGAAGGAAAAGACGAGTTGAACTTTACGGAGTTTAAAACATACACCTCCAAACGTCAGAAGCATAAGATGGAAGAGATTGTAGAAATGGTGCGGGAAGGCGAGATGCCATTAAAATCGTATGCCCTGATCCACGGTGATACACGATTATCGGAAGCGCAAAAAAAAGTACTGATAACCTGGGCTGAATCCATGTACAACGGGATTCAGTTGAATGATGAGTAAGGGATCTCCTTATTTTTGGAATTCTCTGTTATTTGCACATTGAATTCCTGAATTTACGCTTTCCTGTATGCGTATTTGTGAAATCTTTTGCGGTTTGCGGATTTTTCAGATTTTCATTTTCATTTATCGCGTAAGAATTTGGATTTATACGAATAAATGAATATATATTTGTTCAACAAATAACCACCCCTATGATATTTATTACCATTTGTATTACCCTGCTTACCTTAATAGCAGCATTGCATTTATTGGCTAAAGTGCAGAAAGACGGATTAGGAAAAATGTTTACCTGGGCTTCGTATCTGATCATTGCTGTTGCAGTACTGGTTTTGATTTGCGAAGTAACACGCGGTATTGGCCGAATGGCATGTAGCCACGATGGCAAATACAATCACGAAATGGCTTGCTGTCCAATGATGGGTAGCGAAGGGCATCATGAAGGGATGAAAAAAGGATGTTGCAAACCAGGCGATAAAGCTATGATGCAAAAGGACATGGAAGACGATGATGATGATGCAGAGGAACACGAGCATCCGGCTGACTCTGTGCATTAATCTGCACGTGTAAGAGGGTTATTCCGAAAGCTTACAATTTCAACCGAAATAGGATATGTTTTTTAGCATATCCTGTTTCTTTCCTTAACAGTTAGTTTCATTTATGGCTATGTAAATGATTAAATCGAAGTTGATACGATTTATGCGCAATAGTCCATTATTGATTGGGCTGGCCACATTTATTGCTACTCTCGCACTAACTCAATTTCTGACATATCAGCAACGGGTAATAGCAATTACCAGAGAACGCGAAGAATTAACCTTTGAATTACACGCTGTTCATGATCGATTTAGAACACTCCTGAATCATAACACAGCTATCGCATATGCTATAGGTAGTATTTATGAAAACTACGGTGCACCCCGGGATTTTAATGCCCTGGCTGCACATCTCATTGAGAACAACAAATTCGTTGATGGTATTCAATTATCAAAGGGTGGTGTTATGACCCACGTTTATCCCTATGAAGAAAACAAAGTGGTTCTTGGATTCGATATATTCAAAGATCCGCTTCGTAAGAAGGAGGCATTACAGACCATAGCCCAAAAGGAAATTCATTACGCTGGTCCCTATGATTTAATTCAGGGGGGCGGAAAAGCAATAATCGGCCGATTGCCTGTATTTCGAAACAACCACTTCCTTGGATTCTCAGTTGTGCTTACCAAACTATCAACGATCAATCGTTATATAAATACGCAGGAACAGGGTCGGAAAAAATTTATCTATCAACTTTCCAAAACGCACCCGATTCATCAACGCACCGAATATTTTTATTACGATTCCGGTTTTATGAGTCAGAGGGAATGGGTTAGTACATTCATGAAAGAAGGGGATTGGACCATTTATGTAGCACATAATGATTTGTATCAATCCCACATAAGCGGCTATAAAATCATCGGACTTCTGGGAATGATTCTTTCTATCACCTTTGGCGGATTTGCATATCAGCGCGCACGGAGACCCGAGATTTTGAAAACTATCATTGCAGAAAAGTCGAAACAGCTGGCAGATGACGAGCAATATTACCGTACCATTATTGAAACCAGTTCGGATGCAATTGTTCTATTGAGTGAGAAGGGACAAGTGACTTACCAGACTCCTTCCACGCAACGCATTTCAGGATATTCATTGCATGATTTTCAGAAACGGGATGGATTGGAACTCATTCATCCGGATGACAGGGATCTGGCTAAAAAATTATATGGCGAATCAATACAGTCACCCGGTAAACCAGTTCACTTAAAACATCGTTTATTGCATAAAAAGGGATACTATATATGGCTGGAAGGTACGTACCGAAATCTATTGAACGATGAACATGTAGGGCGGCTGGTAATGACCTATACCGACGTAACACAACGGATTCTTTTTGAGCAAAAGCTGAGTAAAATAAACCGGGAAATTGCTTTGCTGAATACTGTGAATGATAGCATATACCGGCTCAAGAGCGAAGCGGAATTACTGAATGAAATTTGTAAATGCGCTGTGACAAGTGGCGGTTATAAGTTAGCCTGGATCAGCGATTCTCCCGATCCGCTCGACAAGCAACAACTCATTAAACCCATAGAAGCATTTGGAGAAACCAACTACCTTAAAAAGGTGGTTATTTCAACCAATGATCCGGTTCTTTCCAAAGGTCCGACAGCTCAGGTTTTGTTGCACGGGAAACCCGTAATAACCAACAACGTGTTTCATTCCGAGAATTTTAAACCCTGGCTTGAAAATGCCCGTCAATTTGGAATTGCAGCTTCCATTGTTTTACCCCTGAAATTTAGCGCGGATCAGTTAACCGGAACCCTGAATATTTATTCTGAAAGCATTGATGCATTCGATACCAATGAGGTTGAGACACTGGAAAGGTTAGCCAATAATTTGTCGCTGGCCATCCGGAATATCCGGAATCGCCAAGAGAAGGAAGAGGCGCAGTTTATGCTGAAAGAGCGGATCAAAGAACTTACTGCGATATACCTGGTTAATAAAAGTATACACGACGATAAATTAACCATAGATGAAATGCTGCAAAAGGTTACGAATATTCTTCCTTTGGGATGGCAATTTAATGATGTGTGTCAGGCAAGAATTCATTATGGTGAGAAGGTATTTGAAACCGCAAACTATCAGCCGCCTGTTGCACTGCAGCGTGCAAACTTCAAAACAAGAGACCAGGTAGAAGGTATGTTGGAAGTGAGTTATTCGGCGCAACGTCCGGCATTTGATGAAGGCCCGTTTTTAAAGGAAGAGCGTGACCTCATCAACAATCTTGCAGAAATGATTGAAGATAGTTTCAACAAACGATTTAATCAGGATGCATTGTTAAAATCAGAAGCAAATCTGAAATCTGTATTTGAAAATACGGAGATTGGGTATGCTTTATTAAACAGGAATTTCGACGTCATGGCGTTTAATAAACGCATTAAACAGGGATATGCGCAGGAGACTGGAATTAAACTTGAGCTGCAGCGAAATTTCCTGGAGCTCCTGATACCAGAGCGCATTGAGAATACACGTAAACTGTTTGATGAAATACTGAGCACTCAAAAACCATTGGAATACGAAACGCATTTTACCAATAACAATACTACACATTACTACAATATTACTTTGGTACCCGTAATTAATAATGGGGAATCCATAGGCATTTGCCTTTCGGCATACGATATCACCAATGCTAAAAATCTGGAACTTGAACGGAAAAAAATTATTCAGGATATTATCCAACGCAACCGTGATCTTGAACAATTTGCCTATATCGTTGCACATAATGTAAGGGCCCCGTTAGCAACAATTCTGGGTTTGAGTAGTCTTCTAAACATGGATCTGGTTGAAGAAGATAAAATCACCACAATTCAAGGAATATCTGATTCGGCGCAACGGTTAGATTTGGTGCTCGACGATTTGAATCAAATTTTAAGAACACGTCGTGAACTGAAAGAACTGCGCGTAAATGTGAGTCTGAATGCTGTTTTACGCGAAGTGGTTTCATCCATTCAGTTTACGCTAAACCAAACCGGAGCAAAAATTGAATCTGATTTTACAGCTATCGATCATTTATTTACTGTACGATCCTATTTGCACAGTATTTTTTTGAATCTGATCACCAATAGTATCAAATATGCCAAACCGGAGATTCCGGTCATTATCCGAATCCGATCAGAAAAACTGGAGAAACAGGTACGCATTTACTTTACAGATAATGGCATTGGGATTAATCTCGATAAATACAAGGATCATTTGTTTGGATTGTATAAACGATTCAATACCTCGGTTGAAGGCAAAGGACTTGGTTTGTATATGGTAAAAACCCAAATTGAAGTGCTCAATGGAAGCATAGATGTACAAAGTGAGGAAGGGCAGGGTACCACTTTTATCATTACACTGAATTATGAACCCATTCAGGAGGTGGAACAGCGTCAGGAACAAGTCATTCCGTCTGAATGACTTTTCACCGGTAAAAAGTTTGATTCTTCATAAAATTCCCGATTCAGCATATACCTTTGCTGCGCAAAATTTAGGTATGAACAAATACAATGTTACAATTATTGGCTCAGGACCAGGCGGATATGTAGCCGCTATCCGATGTGCTCAGCTTGGTTTTAAAACAGCGATCATAGAAAAATACAACAGCATGGGTGGAACCTGCCTTAATGTGGGATGCATACCTTCCAAGGCATTGCTTGATTCATCGGAACTGTATCATGCTGCAGTGCACAATTTTACTGCACATGGGATTGATGTAAAGGGTGAATTGCAGGTTAACCTGGAGCAAATGATCGCACGCAAAAACGGAGTAGTGAAAGTTACCAGTGAAGGCATTGATTTTCTGATGAAGAAAAACAAGATTGATGTGTACAAAGGCATTGGTTCGTTTGTAACAAAAAACAAGATTCGTATTACAGGTGATCAGGTGATTGAAATCGAAACCGACAAAACCATCATCGCAACCGGATCAAAACCCGCTGCATTTCCCGGCATGGTAATCGATAAAAAGAGAGTGATTACATCTACCGAAGCTCTCAACTTAACCGAAGTTCCGAAGCACCTGATAGTTATAGGTGGGGGCGTTATCGGATTGGAATTAGGCTCTGTTTATGCACGTCTTGGATCGAAGGTTTCCGTAATTGAATATACGGCCTCCATAATCCCTACCATGGATGCCTCTCTGGGAAAGGAATTGCAACGGATATTGAGAAAGCAGGGATTTGAATTTCATCTCAGCCATAAGGTGAAAAGTGTAAAAGGTGCCGGAAAGGAAGTGGTTGTAATTGCAGATAACGAAAAGGGTGAAGAAGTTTCTTTTACATCTGACTATTGTTTAGTAGCAGTAGGACGCAAGCCTTATACAGAAGGTTTGGGACTGGAAAATATCGGATTAAAAACCGATGATCGTGGCCGGATAGAAACCAACGAACAGCTGGAAACAAGCGTTAGCGGCATATATGCAGTTGGTGATGTGGTGAAAGGCGCCATGCTCGCACACAAGGCAGAAGAGGAAGGTGTTTTTGTGGCTGAAGTGATGGCCGGTCAAAAGCCTCATATTCATTATAACCTGATCCCTGGAGTTGTTTATACCTGGCCTGAAGTTGCAGGCGTGGGAGCTACAGAGGAAGAGCTAAAAAAGTCGGGTATTAAATACAAAACCGGAAATTTTCCCATGCGTGCTCTGGGGCGGGCCCGTGCAAGTATGGATATAGATGGATTTGTAAAGATACTGGCAGATGAAGTTACCGACGAGGTGTTGGGTGTACATATGATCGGACCGCGTGCAGCCGACTTAATTGCCGAAGCTGTAACAGCGATGGAATTCAGAGCAAGTGCGGAAGACATAAGCCGTATGAGTCATGCCCATCCTACTTATGCCGAAGCCATCAAAGAGGCTGCATTGGCTGCAACAGCCAACAGGGCATTGCATGTTTAACGTGAGATAGAAAATCTAACGCAATACAAAATTTTGTCCGAGGTAAACCTTGCGAACCATTTCATCTTCGGCAAGTTCGCGCGCTGAACCTGCTTTTAGGATCCGGCCCTCGAACAACAGGTAGGCACGGTCTACAATCGACAAGGTCTCGTGTACATTGTGATCGGTAATCAGAATGCCAATATTGCGGTGTTTCAGTTTAGCCACAATTTGTTGAATATCTTCAACAGCAATCGGGTCAACGCCGGCGAATGGTTCATCGAGCAAAATAAATTTTGGATTTACTGCAATGGCACGTGCAATCTCGCATCTGCGTCTTTCGCCGCCACTCAATACATTTCCCATATTATGCCGTACGCGAATCAATCCAAATTCTTCCAGTAATGATTCAAGCTTTTCTGCCTGCTCTTTTTTATTCAGCGTGGTCATTTCCAGCACTGCGCGAATATTGTCTTCAACACTGAGCGTACGAAAAACAGAGGCCTCCTGAGGTAAATACCCAATGCCTCGTTGCGCCCTGCGATACATGGGCATGGTTGTAATATCTTCATTACCCAGCATTACGCGGCCTTCATCGGGTTTTACGATACCAACCGTCATATAAAAAGAGGTTGTTTTTCCGGCACCATTGGGCCCAAGCAATCCAACGCATTCTCCCTGATTCACTTCATATGATACGTGATCAACTACCGTTCTTTTGCGGTAACGCTTCACTAAATTTTCAGTTTTCAGTATCAGATGATTTTCCATAAAGTCAGGACAATAAATTTTTCCAGTTCAATTCTGATGTAAGGATTTCATGAATGCGCGTTACTGCAATGCGTTCCTGCAACATGGTGTCGCGGTAACGAATAGTAACGGTATCGTCTTTTAACGTATCATGATCAATGGTAATGCAAAAAGGAGTACCCAAAGCATCCTGACGCCGGTAGCGTTTTCCGATAGCATCTTTTTCTTCATAAAAACAGGCAAAGTCCAGCTTCAAACCGTCCATTATCTGACGCGCTTTTTCGGGTAATCCGTCTTTTTTGGTTAATGGGAATATGGCTACTTTTATAGGAGCCAGTACGGGAGGAAATTTCATCACCACGCGCGTTTCTTTCTGATCTCCTTCGCCGATATTTTCTTCGCAATAGGAGGCACACAAAGTAGCCAGAAACAAACGATCCAGCCCAATAGAAGTTTCAATCACATACGGAATATAATTTCCAAACGGTTTTCCATCCGCATCAAGATCGTTGTCGAAATACTGCATTTTTTTACCCGACAATTCCTGGTGGTTACGTAAATCAAAATCGGTTCTCGAATGAATGCCTTCGAGTTCTTTAAATCCAAAAGGATAATCAAACTCAATGTCAACGGCAGCATCCGCGTAATGCGCCAGTTTAACATGATCGTGAAAACGGTAAGAGGAATCTCCAAATCCCAGTTTATGGTGCCAGTTCATACGCGCTTTCTTCCAATAAGCATACCATTCCTGTTGTGTACCAGGCCGAATAAAAAATTGCATTTCCATCTGCTCAAATTCACGCATGCGCATAATAAATTGACGTGCGATGATTTCGTTGCGAAAAGCCTTACCGGTTTGTGCAATCCCAAAAGGGATTTTGAGTCGTCCTGACTTTTGAACATTGAGAAAATTCACAAATATACCCTGAGCCGTTTCCGGACGCAGGTAGATCGTATCGGTATCTTCAGCCATGGCACCCATGGCTGTGCTGAACATCAGGTTAAACTGACGCACTTCTGTCCAGTTACGTGTACCGCTCACCGGACAAACTATTTCGTGTTGTTCGATCAGGGATTTCAATTGATCCAGATTGTTGGTCAGCAAGGCATCATCCAATGCTATCTGCAAATCATCTGCTTTATTGCTTTTGCCGTCTTTGGTATACCGTGCGATTTTATCTTCCAGCAACTGATCAGCCCGATACCGTTTTTTCGAATCTTTATTGTCGATCATCGGATCACTGAACCCGTCCAAATGGCCACTTGCTTTCCAGGTTTTTGGATGCATAAAAATAGCGGCATCAATTCCAACAATATTTTCGTGCATCTGCACCATAGCTTTCCACCAATAGGTGCGCAAATGATTTTTCAATTCCACCCCATTTTGGCCATAATCGTATACCGCTCCCAAACCATCATAGATCTCACTGGATGGGAAAACAAATCCATATTCTTTGGCATGTGCCACAACTTTCTTAAATAGCTCTTCTGACATAGGTTGCGAAAATAATCCTTCGCAGGCAATACCTCACTAAAATTATTCGTCTGAGTTTCCGGGCTGTTAATGGCTTCAAACGATTCAAGCATGAAGCCTGAAGTATCAGAACATAATTGTATACTATTTAACTAAATGCTCTACTCTATAACGCGTTAAAATATTTCCACTATCTTGTGTCGCAATTTGGTTTATACTTATATGAACAGACCCGGGATCATCTTTATTTTTGTAGCCCTTTACTCTCTAACCGCATTCACCTGGTGGACTTTTGCCCATATCAAATCAGCGAATTCCTTATCGTTAGAAAAAAAGAATAACCTGGAATTGCTGTGTTACAAGGGTACCACTGATGTACAGGGAGCTATTGCACAAGAGTTATTCAACGATACCAATGATGTGAAAGAATATGTGGCCTTTAATTTTCCGGAATTGGAAATTTTGTTTATTGAGCCTGAAAAGCAAGTAAACCCAATGGATTATTACTTAATCAGGCCGTTGCATAGTGCTTATGATAGGCTGGAAGCGGAGCGAAGTAAAACTGTAAGGATGTACGGTCTGGAAGGCCTGGTGATGGCATTGCTGCTGATATGGGGAGTAATCTGGGTATTTCGTAGCCTGAATGTACGGCTGGCTTTGAACCGTCAACAAAATAATTTTATGTTGTCTATTACCCATGAACTGAAAACACCGCTGGCTTCGGTAAAACTGTATATCGAAACTTTATTGAAGCGGGATTTTGATAAAGAACAGTCGACCATCATCCTTAAAAATTCTTTGAGTGAAACAGTTCGGCTGAAAGATTTGGTAAATAATATTTTGATGGCTGCTCAGCTCGAAAATCACAAGTATAAACTGCACCTTACAGAGATTAATTTCAGCCAGATTGCACAGGATACATTCGATAAATTTATAACGCCACGGGCATTGCAGGAGTATTTTACGGCTGAAATTGAAGACGAAGTGTATATAGAAGGTGATGCGGTTGGAGTGGAAACCATTATCATCAATCTATTAACCAATGCCTATAAATATGCCGGGCACGATGGACGATGCCATGTATTGCTTCGTCAGTTGAAAGACCGGGTGATACTTTCCATTTCGGATAATGGTCCCGGTATCAATGATGCCACTAAGAAAAAGTTGTACCGGAGATTTTACCGGTCGGGCGACGAACAAACCCGCACCAGCAAAGGAACCGGATTGGGTCTGTTTATTGTAAAAAACCTGTTAAATCTGATGAAAGCTGAAATTGCAGTTAAAGACAACCAGCCTAAAGGAGCTATTTTCGAAATAACATTTAAAAAATACCATGCCATATAGAATATTAATCGTTGAGGATGAAGAGCATATTCAACATGCATTAAAGCTCAACCTCGAGCTTGAAGGATACTATGTTCATGTGGTAGGCGATGGTAATACTGCTGTAAAGGATTTTCGAAATCAAAAATTCGATCTTGTAGTACTCGATATCATGTTGCCTGAGATGGATGGTTTGATGGTTTGTGAAAACATACGTCTGCATAATTCCAATGTTCCAATCTTGTTTCTCTCGGCTAAAAACACATCGGCCGATCGGATTCAGGGCCTTAGAAAGGGTGCAGACGATTATCTGACCAAGCCATTTGATCTGGAAGAGTTGTTGATCCGTATCAGCAAATTGCTGGACAAAAGCAAAAAACTACAAGAGCATTCTGAAAACAAGGTTGGCGCCGAAGTGCATTTTGGTAATAACTGGATCAATTTTGAGAGCTATGAAGCCATGGGTGTACATGGTAAAATCGATCTGACCAAGAAGGAAATTATGCTGATGAAACTGCTGATCGAAAACAAAAATCAGGTAGTCAGCCGGGAGCATATTTTGAAAGTTGTATGGGATTATAATGTGATTCCCAATACCCGAACCATCGATAATTTTATTCTGGCATTGCGTAAATACTTTGAAACCGATCACAAGAATCCACGTTATATTTTATCCGTAAGGGGAGTAGGGTATAAATTCCAGGATTAAACGGCTAAATGTTTTCAACATCCTTCTGTGCATCGGAAGATGGAAATCATGTTTTTTTAATTCAAAATTCCAGTTAATGTTGCGCTGTCTAATAAAAAACAGACAGTATCCAATATTGCCCAAAATCCAACTTTAAACGTATAATGAGCACAGCTATTATGTATCAAACGATACTTACAAAAATTGAGAAAGAGATCATGTATATCGTGATCAACCGTGAATCGAAACTAAACGCATTGAATATTCAGACCCTGAAAGAGATCAAGGAGGCTGTATTAAGCTCATACCATAATCACGAAGTAAAAGGGATAATCATAACCGGATCCGGACCAAAGGCATTTGCTGCGGGAGCGGATATCGCTGAATTCGCCAATTTTAATGTAGAAGAGGGAACCCGGATGAGCGCAGAAGGTCATGCGGTATTGAACGCGCTTGAAAATTCACCGAAGCCAGTAATAGCAGCAGTTAACGGTTTTGCTTTAGGTGGAGGAAACGAGTTGGCCATGGCCTGTCATATTCGTATTGCTTCTCAGAATGCCAAATTTGGTCAACCCGAGGTAAATCTTGGAATTACACCGGGATATGCCGGAACGCAGCGTTTGGCGCAATTAATCGGCAAAGGGCGTGCATTGGAGTTGCTGATGACCGGAGAATCCATCAATGCCGAAGAGGCATACCGCTTAGGGTTGGTTAACCATGTGGTTACTTTAGAAGAATTGATTCCGAAATGCGAAGAGATTATGAATAAGATAAAAACCAAATCACCTTTGGCTATTGCTTCGGTAATCCATTGCGTGAATGCTTTTTATGAAAAGAAACTGGATGGACACAATGTAGAAATCAATGAATTCGGCAACTTTTTTGGTTCCGAAGATTTTAAAGAAGGAACTCAGGCGTTTATGGAAAAACGTGCGGCTCATTTCAAAGGTCATTGAGGAAATAATGATTCAAAGGGAAACCTGAAGTGCGATAATGTTCCTGCTTCAGGTTTTTTTGTTTACTCTTCTTCGCGGAACTTTTCGACGCGAATACCCACTGATTTTACAAATTTCAAAGTATCCTCCCGCATATTCTGGCTCACATCGAACCGGTAAAATCCACTTACCGGGAAGCGCACCTTTTGTAAAACAGGAAATTGGTAATCGTATAAATCTCCCAATCCGCTGCCCAGCCATTTTCCGTGTTCATCGGCCAGTCTGATTTCTATCCTCCGTTTATCTGTTTGATTATCGGGGTTGGTGGTATGCAGCCAAAGAAAAATATTGTTGAATTTATAGTCGGTAGTTACCCTCAGGTTTATATATACATTATACCATGCATTGGTATCCTGCACTTGTACTTCAAAGGGCATGGAGGTTTTATAATACCATTGATTATCGGATATGGTTTTATTTTCATCAAATACACGCGCCGGGTCGCAGCCGCTAAGCAACATGAACAGAAACAAACCTAAGTAAAGAAAACGTTTCATCCTTTTTTCGGATTCGGATTCTGATTTGGATTGCGATTTCGGTTATTTCCGCGATTTCGGTTATTTCGGTTGGGTGCTCCGCCTTTGCGTGGAGGTTTATTTTTATTGCGCGATTCGAGACGGTTGATGTCTTCGGTGCCCATATCGTTTTTAAACTCCAGCTCAACAACTTTTGGAATCACCTTTTGCTTTTCAGCTTCCGGTCTTTCCCCGCGCTTGTTCAATTCGATATATTCTTTCACTTTGTTCACCTTCAATCCCAGCCATTCGCCACCTATTTCATTCAACGGAACAAACCACATCATGCGTTTCAGAATGTCTGATTTCATGAATTTATAAGGACCGTCAGCCAGTTCGAGACGTAACTGATCGTTTTCCGGAAATTCTTTCAAGGCCTCTGAATATGCATCTAACTCGTAGTTGAGGCAGCATTTAAGTTTGCCGCATTGGCCTGAGAGTTTTAGTTGGTTGATCGACAAATTCTGGTAACGTGCCGCACTGGTATGAACCAGTTTAAAATCGGTAAGCCAGGTAGAACAGCAAAGTTCGCGGCCACAGGAACCAATGGCTCCCAGACGGCCAGCCTCTTGCCGGTAACCGATTTGCCGCATTTCGATCCGTACTTTGAAAGCATCTGCCAGGCGTTTGATCAGTTCACGAAAATCAACGCGTTCTTCGGCGGTATAGTAAAATGTAGCTTTGCGCCTGTCGCCCTGGTATTCCACATCGCTCAGTTTCATTTTCAGTCCCAGTTCCATGGCAATGCTCCGTGCTTTGTACATGGTTGGAACTTCAAGCTCAACATTTTCTTTATAGCGGGCAGAATCTGCATCGCTGGCCTTGCGCATGATTTTACGAATATCAGCTGCATCCTCTGCAACACCGGCTTTTTTCATTTGCAGCTTAACGAGTTCACCTTTGAGGGCTACTTTTCCAATATCGTAACCGTTTTCCATTTCCACTACCACCAACTCGTTGTTGGTAATATCATGATTGCCGCTATTTCGGTAAAACTCCTTACGTGTACCTTTGAACCTTACTTCAACGATGTCGAATGGCTTCATGTACGCCGGCATTTCCATGGTAGCCAGCCAATCGTACGTATTTAATTTATTGCATGCGCCGCTGCTGCATCCGCCGCTGCTGCATCCACCTGATCCACATCCCATTTAATGGTCTATTATAGAGTGAATGTTGATCTGCCAAAGAGATCATCCATTCAGGGTAATTACTGGTAAAAACTAGTTTGAAGCGGCTTTTTGCCGGATCAATCGCCTGCTAATATATAAAGAAAGATTTAAAAAGGTAATCTTCAGGTCGGCATTGCGCTCAATATGAAATGCAGTTTGGTTTAACATTCCTGATATTTCTTCGATATTATGATCGTCAAAAACAATCGTAAATTTTCGTATAAATTCGCGTTCAGCACTGCTTAAGCGAATCAATCCGTCATCGGCATGGCGGCTTAACAATACAGCCCTGAGCATATGTAAACCATATGCAATAAAACTTTTAATGAATTCTCTTCCGGTACCGCTGATCTTATCGATCAAACGATTGATTTCCGGAATTTTACCCATATAGCAGGCCCGCATCCATTCGGCAAAAAGTTCATTGTAATCCGAGCGGCCTGCATCCATCAGCGAACGAGCCATAACCAGATTCCCTTCGGCAACCCTTGCAATGGTTTCAGCTTCCTGTTTGTCGGCCTGAAACGAATCGATCAGGTGTTGCGCAATGGCATCATCGGATAAATGCGGAATGCGAATGGTTTGAGCCCTCGAAAGTATGGTAGCCAGCACTTTTTCTGCATCCTGACCAACCAATAAGATCAAGGTTTTTTCAGGTGGTTCTTCCAGCAACTTCAATAAGATATTGCCTTCCTGACGCATGTATTCCGGCATCCAGACAATTATGGTTTTGTATTTGGCTTCGTACGATTTAAGTCCCACTTTCCGAATCACATCGCGGCATTCCTCTGCCGTAATATTGCCTTGTTTTTTCCCCTCATCATCAAGGGTTAACAACCACTGCAATTCACTGATATACGGATTCTCAATAAATGCCTTGCGCCAGCTTTCAATAAAATCGTTGCTCACTTTTTTCTTATCGATGGCAATGGTTGGAAAGGTAAAGTGCAAATCGGGATGAATCAGCTTTTCAAACTTTACACAACTTGAACATACACCACAGCTGTCTGTTTCTGCAGGATTCAGGCAATTGATCATTTGTGCGTAAGCCACTGCAAGGGGCAAAGCACCACTGCCTTCGGGGCCTAAAAACAACTGTGTATGGCTGATGCGTGAATGGTGGATACTCTGAATCAAGCGGCTTTTTACCTGCTCCTGCCCTATAATCTGATGAAACAACATGCTGTGTTCAAATAACGAGAAATATTCATGAATAAGAGGGTGGCAGACAAGAAAAAATCAACAGAAAGCATGGAAATTTATGCACAACCGACCGGATCGCATTTATACCTTTAGAATCGCGGTGGTTGTCTGATTTTTGAAAAAGCAGGCGTGGTGTTACTTTAAAAAGGCCACCACCATTTTTTCTTCAAGGGAATACCTACATAAACGCCATCTTCCCGAACCTCCACCGGATATACAGGAATATAATCTCCACGTGAACCCCGCCCTGTTAATAAATCAAAAGATTGACGGTGAAGGGGGCAAATCAGTGTTTCATTGGCGCACCATCCGCCTGCGCCGAAGCGTGCACCGGCATGCGGACAGCGATCCTGTACGGCAAAATATTTTTTGTTGGTATAAATCAGGCAAACCGGTTTTCCGGCTATAGTAATGCTTTTGACAGAATCAGGAAGCTGAGGTGATTCGCCATCTTTATATATCGGGTAGACGCGATTCCAGTCAAGGGTCTCTTTCATGAATGTTATGGTGCAACCGGGGTAAGAATCAATTTTACTTTCAAACTGGTTTGATCGTTTTGCATCAACAATATCAGTGAATCTTTGGTTAATTTTTCTATTTCGAAGGATTTTTCTTTTACTTCTTCCCCTTGTTTACTGATAAAGGTAATGGCGTGCTTTTTTAACTCATAATTACCTTCGGTAGAAGCAGAAGGATTACCTGTGAGATATGAACCGTCGGGTTTAAATTCATAAATAAGTTTCATCAGAATATCGCGTAACTGAAATTTGGCGACTTCAATCTGATTGCCTTTCATGGTATCGGTTTGCATAATAGCTTCCTTTTCATTGATGAATTGTACATCGCTGACTTGCCAGGTTTGACAAAGCATATCGAGACGTTTGTTGCTGCAGGAAGCCAACGATAGCAGGATGAAAAGTATGGAATAAATACGCATAGGAGTAGGAATTGGTGAACAATTCTAATCAAAAAAATTATTTTTGCCCCACTTTTAAGTATGAATATGAAAACAGTTGATGCAATATCATTTTCCGGTAAAAAAGCACTGGTCCGGGTTGATTTTAATGTACCTATGGATAAGCAGGGAAATATCACAGATGATGCGCGTATCCGGGCTACTATTCCGACCCTGAAAAAGATCCTGAACGATGGCGGAGCTTGCATTTTGATGTCGCATCTGGGTCGGCCGCTGAAGAAACTAAAAGAAGACGGCAGCGTGGACATCCAAAAATATACTTTGCGTAATGTGGTTCAATGTGTTACAGATCTCCTTGGTGTTCCGGTTAAATTTGCTCCTGATTGCATAGGCGAAGAAGCCTCAACCCTCGCAGCAGCGCTAAAGCCGGGAGAAGTATTGTTGCTGGAAAATCTTCGTTTTTACAAACAGGAAGAGAAAGGGGATGCAGATTTTGCGCAGAAACTATCGAATTACGGCGACGTTTATGTAAATGATGCTTTTGGAACAGCGCACCGCGCGCATGCATCTACCGCTATTGTGGCCCGGTTTTTTCCTCAGGCCAAATGTTTCGGATATGTAATGGCGCATGAAATTGCAAATGCCGATAAAGTGATGAAAGATGCAGCCCGGCCGTTTACCGCCATTACCGGTGGAGCAAAAGTTTCCGACAAACTCCTTATTCTCGAAAACCTGATCAACAAGGTAGATAACCTGATAATTGGAGGCGGAATGGCTTATACGTTTCTGAAAGCCATGGGTTACGAAATCGGTTCATCGTTGTGCGAAAATGATCGTCTTGAATTGTGTCTGGATCTGATCAGGAAGGCCGAAAGCAAGGGAGTAAAACTGATATTGCCTCAGGATTCCATTGTGGCTGATGCATTTTCCAATGAGGCTAATTATAAGGTATGCGACAATAAATTGATAGAGGCCGGTTGGATGGGATTAGATATTGGTCCGCAAGCTATTGAAGCCAACGATGCAATAATCAGGGCATCCAAAACCATTTTGTGGAATGGTCCAATGGGCGTTTTTGAAATGAGTCACTTTGAAGCCGGTACACGGCAGGCGGCCGTAGCCGTAGCTGAAGCTACAAAAAATGGTGCTTTCTCTTTAATTGGGGGTGGCGACAGCGCAGCTGCGGTTGCAAAGTTTGGTTTTGAAGATCAGGTGAGTTATATTAGTACCGGGGGAGGTGCATTGCTGGAATATTTTGAGGGCAAAGAATTGCCGGGAATTCGTGCCATCAATGAATAGGTTATAAAATGAAATATTCCGGCCATATCAGGTTATATATTTTACCCTACTTGTGGGCCGGTTTCATACTTTTTGCAACCATTGCCAATGTGGGCACATTAAAGCGGTTACAGTTTACTGACCTCTTTACTTACGACAAACCCATTCACATGTTTTTATTCAGTACGCAGGCTTACCTTTGGATTCGTGCCCGGGCAGGAATGGAATCCGTTAAAATAAAAACGATACGCTGGATTTGTATATTGGTTGCTATTTATGGTTTTCTTACGGAAGTTTTTCAATCCCTGTTTACAACAACCCGGCAGTTTGATATCTATGATTGGATTGCAGATGCATTGGGATGCATAATAGTGTACACAGGTTATTATTTTTACTACAGAAAAAGAGAAATTAAACAGCAAAGCGTAAGGTCTGAATAGAAGTTTACCTATGCTGACAAAAGGTAATCGAAAAGTTATTGCTAACAGTGATATTAACCTGCCTTAAGTGAAGCTTATCTTCTGCTATAGTTTGGTGCTTCTTTGGTAATGGTAATATCGTGCGCATGACTTTCTTTGGCACCGGCACCGGTGATTTTGATAAAGCGGGCTTTTTGAAGTGTCTTTACATCTTTGGCACCAACATATCCCATTCCGGCACGTAATCCTCCTACGAACTGATAGATCACTTCCTTGAGTGAACCTTTGAAAGGAACAATTCCAACAATGCCTTCCGGAACCAATTTGGCGATTTCATCTTCGGCTTCCTGGAAATAACGATCCTTCGAACCCTCTTTCATGGCTTCAATGGAGCCCATACCCCGGTATGATTTGAATTTTCGTCCTTCGTAAATGATGGTTTCGCCGGGCGATTCTTCCGTGCCGGCAAAAATCGATCCCGACATGATGGTGCTTGCACCGGCTGCGAGAGCTTTTACCAGGTCGCCACTGTAGCGAATTCCCCCATCACCGATAATCGGAACACCCGAACCTTTAATGGCTTTAGCCGCCTCGTAAATGGCCGTTAACTGAGGAACCCCGATTCCGGCGATTACACGTGTGGTGCAAATTGAACCTGGCCCAACACCTACTTTAACGGCATCTACTCCGGCTTTCACCAGAGCTTTAGCAGCATCGCCTGTGGCAATATTTCCGGCAACAATATCGAGGGTATCAAACATTTTTCTCATGCGGGCTACTTCATTCAATACACCACGCGAATGGCCGTGAGCTGTATCAATAATCACTAAATCCACGCCGGCTTTTGCCAGTGCCGCAATGCGGTCAGCGGTATCGGAGGTTACCCCAACGGCAGCACCTACCAGCAAGCGGCCATGTTTATCCTTGCAAGCGGCCGGGTTGTCCCTCAATTTTAAAATATCGCGATAGGTAATCAGGCCAATCAGTTTGCCTTGTTTGTTTACCACCGGCAGTTTTTCAATTTTATACTTCTGAAGTATCGATTCCGCTTTTTTCAGGTCGGTTCCTTCAGGTGCTGTAATCAGGTTTTCGCTGGTCATGACCTCGCTTACCTTTTTACCCATGTTTTTCTCAAAGCGTAAATCGCGGTTGGTCAGGATGCCAACCAGTTTGTGCTGAGCATTGATAATCGGGATTCCACCAATCTTATTTTCGCTCATCAACTTGTGTGCTTCTTTCAGAGTGGCAGTTTGCAGTAGGGTGACCGGATCAAGAATCATTCCACTCTCACTCCGTTTCACTCGTCTTACTTCTTCGGCCTGCCTTTCAATACTCATGTTTTTATGCAGAATGCCGACACCGCCCTGCTGAGCCATAGCAATGGCTAAACGCGACTCCGTCACGGTGTCCATGGCTGCTGAAAGAATGGGAATATTGATGCGAATGTTTCGGGTTAACTGGGTAGAAGTGTTAACCTCACGCGGCAAGATTTCTGAATAGGCCGGAAGTACTAATACATCGTCAAATGTGAGGCCTTCTCCGAAATACTTTGTTTTATCGTTAATCATGGCAAATAAGGGATACGTTATTTGCCGTGCAAATCTAATGCAAATCAGACAGAATAAAATTTAATTTTCCGGAATCACTTGAAAGCCTTATACAACGTGGCTTACAGACGAACCCGCCGGCTCAGGAATTCGATCATTTTGATATTTTTGAGGGAGGTAAAAACCGGAAATTCAATTAAATATTTTTCTTTGTGCCATGGTTCTATCTGACAAAATGAAATCCCAGGGGGATTGGCTTTTCCGTTTTCGAAGTTCACTTCCCTTGTATATTCTACCCATCGTCATTTATTTATATGTGTTTTCAGGATCTGAATTGCTGCTCAATGAAGAACTGAAACCAATTGTGGAATATGTTTGTCTGGGGGTATCGCTATTGGGATTACTTATACGTGTTTATACGGTTGGTTATACCCCAAGAAACACATCCGGAAGAAATACAACGGAAGGGCAAATCGCAGATGTTTTAAATCAAACCGGAATTTATTCAATCATGCGCAATCCGTTGTATGTAGGTAATTTTCTGATGTGGTTCGGCATTGTTTTATTGACCTGCAACGTTTGGTTTATTGTTTCATTTATTCTTTTTTATCTGTTGTATTACGAACGCATTGTGTATGCCGAAGAGGACTTTCTTAAACAGAAATTTGGCGAAACCTATAAAGCGTGGGCTGTTAATACGCCTGTTGCATTACCCAAACTAAACGGATTTGTTCCTCCGAATGCATCCTTTAACTGGAGAAAGGTTTTTCGACAGGAAAAGAATGGTCTGGCTGCTACCTTTGTCATTTTTCTGATGCTCGATGTTAGCCGAAGCTGGTATTTTGCATCAAGCGATTATAATTCAGTTTATCTGTATGGATCTTTGGTAAGCTGTGTTTTATACCTGATCCTGAAAACCTTGAAATACAATACAAAAGTATTAGCCGATTGATCAGGATAGTGTAAAGTATTCCGTTTTTTCGAGGGTATGATTGCGCAGAATTCCACTGCTTACCAAATTCACCAACATTTTTTGAGCTCTCCAGCGTGAAATATTGAGAAGTTTGCAAACTTCTTTCAGGGTGATGCGCGGATGTAAACCAAGGTATTTTAACAAAGCAGATTCGTGCCGGGTATACTGTATTAAGGTACCGGCTTGACTAGTCTGACGTTTCAATACATCGACCACTACTTTACTCGCGAGCAGTGACTGATCTTTTACGCGTATATACACCCACCATTTACCATCGGCATCTTTTGCATAATACGGTTTGTGCTCCCCTTCAGGCACGATAGCTTCCAGCACCACCTTGTTACCAAAGTCCCATTCGTGCAGCTTCAACTGAATTTCAGGTTTGCAGTAAAAGCTGGCAGCTAAATCCAGCATATATTTTTCGTCTTCTGACTGAACACCGGCAATATCACCTTTATCGCGCACGCCAACCAGCAGTGTACCACCTTTGTGATTGGCAAAGGAAACCATGGTCTTAGCAATTTTGGATGCATCGGAAATGGTGAGTTTGAAATCAAGATTTTCTGATTCTCCTTTAGCAATTTTATGCAATAAAGCCCGGGTCGACATGGTACAAATATAAAGCGGAACGACTTGTCATTAAAGCTGAGTAATATGTATGATGGAATGATGAAGGTAAATCAAGTATGCGGATTCGAACAAAAATGAAAAATTTCTTATGCAGAATATAAATTGAAAATCAGATGATCTAAAAACAAAGGCAACATATTCAAGCTAATACGAATACAAGAGATTATGTACGAATAGGAATTTAACAAAAACAGGGATATCGGCTTACCCAAATTTTGAATGGGAAAGTAGTTACCCGGAAGCATGAAATTCCGTAACCATGATGTATGTATTCGGTTCAGCTTTTGGGAGTATTTGTAAAACAGGCTGTTTGCAGAAGAACACTTTATTTTTTGCAATCCAGTGACCTCGTGGCTTTAAAATTCTTAAAGGGGACGGAGGTAAGTGGCAGGAGGAAGGAGCAGTAAATTATTGTAAATTCGGGATATGACCGAAGAAACATTATTCTCCAATTTGCCAATTAAGCACTGGGCAGAAGATGACAGACCCCGCGAAAAGATGCAGCTTAAAGGTCGGACTACTCTAAGCGATACCGAATTAATTTCCTTGTTGATTGCTACTGGTAACCGCAATGAATCAGCAGTGGATCTGGCAAAAAAATTAATGCGGCAAAGCGGAAATAGTTTGAATAACCTGGCTCGTTTTTCACTGGCAGATTTACAAAAAGTTAAAGGCATAGGGCAGGCTAAGGCCATTTCTATAGTTGCCGCACTTGAATTGGGAAGACGGCGAAAAACGGAAGAAGCTCTCGATGTTAGGCAGTTTACCAATAGCAGGGATTGTTTTGATTTACTCCATCCTGTATTGTCGGATCTGATGCACGAAGAGTTTTGGGTGCTGTTGCTCAACCGAAACAATCGCTATATTATACACCGTCGTGTCAGCGAAGGCGGTGTCAGCGGTACTGTTGTAGATGCAAAAATAATTTTTAAACTCGCGCTCGAACAACTTGCATCTACCGTAATTTTGTGCCACAATCATCCTTCAGGCAATATTACACCAAGTCAGGCTGACAATAAACTTACACAACAACTGAAAGAGGCCGGAAAGTTACTGGATATCCTTGTTGCTGATCACCTGATTATTGCCGGCAATGCGTATTTCAGCTTTTCAGATGAAGGGTTGATGTAAAGAAATTTCTAATCCGTTTCTTTTATAGGAACATTTTTAGTTCCTTCGAAATAAGAATTAACCTAACATGAAAAATTTACAACTGAAGCTGACTGTATTGTTCCTGCTCTCTTCGTATGTTTCATTTGCACAATTCGGTTTTGTGAAAAAACCTGATGTGGAAGCAATGAAGGACACACGCATGGTGATAGTTTTGAATGCCGACAGTGCCTATAGTGCGGCCATACAAACCGCTGTGCAAAAGTACTGGTCGTTTAATACCGGTTATGTTTTTGTTTCAGATACCGCATTAAAGCCCTATCTGAAAAAACCTGAATATTCATTTCTGGTGTTCAGCAAGAGCAAGGGTTCACGCATTAAAGCCAAAGTTTGTACGGCAGAAAATGATATCAATGGAGTGTTGCTTGCGAAGAATTATAAGCGAAAAATTTCTGCAGCCGATATGGTTGCAATTGGATATTGCAGCAATTCCATTGATACCATTGACTGGTATCCGGAGTTAGTCAGAGGGGTTCAGCTCTTGGATTTTTTCCTGAACCATGCCTTACAAGCCAAGGATGACCGCGCCATGAGCGAATCGTTTCTGATGAACAATTATCCGACAGATAAAGGTGTGATGAGCAGTCAGACACTTTTGTTTGAGAAACGGTTACTCGATATTAAACCAACGGAAGATGCTGCAGTACTATGGGATGGAGAAATTGATGAACAGGTAAGTGTAGATGGAATCCATGATGCCATTTTGAAACAAGATCCTACCAAAGTATATTATTATCAGGTACAGGACGAAAAATACTGTAATAAATTGGTTGTATCAGCTCAAAACAGCGAACTGATGTACTTCACTTCAACCGGACGCGATAAATGTAAACTGACTTCAAAAGACCTGAAAACATTGAAAGCTATTAAGGATAAGGCCAGCAAACTTTAAGGGTGGTTATTCGTTATTTGGTTAATGGTTATTGGGTTAATAGAGGGCTTTACCCGGGACCAAGTACTTAATTGCCCACAGAAACCATTTCATTCGCAAATTCTTTGTTCATAAAATCGATGATTTCGATTTTTGTCATGTTATCCAGAATTTTACCTCCTTTGGCAATGGAAATGGTTCCTTTTTCTTCGGAAACAATCAACGCAATAGCATCGGTTTGCTCAGTAATACCTATGGCTGAGAGATGGCGTAAACCATAGATGGCATGGGCATCAGGATTATCGCTAACAGGCAATACGGCATTGGCCGCCTTGATTCGTCCATTGGCAATGATCAATGCGCCATCGTGCAACGGACTTGTTTTGTTGAAAATACTTAACAACAATCTTTTCGTAATGAGTGAATCCAATACTTCACCGCTGGCACCAATAAATTTCATTTCGGAAGTTTTTGGAAAAACCATTAAAGCACCTGCATTGGATTGGGCCAGAATTTCGCAAGCTTCAACGATATCTTCGAAGTGAGTGTGAAATCCTTTTTCAATTTTCCAGTTCCAGGGTAAAAAGCGCACAAAAGAGTGCTTGTCGCCCAGAGAACCTTTACCAATTAGCAATAAAAACTTCCTGATTTCCTGTTGGAATACAATCAGAATCGCAATAAACCCAACTTTTACAAACTGATTCAGCAATCCTTCCAGAATGGGCATGTTCAGATAGCTGACGGTTTTCCAAAACAGGAATATGATTATCAATCCGATCATCATATTGAATGCCAGACTGCCTTTCAACAAACGATAGAGTTGCAGGGTTAATAAAAACACCAACAAAACATCAATCAGGTTGATCAGGGAAAAGGTGTAGTTGTAAAAGCTAAAAATTTCCATGGACTGCGTTTACAAGTTTAATACATTCAACGGCTTCTTTCACATCATGCACCCGCAGTATATCAGCCCCTTTTATGAGCGCAATGGTATGAAGAGCAGTTGTTCCATTCAGTGCATGTTCAATATCTGTACCCGTAACAGCCCGAATCATTTGTTTGCGCGAAAGGCCTGCCATAACCGGGGTGCCGAACAATTGGAAATCACCCAATGCATTTAATAGGGCATAATTGTGTTCTTTTTGTTTGGCAAATCCAAATCCCGGATCAATCACTACATCGTGAATTCCGGCAGCAGAAAGAACGGCCACTTTTCGGGTGAAATAGTTCATCACTTCCAGCACTACATCGTCGTATTGGGTTTGTTTTTGCATGGTTTGAGGATTTCCACGCTTATGCATAATGATATATGGTACGCCCGATTTTGACACCAGATCCAGCATTTCCACATCGTCATCGCCGGCCGAAATGTCATTAACCAATTGAGCTCCTGCTTCGATTGCTTGTTTGGCTACCTGTGCACGAAAGGTATCGATGGAAAGAAAAGCCTCAGGGAATGTTTTATGAATGATTTCAATTACAGGCAATACGCGTTTCAATTCTTCTTCAACCGGCACTGCAATGGCACCAGGGCGTGTGGAGTATCCGCCTATATCCAGGATAGTAGCGCCATCGGTCAACATTTTTTCCGCTACACGTTGTACCTCATCCAATGCAGTTTTACGACTCCCTGCAAAGAAAGAGTCAGGGGTAATATTGATAATCCCCATAACAACAGGTTTATCCAGTACCAGCAAGCGCCCCTTACAATTCAGGGTTATTTTACGGGAAGGTATTTGCAAATCAATCTGCACGGTTATTTTTGTGCAACAACAAATAAACAACTCCGGCATTGATTAATCAAACCTCATCCCAATACGACGCCATAATTCGCAAATGCAAAGAAGTATTTATCACCAAGAACGCGGATTATGGGACCTCCTGGAGAGTAATGCGCATTTCTTCCATCATGGATCAGTTATTTATCAAAGCCCAGCGCATACGAACGCTCGAAGAAAATTCAGAGAAGAAAGTGGATGAAGGCATCGAACCCGAATTCATGGGCATTATTAATTATTGTGTGATTGCATTGATTCAGCTGGAATTGGGAAAATCGGAAGAAATGGAATTGGATTCAACAAGGCTATCGGCATTTTACGATCGGCATATTCAGGACACCAAAACCCTGATGGAACAAAAGAATCACGATTACGGTGAAGCATGGCGCGATATGAAAGTAAGTACCTTTACAGATATGCTGCTCATGCGCCTGTTGCGTATTCGTCAGATTGATGAAGCCAAAGGACAAACACGCATGAGCGAAGGAATTGATGCCAACTTACGAGACATGATCAATTATTCGGTTTTTGCCCTGATCCATCTGGGTGTTGATCAACAATGAGTTTAACACTTTATTAACGGAGTTTAACGCTTTATAAACGATTCATATTCTAACTTGCAGCCATGAAAGTACTTACACAACTAAGCCGTATTCTGGTAGGAACGCTCTTCATTTTATCCGGTTTTATCAAGGCCAATGATACCATCGGGTTCTCTTACAAACTGGTAGAATACTTCGAAATCTTTCACTGGGATTTGTTTGTACCGTATGCCGAATTATTGTCTATCGTAATCTGCATTTTCGAGATCATGGTAGGTGTAGCATTATTGCTGGGAGCCTATTCCAAGTGGAATGCCTGGCTCTTGTTGCTCATGATTTTGTTCTTTACCTGGTTAACCGGTTATTCTGCCCTTACCGGCAAGGTTACAGATTGCGGCTGTTTTGGAGATGCCGTAAAATTAGCACCGTTTGAATCGTTTTTGAAAGATCTGGTGCTGCTGGTTTTCATACTCATTATCTTCATCGGACAGAAGCATATCAAACCTTTGTTTAATCTCACCATTCAGGGTATCGCCTTATTTATAGGATTGATTGTAACTACTGCCTTTACCGTGTATACCTACATGTTTTTACCACGCATTGACTTCCTGCCTTACAAAATCGGTAACGATATTTCCAGCCTGATGCAAATCCCGGAAGGAGCTCCGCGGGATAGCGTGCAAATGGTATTTATCTATGAAAAGGGCGGACAGCAGGTAGAGTTCACCATGGAACAAATCGACGATATTGATGATTCATACACCTTTGTTGACCGCAAAGACAAACTGATTCGCAAAGGATACACACCTCCTATTCACGATTTTAAATTGTACGATGCTGCCGGTACAGAATATACCGATACGTTGCTGGCTGATCAGGGTTTCAAACTGATTTTGGTTCAAAAAAGCATAGCAGAATCACGGCGTATCGAAAAAAGTATTGCAGAACTGGCTGCGCAATGGCAAGCCGCCGGAAATTCATTTTGGGCTTTAACCGCCAGTCCGGCTGATCAGGTTGAACCCTACCGCCATGAGCACCAACTGGCCTTTCCGTATTATACCATGGATGGAACGCCTTTGAAATCTATGGTACGCAGCAACCCGGGTTTGATGTTGATGAGAGGGAATGTGGTTGTACAAAAATGGGGAGCCTATAATTTTCCTACTTTTGAGACGGTGAAGAAATATATGCGGTAAACATATTGAGAAATTGTCGGTAGAACTCTGATTTTTCTGCATGCTAAATATATTTCAGTGTTAGGGAAACAAATTTTGAAGCATGAAAATAAATAAGTGGATTTTGCTATTTGCATCGGCCATTAATGTGACGCTTTCAATCTCACAACAAAGCTTTTTCAAAACATTTGGTGACGCACAAACGGGCTTTGTAATTCACGCTGCTTTCGAAAGTTCAGACAGTAATTTCCATATTACAGCGAGTAAAGTTACAAATAATGGTATAAATGGATATTACTTACTATTAGATAATCAAGGAAACAAGTTAAAAGAATTGGATCTTGGGACAGAAATTTATCCAATGGCGATTACTGAGTATAATAAAACAATTTTTATCGCAGGAAATGAAGCATACGCAACTGAAAAGTTTTTCAAATTTGACCTCAAAGGCAATTTAATACTCGATACATTTTATAGGGTTAATACTGGTGAAGGGCAATTGAATACAAATAACCTATGTGTTAACAAGAAAGAAAATACAGTTTTGATGAGGGGTTTTGCAGCTTCCATATTTGGTAAACCAAGAGGACTTTCCTTTATAAATATCGATACTTCAGGGAAAAGAAATTGGTATACTTATTTTGGTGATTCAATGAATACCTATGCATCGGGAGAGGTATTTTGGAACCCCGACTCAAATAATTACACAGCTGTTACAACCTGTTATCAAACACAATCTGCTTATTTGATTAAAATAGATAGTGTAGGTAAATTTATCTCAAAAAAGTCATTATCAATTTCACCTATAAATCCGCCAGAATGCCAAATCTCTAGATTAAAAAGTGGAGGATTTATAATGTTGAAACTGGCCAAGGATCCTAAAAGTAGATTCGCTAATATTTTTGTATTTGGAATTCATTTATCACCAGAAGGCGATTCACTTTCTGCTGTAAGTTTAGGGGTTAAAAACAGTTCAATTTATTATGGAATAAAGTTTAACGAGTGCATAAATGGCAACCTAATTGGCGGAGATTCTAAGCGGTGTATTCTTACCAGCAATAAGTTTAAAGAAACCTGGTCAAGGTTGTTAGTGGAGTTGGATACATTTGGTTTCGTACAAATGCAATCGATGAAACAGTCAATTGATGGTGGTTATTTCACCGTTGGTAATTCTACGAATGGATTTGGTAAACTTTTGGTTATCAAGTTGAATTCAAAACGTGAATTACTATGGTCGAAAGAAATCTTTAATGATCGATATAAAACAGTGACTGTCTACCCTAATCCTGCCAACCAATATCTTTATATCGATTGCAATGAAAAGGATGTAGAAGTTGAATTATATAATAGGATTAGGCTTTTAACTCTTAATCGCAAATAGGCTGCGAAGTGACTATCGAGATTTGAATCATAAATCGAAGATAATCATGGCAAACAAGTTCACAATTAGAGACTTCTTGGAGATGT
>JBAYIE010000001.1:0-231384 GCA_041665785.1 Bacteroidia bacterium | reverse complement strand
TCAACCCAACTCCTGCGCCCACTATTACAGGTACAACAACTGTTTGCGAGTACAAGCATTATACCTATACCACCAATGCCTCTGCAGGAAATACCTATTTGTGGAATGTAACTGGAGGTGATTTTGTGGGAAGCAATACCTCTTCTTCGGTTGAAGTAAAATGGAATTCAACCGGTGCAGGAACGATCTCAGTTACACAAACCAATGCGTTTTCTTGTGACTCATCGGTAAGTACAACTATCACAATCAACCCAACTCCTGCGCCTACCATTACCGGAACAACAACTGTTTGCGAGTACAAACATTATACGTATACCACTAATGCCTCTGCAGGCAATACTTATTTATGGAATGTGACCGGTGGTACTATCGTGGGTAGTAATGCTGCTTCATCAGTTGAAGTAAAATGGAATGCAAACGGTGCAGGTTCTATTTCTGTTAGACAAACCAATGCGTTTTCATGTGACTCAACGGTAAGTACCAATATCACAATTACACCAACTCCGGCACCTACCATTACAGGCTCAACAACTGTTTGCGAGTACAAACATTATACATACACAACCAATACCTCTGCAGGCAATACTTATTTATGGAATGTGACCGGTGGAACCATCGTTGGAACCAACGCTGCTTCATCGGTTGAAGTAAAATGGAATGCAAACGGTGCAGGAACGATCTCAGTTACACAAACCAATGCCTTTTCATGTGACTCAATGGTAAGTACCAATATAACAATTACACCAACTCCGGCTCCAATTATTACGGGAAATACATCGGTATGTGAAAACAAACAGTATGCCTATGCTACCAATACAGCAACGGGTTATACCTATCAGTGGAATGTTAACGGAGGTTCCATTGTCGGTAGTAGTAATGATTCATTGGTTATTGTAAATTGGAATACAAATGGATTAGGCTCTGTTAGTCTGACACAAACAAATGCTTTCAATTGTGATTCAACGGTCAGCAGGTCGATTACTATTCGACCTACTCCTTCACCGACCATACTTGGAGATACTCAGGTTTGTGCATACGGACATACAACTTATACTACCAACACAAGCGCTGGTCATACCTATCAATGGTTTATAACCGGTGGAATAATAGTTGGTAGCAACAACTCCGCTTCGGTTGATATCCATTGGGGTGCCCCGGGTACCGGCTCTGTTTCGGTGATGCAAACAAACTTGTTTACCTGTGATTCAATACTTACTATTCCAGTTAGCATAACATCAACGCCAACACCAGAAATCAAGGGAGATTCAACCGTTTGTGCATTCAAACATCATAGCTATTCAACCAATGGTCATTGGGGAAATGCCTATCAATGGAATGTCAGCGGAGGAACCATTATAGGTAGTAGTACAGATACGCTAGTTGAAGTGAAATGGAATACAAGTGGATCGGGTTCAATTGGGATAACTGAGATCAATTCCTTTCTGTGCGATGCTTCAAGAAGTAAGGCAATAACTATCAGGCCCACTCCTACACCTTCAATAACCGGAGATACGGAAGTTTGCGCTAACAAGCATTATACATACTCAACTAATTTCGTTGCCGGTGACAATTATCAATGGAATGTAACTGGTGGAACAATAACCGGAAGCAGTAGCTCATCATCTGTTGAGATAAAATGGGATACGGCGGGGGTTGGTCTACTTTCAATTACCCAATCCAATGCTTTTAATTGTGATTCAACTATCTCACTGAATGTTTCCATAAACCCAACACCCGCACCAATAATTAATGGCAGCTCAACCGTTTGTGCTTTCAGAGAATATACCTATTCAACCAATGCTTTTGCTGGCCATACTTACCTTTGGAATGTTACAGGAGGAACCATACTTGGAAGCAATTCGGATACGGTAATTCATGTAAAGTGGAATGTAGGTGGTTCTGGATCAATTCGCATAACCCAAACGAATAGCTCGATCTGTGATTCATCGTTGGTCAGAACCATTTCCATACAATCTATACCACAACCGTCTATTTCAGGAGATACATTGGTTTGTGTCAACAACCATGCACTTTATACAACCAACACCAATCCGGGTTATACCTACCAATGGTCAGTTACCGGAGGTGATATTGTTGGAAGCAGCACAGATTCAACTGTTGAAATTAAATGGGGCATCCTAACATCCGGAACAATTTCTGTCAAACAAATCAATGCATCGGGATGTGATTCTACTGTAACAACTACAATTCATATCCAGCCAACACCGGGTGCAAATCTGAGCGGTCCAACCACTGTATGTGAATATAAACACTACACTTACCATACCAATCCTTCACCTGGTCATACTTATTATTGGTCAGCTATTGGCGGAACAATTATTGGTAGCAATACTGATACTGTTGTTCACATAAACTGGAATACAAAAGGCAACGGCGTTGTTTCTGTATCACAAACTAATTCCCTATTCTGCGATTCAACTTTCTATCAAAACATTACTATTAAACCAACCCCGGTTCCTGAAATTACAGGTATTACAACTGTATGCGAATTCAAACAATATGCCTATTCTACTTCTTTCGATTCCGCTGATTTCTATTTTTGGAATGTAACGGGTGGAGTAATCGTAGGAAGCAATACCGAGTCATTGGTTATCGTTAAATGGGACAGTCAGGGAATCGGATCTATAAGTGTTACCCAGACAAGTCCCACGGCTTGCGATTCAACTGTATCTAAATCCATTATCATCCGTCTTACTCCGGCACCTGCTATCACCGGACCGGTAAACGTTTGCGAGTATAAAAAGGCAAATTACTCCACCAATTTTGTGGTAGGCAATACCTACCAGTGGACCGTAACCGGCGGAACAATTATTGGAAACAGTACAGCTTCGTCAATAGATGTTCTTTGGAATTCAACCGGAAATGGGATGGTTTCTGTTCTTCAAACCAACTTATTTGCCTGCGATTCTGTCGTAACTGTTCCAATTACCATTGCTCCAACTCCCGTACCAATTCTAACCGGAGATACATCCGTTTGTGAATACAATACACATACTTACTATACCAATCCGTCAGCCGGAAATACCTATCAGTGGAATGTAACCGGTGGCTCCATTATAGGAAGTAACACAGATACATTGGTATTGGTAAAATGGAATAAGAATGGAGCTGGCTCTATTAGCGTATCACAAACCAATATTTTAAACTGCGATTCAACACTAAGTAAATCCATCTTCATTCGATCAACTCCTGCTCCGGATCTTGTTGGCGACAGCAGTGTATGTGAATTCAAACATACCATCTATTATACCCACTTCTCACCCGGATTCACTTATCTATGGAGCGTAACCGGAGGTACAATTACTGGCAGCAATACCGATACTCTGGTAAATGTGAAATGGGATTCAAGCGGAATTGGAATCATAAGTATGAAACAAATCAATATGTTTGGTTGCGATTCAACAGTGAGCAGGAATATCGTCATTCAACCAACACCTGTTCCGGGTTTTAACGGCCCCGATCATATTTGTGCTTTCAAACAGGCAATGTACACAACATCATCATTGCCGGGCAATACTTATAGTTGGAGTGTAACCGGAGGAACCGTACTTGGCAACAGCAACGATACTTTTATACTTGTAAAATGGGGCGATACTAGCATTGCATTTGTAGAACTCAAACAAACTAATGGTTCCGGTTGTGATTCCACCATTTCCAAAAATGTAATTATTCATCCGACTCCGCCTTTACCTATTAACGGATCATTGATTGTTTGCGAGCACAGATTCAGAAACTATTCCATTCCCGCTATTCCGGGCACTGTAAATACCTGGAGTATAACCGGTGGTGAAATCAAAGAATATTATGAGGATACTTTAATCCGGGTCCAGTGGCATGGTCGCGGAACGGGTAGTTTGTATTTACATCGCATAAATCTTGCAGGCTGCGATACTTCTGTCAATCATTCCATTTTAATTGACTCTATTCCGGCTCCTGTCATTACCGGTCCGCAAATCGCCTGCAGGTATAAGCCAATTGATTACTCCGTATACAATGCCGATAGTATGATCGGACATACCTACCATTGGACCATTACCGGTGGGGCCATTTATGGAAGTGATACAAATAAAACTGTAGTTGTCAAATGGGATACATCCGGTTCCGGAATTTTAACCCTCCAACAAACTAATACATCCGGATGCGACTCATCTGTTTTCACATCAATTACAATCAGACCAACTCCGATTCCATTGATTTCAGGATCCGACACTGTATGCCGGTTTAGAAAAGAAAACTATTCGACCAACACTACACCCGGTCATCAATACCAATGGAATATCTCTGGTGGAACCATCATCGGAAATGATACCGATACGGCCATTCAGGTTAAATGGGATGATAGTGGAACAGGCATGGTTTCCATCTACCAGATTAACACATTCGGATGCGATTCGCTGGTCACTGTTCCTGTACAAATAGCGCCTATGCCATTACCCGAAATATCAGGACCTGATACCGTTTGTGAATTCAAGCATACCGCATATTCTATTGCATCGCCAGCAGGATTCACAAATGAATGGATTATTAGTGGTGGCATCATTGTTGGCGATCCATTTTCCAATACCGTTCAGGTTAAATGGGGTGTAACCGGACCCGGCACTATTTATTTAAAACAAACCAGTTCTTTGGGTTGTGATACCCTCATTCCATTTTCAATTTTCATTCGTCCCACCCCATTGCCGGTGATTCAAGGTCCGGATTCAGCTTGTAGTAACACTCAGGCTGTTTATCATACCAACCCGGATTTTGGAAACACGTATTTATGGGAGGTTATAGGTGGAACAATACTGGGGATGAATAACGATACTCAGGTTCAGGTGCTGTGGTCCAACGGTGGCGGAGGAATAGTTCGTGTAACACAGATCAACAGTTCCGGCTGCGATTCAACAGCCATACTCCATGTTAAAATTAATGCAAAACCAATGCCCTTAATCATAGGAGATTCGGGTGTATGTGAATTTAAACAATACAATTACCATGTCAATGCTCTCCAGGGAAGTACTTATCAATGGAGTATCAACAATGGATTAAAGGTTGGTACGAATGCTGATACTTTGATCCGTGTTGAATGGCAGGCTAATGGATTGGGATTGGGTAATATCCGTGTTATTGAAATTAATAAATCTGGTTGCGATACAAGCATCCAGATAGCGGTTACCATCCACCCGACTCCCGTTCCGTTTTTCATTGGTCCCGACTCTTCTTGCGCTCATAAAAATGTGGTGTATTCCACTCCTTCTGTTCCCGGAATAGTTAATACATGGTCTGTTTTGGGAGGAATCATAACCGGCGACATTCATGCCAGCAGTGTAAATATATTATGGGGATTACCCGGTACCGGAACCATCACCCTTACCCAGACAAATCCGTTTGGTTGCGATTCTTCGCTTACCAAACCCATTCAAATATTTCCAACACCGGTACCGGCCATTGTTGGCTCCAGCAAAGGTTGCACCTCAACGGATGGAATATATAAAGCTTTACCGGCTGGTAATTATTTATATCAGTGGAATATTACTTCAACCGATCAATTGTTATTTACCGGTAATAATGATCAGATTATTTTTCCATGGACTGAAAAAGGCACGTATAAAATCAGCCTGACCATGACTGATCCAAACACACTTTGCGACAGCACAGTATTTATTCACGTAACGGTAGACTCTGTTTTTAAACCGGTAATTGAATCCAATACATTAAAGGGCTGCCTTCCGTTGTATGTAACATTCAGTGGAAATGACAACACAGGCGGAGTTACCTATTTATGGGACTTTGGCGATGGATCATTCTCAAGCAAACCAAATCCGGAATACGTGTATACGAAGCCGGGAACCTATCAATTAAAAGTAAAAGCAATAAACTCTTCCGGTTGTAAAGATTCTGCCAGTACAACGGTAAAAGCACATCATTCGCCTAAAGCCCAATTTGATTATACCCATCAGAATGAAATCATATATGCAGAAGAAGATACCGTTCACTTTATCAATAAGTCATTTGGTGGTAACAGATACTTATGGGAATTGGGTGAAGGAAATACCGATTCAGTATTCAATACAAAACATACTTACAATAAACCCGGCATATACAATGTATATCTTCAAACCATTGATACGTTATCCGGTTGTACAAGTGTGGTTACAAAATCACTGGAAGTAAATGTACATGAATTGGTATTTGTTCCGAATGCATTTACACCAAATGGAGATGGAATAAACGACCTGTTATATCTCGGGCTTTACAATATCACAGAGTTTGAGCTAAGCATTTATGACAGATGGGGTGGCCTGATCTTTAAATCTACTGACATAAATAATCAATGGGATGGCACATACCATGGCAATCCGGTTCAAACCGATGTTTATGTTTATCTTTTACATGCCAGAGGACTACAAGGTAAATATTTCGCTCAAACCGGGCATATAACGTTGATCCGATGATTCTTGAATTTACATATGCATTTGTTTAAAACATATTATACCGAAACACCCATTTCATAACTTGTATTCAACCACATATCTCTCGTAAAGTTTAATTTATAGTATCTGTACACTGAAACTGATCCTTTTCATAATCAGATTGACATTGCCTGACTTATAATTGCAGGAGATTTTCCTCTGCACATGTTTCGACTCTATTATTACCTATTCATTGTTTTAATGTGGCTGGTAGCCGGCATCAGGAACCTTGTACGTTTTGCAGGACATAAACCCAAAATAGTGGAATCCTGCAACCGTTGTGGCAGGCAAAAAGAAGACTGGAAATATTGTAAACGCTGTGGCAATCCCGAATTACGCAAGCAACGCCGAACGCGCTTCACTCAACTTAATTGAAATGTTGCGGAAAAAGCGATTCCGGTCTTTCTCTCCTGTTGCACTTATTAAAACTGATTTCTGAATGGCGTTATCGATAAACTGTTTGGTTTGTCTGCAAAATTCTGTGTTTCCGGAAGTCAAATAACTTAATACATTATAATTCATAAACACCTGCTGCTGATTTTCGCTCGTTACCAACACAGTATTGTTACCAAGGTACGTTTCATTATAATACAAATGAAAGAGGCCTGCTTCTTCATCCGGCTTTGTTCCATAAACAAATTTCCTTCCCTGTTCGGCCTGTGATTTCAAGTGATTTACCAAAGCTTCAAACTCATCGAATACAGTTATCAGACTCTTTGGATCTTTGCAATACCCGGCGTATTTCACATACTCCAATTGACGTATGGTGGTATGGATAGTATCTATACTCCAAATTTCTGTTGACGGCAATTTGCAGTAGTTTAAAGCAATATTATGAACGGTTCGCATATAAAGCTCGTCCGGTTGATAATCTTCAAAACTCATGTTGGTAAATTCAGGATAACCCAGAATAGCCTTGAGCCAAAAGAACATTTTAAACCGTGTTAGAAAATTGAAATGAAACAACTGAAAAGGAGCAAAATCCTTGGCATCAAAATAAACCATAGCATTGCCTTGTTTTTTGAAAATCAGGGTTTGTTCAAGTAAAGCATCCAAATAACCGGCAAAATCTGTTCCTGCCCTTACCTGATTTTGAAATACAATTTGATCTGATGATTGACCCTGACTCAAAACTTTGTCTAAAGAAACCTGAAAATGATCTCCGAGCTTTTTCGCCTCTTCCAGCGTAATGGCTTTCTCGCCGCGGATGCGCCTATATGCACTGTCAATACCAATTTCAAGTACTCCCGCAATGGTGTCTGCAAAGGACTGATTCCCGGGAATCCGGTTCCGAATTTCCTGAAACAATTCATGCTGAATTCCAATGGGGGATTTTCCACCTAGATACATAGCCATAATCAATACCAATCTAATAGATTGAAGTGAAGATTGCAACTGGTGCTGAATGAATTAAGTAACTTGCGTGAGCATCCCGCTGCTAACCGGTATTGGCAAGTCTCCGTTTATGCATCAAACCATTCACCCGAAACAGCATACTACTATTCGGGTGAAGGTCTGATTTTACACTTACCCCGGGAGGTTTCTTATTGTTCGGTATAATTACCGAATCAGTTTTTGTATCTCGACATTTCCCTGCTGTTCCAGCTTTAATAAATAAACCTGCGGTATCAAATCACGGGTATCAATTTGTACATCATCTGACCCTGATCCCTTTTGAATCGTTTTTCCCATCAAATCTGTAAGTTCCCAATTAAATGTGCCCTTGCATTGTATCTGAACAAACGCATGAAATGGATTGGGAAACGCTTCAAACAAAGGTTTTATTCCGGCTTTCTTTACTCCCGAAATACTTTGCAGGAAAGTGATCGTCGTTCCAGTAGGTGGGAAATGTATAGTTCCCATCAATTCTTCGAATTTTACCGGATGGACTGCTGTTAGGGAAGCAGGTACTGCAGCATCACCCGTTAAACAGGTGGCATGCGTAAAACTACTGAAATCATTGGGTGCCCTGAATAAATTGATCACCGCAACTTCCTGCGAATCCCATACCAGATTAGATGGACCATAATGATAGGTAACTGTTTCAGTAGCTTCATCAAACCAAATCTGAAAATTCACAAATTCGTCGGATCCATGATTGAGTAATCCCATGTTCTTCCATTGAAACTTCAGCAATTTATTTCCTGCTGATCCTGTTAATTCAAAGGAAATGGCAGAATTTGAATCCCGTTTTTGCAATCCGGGAAAATAATACCCATGAAATGCATAGGTATGCTCATAACCCGGACTTTCGTAAACTGCCAGATAACCGGCCCGCGTTACATAAGCCCCAAGACTTGGAACGGAAGAATTCAATCTGAAATCCACATGAGCACCCAAGGCAGGAAACAGCATATCACAATTCACAAAATAGGCCGATGCGATCGAATCGGACCCATGTATAAGCGTTGGATTGGTCAAATCCTGATAGGTGAAATTTCCAATGCTAAAGCTGTAATTGCTTTGAGCTTTTACATGTATGCTGCATCCAAGGCAACACACAAGCAGATAATAAATTAGTTTTGTCTTCATGCGCTTAAGTACAATTTGACCCTTACTTGGTTGCGCCGTTTATCACATCATGGTTTGCTGGAAAATTTAAGACCCCTCAATGGAATTTTTAAATCACTGTTAAAGTCACTAACTACAAGACTTAAGACTATTCCTTTAGGATTTCTTTGACTATTGAGAAAGCTTACCGCTTATCCTTTTCAAAAATCTGACACTGAAATCCAACCTGATCCTGCTCTTCAATTCTATTTGTCTGAATCAATCCGGCTACAGTTTCCTATCCATTTGAAACTGCATAATTTTGCACAAACTGCAGGATATGCTTTAAATTATTGTCTGAGGGTATGAAATAAACATTTTGGAGCAAAAATTTATTGAACCTTTCATAAATCATTGAATTATCCCGGCTTTTTATACAAATTGGACACATGAAACCTGTATACCTGTTGCTGTTCCAACTTTTCATTTTAGAATTCAGCGCTATTCCAACTGCTTTTGCAGACCAAAAGGACACCTTAAATATAAAAGTTCTGATCAGTCAGCATCAGCAATACAATTCTGAGCTGGAAAGAACAATTCTCAATTCAACCGATTCTGTAACATGGAGTATGCTTGATTTTATGCTGGCCGGCGAATCTGACCTGACCGAAAACCAGATGCAACGCATCCGTTCCGACATGGACACTTTTATCAAGGCATTGTCTCAGGAAGTAGAGAAAATGTCGTTCTCTTTTAAAATCAGGCATATATTCAAGCGCACACATAATCAATACCTGAAAAAATACGATGAACAGGTAACCTTTTATAATATTTTTCAAAGTGGATATTATAATTGCGTCACCGGTACTTCATTATTTGCCCACGTACTTAATGAATTAAAAATCCCCTACCAGGTAAAGGAATTACCAGATCATGTATATCTGATCGTAGATCCGGATAAATTCAATATCCCCCTGGAATCAACCAATCCAAAAACCGGGTTCTACAAACCGAGTACTTCATTCATGAATAAATACATTGACATGATGCTCGAATACAAACTCATCACATACGGAGAGCTCGACAGTAATGGAATAGAAACAACATTCAATAAATATTATTACTCCCGCACTAATATAAATTACCGCGAGTTGGTAGGGTTGCAATATTATAATATTGGATTGTTTAACTATAACCTCTCCTTGTATACAGGTACCAATCAGGCTATTGGGAATACCATAATCAATGCCGAAAAAGCGTTCTGCTTCAACAATTCGGAACGCATTCGATTTCTGATGTTTATGGCTTATTCCAATAATTTATTTACAACAGCATATTACGCAGACACCAATACTATTGGAACGCTTATTAAATTGTATTGTGTTAGTCCTGTTAAAAGCAGAACCAAACTGGTAAGGGCAGAGTACAATCGCATGAAAGAAGAAGTGTTGCTGGGGCGAAGTGATCAACGGCTCTTTGAATATTATTACAACCGGTTTGCTTTATCATTTAAGGCCGACAGTGCATTAACTGAATGGTTCAAAATGGATTTCTTGTTTGAGTCTGCCAGAAATTCACTCTTTCAAAACGATTTTGAGTCTTCGCTGAAGTATATCTTTGCGGCTAGTTCTATTGATCCGAACAACCGTGAATATATCGGGGTAGCCGAACTGGCTATAACCAAAAAAACAGCTTTGCTGCCTACGCCTGATCAACGAATTACAGCATTAAACCGGATAACCCAAACCTATAAACATTTGCGCGAAAACCGAACCATAAAACTCCTTTATTCATATAACTACCTTGAACAAGCCCGCTTATACAATGGCGATTGTCATTATACCGAAGCCCGGTTTTCATTGGAAAAATTCGAAAAGATCCGTGAAACCAAAGGAATAGACACAACCTATATAGCAGCCGTTTACGTAGATTTATCGAAATGTTTGGAGAAGGTCAGAAATTATCCTTTGGCAAAACAATGTATTGACCGCGGCCTTTCGGTTCTGCCTTATAATCAAAGTTTGACTGCCAGAAGAAAAGAGGTTTTGTTGCTGCATTAGCATTCTACAGTTCTATCCGGGCATTCAGCCCAATTTCTGATCCATTTTTGGTGGCAATAATCACCTACTAATTTCATGCAACCCCGGATCAAAATATGGAGAAAAATCAGCAACAGGCATGCAAGTATTGAGCTAATTTTGTGTCTCTAATTATAAGGTTATGTCTGACAATAAATTACGTAAAGGCAAGGCCGACCGCAGTAAGGTTGCCGGTGGGGAATCATACGAGGTAAGTTATCTGGCTCATCAGTTGGGTGTCTCATACCAAAAGATAACCGGTGCTATCAGGGTCGTGGGAAACGACCGGGAAAAAATCAAAAACTATGTGAAGAGAATTGGTTAATCGTTATTAGTTATTAGTTATTAGTTATTAGTTATTAGTTATTAGTTGTTAGTTGTTAGTTGTTAGTTGTTGAGTTAGTGATCTCCGGACAGCTAATTCGCCCGCTTTCGCTGCGCTTCAGCGAGGCAAGTACTATTTTTTTCGAATTTTGTAATTCGTAATCCGTCATTCGTACATTTTAATTAATACTTTTTTATTGCCTGTTTCATGAAACTGCACTAATCAACAAGCGATTTATCCATTGAGCAAATTATTGCGCTCCTTAACGTTCGATAAACGTGTTTTAGTCTAACATCCGATTTTAATGTTTCTCTTTTTGACGATTCTTACACAATGTGATTTCCCTTTATTCATCGGATAGTCTTGCTGTATAAATATAGACGAATCTTTTGAATTCTGTCTTAGAACCTTGACTTACTGAGAATACAAACAGAGATTTTACAAAACAAGTTAGCTATAATTCGATACAAGAGGTAAAATTGTCTGTTTATCAGATGAGTCGGAAAGTAGCAATATGGAATTGGATTTGCAGGGGAATGGTGTTGTTCGTTCTGCTTTACGGATTTTCCCGTACCTCAGCTCAACCTTGCAGCGGGGCACCATCCTTTACCATTGATTTATCCGGAAATCCCGATAGTACATGGAACAGTGTAAGTGTTATCCGATCTGGTTACTGTTGTGGTTCTTTGGATCCGGATCGTTGCATTGAATTTATTCTCACCCTGGATTCAAATTCAACCGGTATCCGATTTGATATTGCTTCAGGTGCACTACCTCCCGGCGCACTTTATTATCAGATTGGTTGTGGAATATCCTATCCGGTTGGCCAGGATATTTGCCTCAACGGTCCGGGGCCTCACCGTATTACTTTTTGTAAACCGGGTAATAATATCAATGTATATCAGATAAAGGCCATCCCCAAACCAGCGATGGATGGTAAATTAATTATCAATGAAGCTTGTATTGGTTTTTTAAAAGCCTATGGACTGGTAGATACTTCCATAACCTGGCAATCCGTTCCATCCTCAGCAACATACGATTCGTATTTAAGTTGTACAGAAGATTGCGATTCAGTTTCTATCATCCCGACAGGAAATTATCCGCCTACAGTAACATATCGCGTTTGCGGACGTATAATGGGCGGTTGCGGCGGAACCATGTTTTGCGATACAGCCACTGTGCGGTTTGTGACCAATATTGATGTGGATATATTACCTGACGATCCAACTGTATGTTTTGGCGGCACTACTGCTTCTATTACGGCAACACCAATGGGTGGTTTGCCACCTTTCCGCTATTCCTGGAACACAGGAGATACCACACAACTTTTAAATGTTGATACCGGAATCTATTACGTAACCATGATTGATTCGCTGGGATGCACGGTTGCTCGGGATACAGTACTGGTGCGTGGGTTCAGTGTGCCCATTGAAGCCCTTGCGGGCAATGATACTGCTTTGTGCACCCGCCAGAATTTTGCATTTCTGCGCGGAGAAGTACGTGCCGTAAATGGTGGAAGGTGGATCAACGGAGAAGGTACTTTTAATCCGGATGATTCGGTTTTACATACAACATATTATCCTTCGGTAAACGAATCGACCGCAGGCATCTTTACCTTAAAATTAATTACTACCGGCAATGGCACCTGCCCGGCCGATACCGATGAAGTTCAGATAACCATAAAACCGTCTCCTGTTCCGGTTATAAACGGCCCCGATTCTATTTGCGCCTATGCACCGGCAGTTTATTCAACTGCTTTTCATACGGGTGAAACATACAGCTGGTCAGTAAGCGGAGGAACTATTCTTGGAAGCAGCACCGACACATCGCTTCAGGTGATTTGGGGAATATCCGGAACAGGCAATGTACAACTGAACGTTCTGTTACCAAACGGATGCGATTCAACAGTGAACAAATCTGTTCTCATCTTACCTGCACCAATACCTGTCATTTCAGGTGACGACACGCTTTGTCAATATGATGCAATTCAGTACAGTTGTTCACCCGCTGCCGGTGTGAGTTGCCAATGGTCTGTTTCAGGTGGCACAATACAGGGAAGTGCTTCGGATAGTATTTTAACTGTAATCTGGAATACATCCGGAACAGGCTCAGTTAGCTTATACCAAACAACAGCCTTGGGTTGCGATTCTTCAGTGTTTTTAAACATTGTAATTCATCCACGTGGAATTCCTGTTATTGCAGGACCTGATTCGGTTTGTGCTTTTAAACAATCCATATTTACAACAACATCTGTTGCGGGTTATAACCGCACATGGGTTGTTACAGGTGGAACAATTTCAGGCAGTGTTACCGATACATTTATTCAGGTAAGCTGGAACAATGCAGGAACTGGCCAGGTTACACTTACTCTTTCACAAATTGCAGGATGCGATTCAACTGTTGTTAAGTCCATCATCATTAATCCTACTCCTATACCCGAAATTACCGGACCATTTTTGGTATGCACCGGAAAAACAGCAGTCTATCATACTGTATTTCAATCCGGCATTCAATATGCATGGACTGTAACAGGAGGACAAGTTGTGGGAAGCCTGACCGATACCCTTCTTTCAGTAATTTGGCAAACACCGGATTCCGGATTTGTTCAACTCAAAACCACATCCGGATTTGGTTGCGATTCTATCCTGAAACAAATTGTTCACATCAGACCCACACCTGCTGTTTGGATCAATGGTCCAGTTCTGGTTTGTTCTTCACGAAATGCACTTTATTACAGCAAATACATTACAGGCAGCAATTACAACTGGAATGTATCGGGTGGTACTTTTCAAACCCTGCATGACTCCATGATTCAGGTGAGCTGGGGCAATACCGGAATCGGACAGGTTTCCCTGCAAGTCATTTCACCTGATTTATGCGACTCCATATTTAATCTACCGGTTATTATCCGACCAACACCCATACCGGCAATTACCGGTCCAAATTTAGTTTGCGGCTTAAATGGTGAAACCTATGTAGTAACCAATTTTGTGGCAGGTAATACCTATCAATGGACCGTTTCGGGTGGTTTCATCACATCGGTTACACTCGATGCCAAAACCATTCAGGTACAATGGGGAAACGGGACAACAGGAATCATTACACTTACTGCCATTTCTCCGGCAGGTTGTGACTCAACTATCACCATGAATATTACTATACGACCAACTCCTTCTGTATTCATTAATGGTCCGGTTCTGGTATGTTCAAACCACAATGCGTTTTATTATGGTCGTTATCTGCCGGGATATACTTATAACTGGAATGTAAGCGGTGGCACGTTTCAGTTGATTCACGATTCTATGATTCAGGTTACCTGGGGTAAGGCCGGTTTGGGGCAGGTTTCGTTGCAGGTAATTTCACCTGCTTTGTGTGATTCCTCTTATTTCATCCCAATCATTATTCGGCTTTCTCCTTCCCCAATCATCACTGGTGCAAACAATATCTGCGCACATACCAGTGAAACCTATTGGGTAGCAAATTTTGATACCAGCCATATGTATGAATGGAGCGTAACCGGTGGAGCAATCAGCTTTCAATCTCCGGATAAAAGCAGCATTCAGGTTTTGTGGGGTGTTGGTCCGACAGGAACTGTAAGTTTGAAAGACATTACTCCGGTCGGATGTGATTCTCTGATTAATCTGAATATTCAGATCCGCTCAAGACCTATACCTTCCATTGCCGGCAACAATCCGGCTTGCACCGGTATGCAAAATTATATTTACAGCGCTGATCCGGTTGGTGATTATATTTATGAATGGACTATTCCGGGAGCAAACATTGTTTCCGGAAACGGGTTACCGAATGTTCAACTCAACTGGATGGCGCAGGGTATGCAACTGATCACCTTGCGCATGGTCGACAATTCCAGTTTATGTGATACGACCATTGAATTATTGATCAAAGTGGATTCAACGGTTAAACCTGTAGTTGCAACCAATTCCTTTTCCGGTTGTATTCCGCTAACCGTTCAATTCAATGCTACGCCATCGATGAAAGGTATAGCCTACTCATGGGATTTTGGCGATGGGGTTTCTTCCATATTACCCAATCCGACCCACGTGTATATCTCACCCGGAAGCTTTGAAGTAAAAGTTAAATCTCAGAGTACATTCGGATGTGTGGATTCAGCAACCAATACAGTGAAAACTGCTGCTGTTCCAATTGCTGATTTTGCGTATTACTCTACCAATAACCCCATCTATGTTCTGGAGGATACAGTTACTTTCGAGAATCAGTCGATTGGCGGAAACCGATACCATTGGGTTTTTGGGGATGGGATGGAAGACAGCGCATTTAATACGTATACTATTTATCAAAATCCGGGCAAATTCTGGGCGACCTTATTTGCCATAGATACGGCATCCGGTTGCGAAAATTCTATTACCAAACCGTTGCAGGTAAAGGTCAGGGAATTGTTGTTTGCACCCAATGCATTTACTCCTAATCAGGATGGAGACAATGATTACTTCTGGATTTCAGTCACCAATATAGTCGACTTTAAAATTATCATTTTCGATCGTTGGGGCAAGATTTTGTATGAAAGCAGAGACACGCAATTTAAATGGGATGGCACATACATGAATGAACCGGTACAATGCGATGTGTTTGGTTACATGGTTGAAGGTCGCGGTTACAACGGCACCTTGTTTACGCAAACAGGCACTGTAACCTTATTGCGATAATCAACCCTTATTTGCCTGCCAGTTTACTATGCTTCCGGCTATACACAAAGTATACCAATAAGCCGAATAACATCCATAACAATGCGCTTAACAACGTGGGTCCGGGTAAACCAACAATCATGGCCAAACAAACCACAATACCTAAGATGGGAACCAAGGGTACCAATGGTGTTTTGAACGGTCGTTTCAATTCCGGATTTGTTCTCCGCAAAATCCAGATACCCGCGCTTACCAACACAAAAGCCAACAATGTTCCAATGCTGGTTAAGTCACCGGCTACACTACCGGGAACAAACGCAGCAAATGCTCCAACAAATCCGAAAAGGATCAGGTTAGATTTATAAGGTGTGTGGTATTTCAAATGCAAATCAGAAAAGGCCTTGGGCAATAACCCATCGTGCGACATGGAATAAAACACACGCGATTGCCCCAGCAACATCACCAGAATGACAGAAGAAAATCCGGCAAGGATGGCTACTGTTACCGCTGTGGCCAGCCAACCATACCCTTCCATATAAGTAGAAATAGCATAGGCTACAGAGGCCTCTTTGCCTTCTTTAACAAAATCGGTGTATGGTGAAACGCCGGTTAAAACATGCGAAAATAAAATATACAGAAATGTACAAATGACCAACGATCCGAGAATACCTACAGGCATATCTTTTTTAGGATTTTTTGCTTCCTGCGCTGCTGTTGAAACTGCATCAAAACCGATAAAGGCAAAGAAAACTATCCCGGCTCCGGTTAAAACACCTCCCCATCCATGTCGCCAAAAATTGCTGTAATCGTAAAAAGATCCATTGGGCAATAATGCAGGAGCTGCATCTTCAGGTATCATATAAGGAATATGATTTTCAGGACGAATATATTGCCAGCCCAATGCAATAAACAACAATACAATGGAAACTTTTACAATAACAATAACGCTGTTAAAAACTGCCGACTGATGTGTTCCACGAATCAACAATAAAGATAGCACCAGTAAAATGGCCAAAGCCGGTAAATTCATGATCCCATGGGTAAGTGACCCATCGAGATTTTGTATTGATTCCATGGGTGAATGACACCATTCATACGGGACAATTCCACCGATCAATTTGTTGAGGTATTCACTCCAGGCTATCGCAACAGTAGCTGCACCCAACGCATATTCAAGAATAAGCGACCATCCGATGATCCATGCTACCATCTCACCCATTGTTGCATATGCGTATGTATAGGCACTTCCTGCAATCGGGATCATGCTTGCAAATTCGGCATAACACAAGCCTGCAAATGCACACCCGAGAGCAGCAATGATAAAGGATAAGGTCACAGCATTCCCGGCATGCTCGCCTGCTGCAGCAGCAGTTCGTACAAATAGACCCGCTCCTATAATGGCTCCTATTCCAAGAGCAATCAGGCTGCCGCGACCCAGGGTACGTTTCAATCGATGCCCTTCAGCATCCTGTAATAAAGTGTTGATGTCTTTTTTTGCAAATAAACTCATGCATGATGCGATTAGTCCATGCAATATAGTTTTTTCCCTTATTCCTCAAACAAATTTGCATCCCGTTCAAAGGTTTCCCGTTTAAGACGTTCTGCTTCAATCAGTGCCTTTAAACCGCTGTGCTTTATATCGGGGTCATCCATAATATTGATATCATACATATTGGATGTTTTGATGATGAAGCTGCTGAAACGCCGCTGTTGAAACCAATCGTCGTAAGTAAACATGGATCTGGAATTCACCGGATTGAACAGGCGGTGATTTACTAAAATGGTACGACAGGTTGTTTCTTTTTTTGCACGATCATCAAATTTCAACCAGCAAAGAGGCTGCAATCCCAGATCATAGCCCTCAACCTTCCAATTGAATAACGGTGCTATGGCTATGATGCGTGGAAATTCTTTGCTCATCCGTTTATCAAAATACCAATCCTCCATCAACAACAGATGATCGATCTGTTCTTCCGGATTGAATGGTTCCATTACTGTATCGGTAACATAAAAACCTTCCGGGTCATTCGGATCAACAAGTTTACGTACCAGGATTTTAGAAGACCCGCGCATGGCAAATTCTTCCAGATTAAACACCGAACGCAAGGAATCATCCTTATACGGTTTAAGTTGATTGGATTGGACTCCGAGATATAACATGCGCGTTATGGGATCCTTCGGCCAGCATATGATTTTATTCTGCTTCTCCCGCAAATCGATGATTCTCCAGATGCGTTTACTGAACATTACATCCGCTTCGCGCGTTTCTGTTGGTGGAATCGGACGTAAAGGCTCCTGTTGCGCACGAACCATTCCCGAAATCAACATCACACTCAAAAATGCAAAACGCATTTTCATGCGAGCTTCAATTGATCTATCTCTTCTGCCAGTTTTTGTTTGTCGATTGGAACCACTCCAACCTCTTCACAAACCAATCCACCCGCCAGATTTGAGTATTCAGCTACTTTGCGGTTGTTCCAGCCATTCGCTACACAAAGTGCAGCAACACTGATTACCGTATCACCTGCACCACTTACATCAGCAATTTTTCGGATATGAGCAGGTATATAATCAAATGTTTTGCCATCGGTAATCATCACTCCCCGTTCGCTCATGGTAATCATCATATTGCTGATTTGCATGGATCGCATAAATCCGGAAATGATTTTTTCAAATTCATCCTGATTATCGGGATCCAGATCCAATTTCAATCCATCGCGCAATTCCTTTAAATTCGGCTTGAATAAATAAGCGCCTTCAAAATGATTGAAATTACGCTTTTTGGGATCAACTACCACAGAGACACCAGCCTGTTTTGCCGCACGGGTGATTTCCTTAATATTTTCACGTGTTAAAACTCCCTTATCGTAATCCTGAAAGATCAGTACATCCGCCTCTTTCAATTGCACTGTAAGTGCATTAATCAATTGCTGTGCATCATCGGTATCAATGGGTGAAATTAATTCGTGATCGATACGTAACATTTGTGTTTGCTGCGAAATCACGCGGGTCTTAACAGTAGTAATGCGATTTGCAGAACGAATTACACCACGTGTATCAATGCCTTGCTTTTTCAGCAATTCCAGCATTTCATCGCCTTCCTGATCTTTTCCGATCACTGTGCACATCACAGGCCGGGCTCCTAACGATATTAAGTTCATGGCAACATTAGCTGCACCCCCTAACCTGTTTTCCTTTTTCTCAACCGAAACTATGGGTACGGGAGCTTCAGGCGAAATACGCTCTACTCTTCCGAAATAGTAAGCATCGATCATGACGTCACCCACAACCAATACCCGTTTGTTATTAAATGCTTCCAATATATGCTTCATGCCTGATTTTCTTCTTGCGATTTGATTTAGCTCAATTGTTCGAGCCCTGTTTTGATGCGTTGCATTGCTATTTCCAATTTATCGTCGCTTGTAGCATAAGATATTCTTACACATTCCGGAGCACCAAATGCTTCGCCAGTTACCATGGCCACATGCATGGTATTGAGTAAATACATGCACAAATCCGTTGCCGTTTCAATCCGTTGACCCTGATAAGATTTACCCAGAAAATGGCTGATATCCGGAAAAACGTAAAAAGCACCTTCCGGATTGTTGCAACCCAGACCTTTTATCTCCTTCAGCCGGTTAATCACCAGATTTCTTCTGCGTTCATAAGCATTACGCATGGCATTGGTTGGCTCACGCGTTCCATTCAGTGCTACAATGCTCGCTGCCTGCGCAATGGCATTGGTGCCAGAAGTAAACTGCCCTTGAATTTTCTCACAGGCAGCCGCAATTTCTTTTGATGCCCCCAGATAACCAATTCTCCACCCGGTCATGGCAAAACCTTTACTCATTCCGTTGATGGTAATTACGCGGTCGCGTATGGCATCAAATTGTGCAATGCTTTCATGCTTACCGGTGAAAGTGATGTATTCATAAATTTCGTCGGCTATAATATGAATCCGCGGATAGCGTGCAAAAACTTCAGCAAATGCTTTAAGTTCCTGGAGTGAATAAACCGATCCGGTTGGGTTGCAGGGCGAGGAAAACATAAATGCTTTTGTTTTCGGTGTAATGGCTGCTTCCAGTTGTGCAGGAGTTATTTTATAATTTTGTTCCAGCGTTGAGCGTACAAAAACAGGAATTCCTTCCATCAATCTCACCATTTCTGAATAACTGACCCAATACGGCGTGGGAATAATAACTTCATCGCCTTTGTCTACCAATGCCATTACAGCATTCATAAGCGCCTGCTTGGCTCCTGTCGAAACAACTATCTGATCAGGTTTGAACGCAAGACCGTTATCGCGCAAAAACTTATCGCAGATGGCTGATCGTAATTCGGGATAACCGGCTACCGGCGTATAAAAAACATATCCTTTATCCAATGCTGCTTTGGCCGCATCGAGAATATGCTTTGGTGTAGCAAAGTCGGGTTCACCCAGACTTAAACTGATCACATCGTGACCTTGTGCGGCGAGTTCACGCGACAGTTTGGCCATGGCGATGGTTTGTGGTTCCTGAATATAATTCAGGCGTTGTGCTAATTGAGGCATGTCAGAAAAATGCGAATATAATTGTTCCGGTTTATTTAATTGTCGCGCGGAGTCCATCTATTTTATGCTTTAAAGTCGTGAAAAATTTGTTGCGCTGCTTTTCATTTACCCCACTGATCAGGATTGATTTTCTAAGGAGATTCCTGAGCCAGGTTTCATTTTCGTTTACAAAACTTCGATCCATGGTGGTCATGAAATTGAAGGTATTGTTGCTTACATACGCAATCTTCGTTTCTCCAATATTGGCCAGTATGCTGTTATTTCCAACCATAATTTCGCTTTGATAAAAACTGAAATTTTCAATTGTTGCCCCATTCTCTCCTTCCAATTTTGAGCATCTTTCAGCATTTCTGCGCAAGATAGTCACTTCCTCTTCCACACAATCGCACATCAAAAGTGCTGTAGCCCTATCTGTAAAAAATCCACTTTCCCAGTAATATTCAATTTGCTTCAACGTACTGTTCAGGGTATCCTCAGTCCAGATCTCTGTTGAATTTAATTTGTTGTATTCCGATAACAATTCCCTGGCTTTAATCACCAGATCCGGATCAATCAGATCTTTATCGAATGGCTTGTTTTCAAATTCCGGCGCATTCAGAATACTTTTCAACCAGTAGAACACTTTAAAACTGGCAAAATCATCGCGAAAAAAGTGATGCCAAACCGGTACATCGTCTGCCGCATACATTACACTGCCTCCTGAAGCTGATATCCGCTTTACATTATCCAACAGTGTGGCGAGCCAGTTCTTAAAGTCTTCAGACCTTCCATTTAAGATGCGGTAATTGAATGTTACGGTCTCTGAGTCCGGCTGGGCTGCTGTTTCCAACGACACCTTAAAATAACTGCATATCGCTGTAATCTCGTCGATACTCAGCAACGTTTCACCCCGGATACGCCTGTATGCACTATCATTACTGGTTTTAAGCAAATCGGCCAATTCATCCACAAACGAAACATTGGCTGGGATTGCAGTTTTCACTTTCGTCATGAACGCCAATTGTATGTTTTTTGCATGGTTCATGCTGCAACTTAATAAAATGATACCGGAATTTGCAAAAAATGCAAATAGCGGCATTTCCGGTAAGCAAATTTGCCAATATTCATGTGCCCATTGGTGAACAACAGTTTCTTTCAGGGCTATTGCCCCCTCAATTTTGTCTCATCAATTCAACAAACATGAAAACAACAAAAACGCTTTTCACTCTGGTTTTAATTACTGCAGCATTCGGGATGAATGCCCAGGTATCAAAACCAACCATTACCGTGCTGAATATAGACAGCAAAGGAATATCTCTGGATCCGGAACAATTGGGCAACCTGACCCGGATTGAACTGGAAAAGCTCGACACGTATTCGGTAACTGATCGTTACGATGTGGCTTATCTGGTAGACAAAAACAAACTCAATATTACCAATTGCTACGGTAAAATGTGTCTCCTCGAAATAGGTAACACCATTAAGACCGATTATATATTTACCGGAAGTGTTGAAATCTATGGTCAAACAATTATTGTGACTTTAAGGCTGATTGATGTAAAATCAGGTACAATAGAAAAAACACAGGTAGAAGAATTTCTGAATCTCCCGCTTGAAATTCAACAGATGCTTAAAATAACCATACGCAAAATGTTCAAACTTTCAACTGATGATGAATTGGTAATGCGACTGACTAAAAAGTTTGATTTCGACAATGCAATAAACAACCCGAATAAATCTCAATTAAACTTATCGGGTCCGCGTTTTGGTTATGTATTTATTTTTGGTGATCAGGCAACCCGAATTGCCCAATCAACAACGGAAGGCGGATACGAGGCTTATCCGGCCATGTTCCAGTTTGGTTACCAGTTTGAAAAACAATACCTGAATGAAGGCAATTATCAGGCTTTGTTTGAAGTGATTCCTGTGATTACCGGTGTGGATCAGCAAATGTTAATTCCAAGTGTAATTTTTCTGAATGGATTCCGCGACAACAAGCACGGATGGGAAATTGCGATTGGCCCCAGCATCAGCATTAATAAATATTCGGAGTTGGCCGAATTCAATGGTAAATATTATACAGCAGCACAAATGCGTGCAATGGGAATTAACTCTTATAAACTGGAAAGAACCATTGATAAATATGGCGATCCCGGTTTTTCGTCGGCACTTATTCTGGCCTTTGGAAAGACCGTTAAGTCAGGTAAAATGAATATTCCGTTGAATTTATGGGCTTCGATTCCAACCCGTGAAGGATTCCGAATTGGAATTTCTGTAGGATACAATTCCAAGAAATAACTTTAATATTAATTATCATTATAACATTCGAAAACATGAAAGCTCTAACTAGTCATATGAAGCTCCCGGTAAGTTTGTTGATTGTTTTGCTCATGCACCTTCCGGTGTATGGGCAAAACCCCGGGGTTACACAAAACCGCAAGGCAACCGTATTTTTGAACGACAGTACAAAATCAAGCGGACCTGTTTTATTTGAAGATGATTCCATTATCGTGGTTCAGACTGAAAACGGGATCAATCAACGCTTCAACAAATCCAATATTCAGCGAATTGTTTACGAATCCTATAACCATAAAGTTCACCCAATAGCAATCCCGGCTGAAGTCGTGTTTAAAGATGGAAATATAATCCGGGGTGTAATACGCAAAGAAGATGATTCAACCATTACTTTATACTCTGACATCACAGGTGAACGCATTCTGAACCGAACAACAATTTTGACTATAAAATATATGACCGATATTAAATCAGGAAACAACCTGGTGTATATTAATCTGGCAAGCCGATATTTTATATCCCCTTCAGCTATACAAATGAAGAAAGGCGATGGTTACTATCAAAACACGTATTTTTTGTTCAACTCATTCAATTATGCATTTACAGATAATATTTCAGCAGGTGGTGGATTTGAAACCATCTCTCTGTTAAATGGCAAACCCATCTATTTTCTTCAGCTGAAAACAGGAATGGAAGTCGCCAGGAATTTCCATATCGGAGCAGGAATCATGCATATGAACTTTTCCTTGTTAACTGAAACATCCAGTTATTTTAACCTTGCTTTTTTAACGACAACAGTTGGAAACTCAGATTATAATTTTTCAATTAATTATGGCTTTGAACCCGGCAGTAATTCAGACAATCCCTTATTAACCATTAGTGGATTTGCACGTTTAAGCCCTAAACTTGGTTTTGTTACGGAGAATTGGGTTTTCCCAACTTTAGATAATAGTGCCTTGTTTTCATATGGATGCCGCATAATAGGAAGGAAGAACTTGTTTGATGCAGGAATCTTAACGAATAATTCAATGATGGAAAATGGTATTATTGGTATCCCCTATTTAAGTTATACCCTGAGATTTTAAATGCAATCAGCATTAAAAATGTTCGCTCCGAAGAACCTGATATGCGCTGCTATTTGGTTGAATATGTTATGTTAAATTAGTCAATTTGGCTGAAAACCGGGAAACCGGGGAACCAATTCCAGCAGATTTTAAGCCAACCTTACCCGTTTCTTTGCTGTTGCTGCCAAAAGTACATATTATTCTGTGTTGGAAAGGATATTGAGCAGATTTGCATAGTTCCATGAATTTGGAATGAATCACCTTAGCAACCAACACTATGAACCTGAATAATTTTACAATCAAATCGCAGGAAGCCATTCAACATGCACAACAAATTGCATCCGGATTCGGTCACCAGTCTATTGAAACAGCGCATATGCTTAAAGCGCTGCTGGAAACTGATGAAAATACCCTGGCTTTTCTGATTAAAAAACTGAACGCCAATCCGGGTCGGATAGAACAAGCGACCGATGCCATTTTGAACGGATTACCCAAAGTTTCCGGGGGTACCGGTCAATACCTTTCCTCCCAAGCTAATCAGGCCATCAACAAAGCGCAATCGTACCTGAAGGAATTCGGCGACGAATATGTAGCTGTAGAACACCTGCTCCTCGGATTATTGAGTGTTGGAGATGCTGCCGGTAATTTGTTGAAGGATGCAGGGATAAACGAAAAGGATCTCAAAAAAGCCATCAAAGAATTACGTGGTGATTCCAAAGTCACATCGCAAAGTGCGGAAGCCCAATACAACGCACTGAATAAATTTGCTAAAAATCTGAACGAACTTGCTCAGGCTGGAAAACTCGATCCGGTAATCGGGCGCGATGAGGAGATACGAAGGGTTTTGCAAATCCTCTCGCGACGCACCAAAAACAATCCTGTATTGATAGGAGAACCGGGTGTAGGAAAAACTGCTATTGCCGAAGGGTTGGCTCATCGTATAGTAAGCGGTGACGTGCCTGAAAACCTGAAAAGCAAACGCATCTATTCACTCGATATGGGAGCACTGATTGCCGGTGCAAAATACAAAGGAGAATTTGAAGAACGCCTTAAAGCAGTTGTCAAGGAAGTAATTGGAAGCGATGGTGAATTAATACTCTTCATTGACGAAATTCATACCCTTGTAGGTGCGGGAGGTGGTGGTGAAGGCGCCATGGATGCTGCGAATATTCTGAAGCCTGCCCTGGCTCGAGGTGAGTTGCGTGCTATCGGAGCCACTACACTGAGCGAGTACCAGCGGTATATTGAAAAAGACAAAGCGCTGGAACGCCGGTTCCAAAAAGTTTATGTAGATGAGCCCGACACCGAAAGTGCCATTTCCATTTTACGCGGATTGAAAGAGCGCTATGAAGTACATCACCGGGTTCGCATCAAAGACGAAGCGATTATTGCTGCAGTTGAATTGTCGCAACGGTATATTTCGGATCGTTACTTACCCGATAAAGCCATTGACCTGATGGATGAAGCCGCATCAAAAATGCGACTGGAGATTGATTCAGTTCCGGAAGAAATTGATCAACTCGACCGACGCATCATGCAGTTGGAAATTGAACGGGAGGCCATTAAACGGGAAGGTGATGATGATAAGGTTCAACATTTGAGTGAAGAAATATCGAATCTGCAAGCCGACCGTAATTCATTGAAGGCAAAATGGCAGAGCGAGAAATCTGTAGTAGATGGAATTCAACAGGCTAAAGAAGAAATCGAAAACCTGAAACACGAAGCGGAGCTGGCAGAGCGTAACGGAGACTTTGCAAAAGTAGCCGAGATCCGTTACGGCAGAATAAAGGATATTGAAAAACGACTCGAGGGATTGCAACAAAACCTTACGCTGCAACAAGGCGATAGTGCTATGGTGAAAGAGGAGGTGACGAGTGAAGATATTGCCGATGTAGTAAGCAGATGGACCGGCATTCCGGTAACGCGCATGTTACAAAGTGAACGTGAAAAATTGTTGCATCTCGAAACAGAATTGCATCACCGCGTGGTTGGACAGGAAGAGGCGATTGAAGCCATTTCCGATGCCATACGCAGGAGTCGTGCCGGACTAAGTGATCCTAAAAAACCAATCGGGTCGTTTATCTTTTTAGGTACCACCGGTGTTGGTAAGACCGAATTAGCCAAAGCACTCGCCGAATTTTTATTCAATCAAGAACAAGCTATGGTTCGGATCGATATGAGCGAATACCAGGAGAAGCATACGGTTAGCCGGTTGATTGGAGCTCCTCCGGGATATGTGGGTTATGAAGAAGGCGGTCAATTAACCGAAGCGGTTCGCAGAAGACCCTACTCTGTAATTCTGCTGGATGAAATTGAAAAAGCCCATCCGGATGTATTCAACATCTTGTTGCAGGTATTGGATGATGGCCGGTTGACAGATAACAAAGGTCGCGTAGCTAATTTTAAAAATACGATAGTGATCATGACTTCAAATATCGGGTCGCATATTATTCAGGAACAACTGGAAGACTTTGATGAATCAAATCGCGAAGAGAAAATGGCGGAAGCAAAGGCACATGTTATGGATCTGATGAAGAAAACCATTCGTCCGGAATTCCTGAATCGCATTGACGACGTGATCATGTTTACACCTCTAACACGGGAAGATGTAAGAACCATAGTTGAGTTACAATTCAATATGCTTCGTAAAAATCTGGCTGAACAGGATATGGAAATAAACGCAACGGATGAAGCCATGGATTGGCTGGCTCAATTGGGATTTGATCCCCAATTTGGTGCACGCCCCTTAAAACGTGTAATTCAAAAACGCATTCTGAACGAGTTATCAAAAGCCATACTGTCCGGAACTATCCGTAAAGATTCAAGCATCATGGTGTCGGTAGACGATAAACATCAGTTTGTGTTTACCAATTCAGTGCAAACACCACAATAGCATGCTGTTTTATTATGACTGCAAGAAAAACGAGTCTCTTTTGAGGTTCGTTTTTTTTGCTTAGACTTGTTCCTATGAAAAAGCTATTCTTTTTATGTCTTTTGCTGATTGGTTTAGTTGTAGCCTGTAAAAAAGAGACTACCGATCCGGAACCAATAAAATCAACGAACAACAATACTACCCCATCCGACACGATGGAGAAGGTAATTGAAATCAAGACAGATTTCGGCTCTATGTATATGTGGTTATATAAAGGAACTCCAATTCATCGTACCAATTTCCTGAAGCTGGCCGACAGTGGTTTTTTTGATGGCACTACCTTTCACCGCTGTGTACCCAATTTTGTAATTCAGGGAGGCGATCCGAATTCGAAAGACATTGATTCAACCAACGATGGATCAGGTGGACCGGGATATAAGATTCCGGCTGAAATCAATACCACCTTATTTAAGCATGTGTATGGAGCGGTAGGTGCTGCTCGCGATAATAATCCTGCAAAAGAATCGAATGGGTCGCAGTTTTATATTGTTTTACCCAAAGCCGGTTATTCAGGACTTAACGGAAACTATACTGTATTTGGTTTGATTTTGAATGGTATGGAAATAGCAGATTCTATCGTTAAGCAACCTCAGAATGCCAGTAACAGGCCTTATGTGAATATAACGATGGATGTGAATGTGGTTGAAAAAAGTCGCGCTGTGTTGCGCAACGATTTTCATTTCGACACATTCGAAAAATAAATCAAACGGCATGGCTGGAAATACCTATGGACAATTGTTTCGCATAACCACATTTGGTGAAAGTCATGGTGAGGCGCTGGGGGTGGTGATTGATGGATGTCCGCCAAGAATTACATTTGATGTTGATTTGCTTACTGAAGCATTGCGAAAACGTAAACCCGGGCAATCCGATCTTACCAGTCCGCGAAAAGAGGCGGATGCTTTCGAAGTTTTATCCGGAGTCTTTGAAGGACAAACAACCGGAACACCCATTTGTATTCTGATCCGAAACAGCGATCAGCAATCCAACGATTACGATGCGTTAAAATCAGTGTACCGTCCATCGCATGCCGATTACACCTACACAATGAAATATGGAATTCGCGACCATCGCGGAAGCGGACGTGCATCGGCGCGTGAAACGGTGGCACGTGTAGCCGCAGGTGCTGTTGCGAGTATGCTGCTTAAACAACATGGAATCCTTGTACATGCTTATGTTTCCCAGGTTGGATCTGTGAAATTGCATCATTCTCCAGAATCCGTAGATCCGTCAAAGGCCGGTTTAAATTGGGTACGTTGTCCCGATGAACATACTGCTGCTGATATGATTCGATTGATAGAAAAAGTGCGGGAAGATGGAGACAGTGTGGGTGGAACAATAACAGGCATTGTGCGCAATGTTCCTCCCGGTTTGGGAGAGCCCGTTTTTGATAAGCTGCATGCTGATCTGGGAAAAGCCATGTTGAGTATCAACGCCTGCAAAGGATTTGAAATAGGAAGTGGATTCGAGGGTTCGACCCGGCGAGGAAGCGAAGAAAATGATGCGTTTGTTAAAAAGGAAAACCGCATAGCAACTTTATCCAATCATTCCGGGGGAATACAAGGTGGCATCTCAAATGGTGAGCCAATTTATTTCCGGTGCGCATTCAAACCGGTATCCTCCATAAAAAAAGAGCAAACCACCTTGAATACCGATTTGCAAACACAAAATCTTGCCATTGAAGGACGGCACGACCCCTGTGTATTACCTCGCGCAGTTGCCATTGTTGAAGCTATGACGGCTCTTACGCTGGCCGATCATTGGATGCGATTCAAGGCCATTCAGTAAACCAAACCCGTATTCGTGTAAGATTCTCGTAACGATAAGGAATTAAGGAAATTATAGTACGGTTTTTGCCTATACTTGCGGCAAAGTTTACCAAACCGTTTGATGAGAAGATTCTTAATTATTTGCCTGTTTATCAGTAGCTTTCAATTTATTCAGGCGCAGGAAATTATCCCCTGTGCAACCGATGAATTATACCGCGAAGCTATTGTACGTGATCCTTCACTTCTAAAAAAAGAGGACGATGCCAATGCGCTGATTCGTCAGCAGATGAATAGTTTGCTGATGCACAAAAGTGCTACGGTACGCTATGTACCCGTGGTATTTCATATTATACACAACAACGGATTTGAAAATATCAGTCAGGCTCAGATCATGGATCAGCTCCGTATTCTGAATGAAGATTACCGCAAAATAGCCGGAACACCCGGTTTCAGTACCAATCCGCTGGCTGCCGATGTTGAAGTGGAATTCCGTTTAGCACAATACGATCCGAGCGGTAAAAAGCATGATGGCATCAACCGGATTTACAATCCCGGAATGTATCAGGATGCATCGGACGCGGTAAAGTCGCTCAGCTTCTGGAATAGTCAGAAATACCTGAACATTTGGGTGGTAAGTACGATCAATATGATTGGCGGAACGGGAACCATTCTTGGTTATGCGCAATTTCCCTGGATGATGGGAAGCTCACCCAATACAGATGGAATCGTCATACGTGCAGATCAGGTCGGTAAAATAGGTTTTGGCGATATCAGTCAGATGGGAAGAACCCTGACGCATGAAATCGGACATTGGCTGGGATTGTATCATACCTTTCAGGGAGGCTGTGTTGGCGGAACATCAGCCACCTGCGCATCGCAAGGTGATCTGGTATGTGATACCCCACCGGTATCAGCGGCTTCATTTGGATGTCAGACCGGTAAAAACAGTTGTACCAATGATGTACCTGATTCGATAGATCTGATTCGGGACTATATGGATTATTCAGATGGCAGTTGTATGAATATGTTCACGCTGGGACAAAAAGCGCGTATCCAGGGTTCCATGGTTTACCGTACTGGAATTTTCGGAACCTCTCCCAATTTTGTACAAAACTTAACCTATGCAGGTGTAAATACAGACGGTACATTTACTGAAGTACCGGCAGCAACACTTAAGGTACCTTTTACCTATGGATTTGAAGAACCCAGTCCAACTTCATCCGGCTGGATTATCAATAATTTTAACAATCCCGGTAACGGATGGCAGGTAAATACTACCGTTGCGTATTCGGGAACAAATTCCTTTTATGTTCGCAATTTCCTCAATTCTACCGTTAAGATAAACTCACGTGATGGCTTTCAAACTCCGGAGATTGATTTGAATTCCATCCCTAATCCGACGCTGGAATTTTATTATGCCTATGCACAGAAATCAACCGCTACAAATGACTCACTAACCGTTCGGATTTCAAATGATTTTGGAATGACGGAAATTCCGGTTGTACGTATGTCGGGAGAAAGCATGAGTACGGCAGGCATTCAATCGGCAGAATTCATTCCTTCGGGGAAACAGGATTGGAGAAAAGTTTCGGTCGATCTTTCGGGTTATAAAACATTTACGCATGCCCGTCTGCGTTTTGAATTACTGAACCGCAGAGGAAATAATATTTACGTGGATGAAATTGCCATTCGCAACGGAGCTACCGGAATTGAAGATGATTTACGCAGTGAAATGCAGTTTTCTGTTTCACCTAATCCTGCACAAACTACTGCAACATTGCACTTTTCATTAAAAGAAAAAGAAGAGCTTGAATTTACTTATGCTGATTTGCTGGGTCGTGAATTACCCATACGGTCAGAAATTTTTGAATCCGGTCAACACCAGGTGGAAATGAACTGTGCTATGCTGAAACCGGGAATTTATTTTATCCGAATTCAGGGTAGAACAGGTAGCTTTAGCCATAAATTGTTGATTAATTGAAATTTTAAAAGCATTTTTGGAACCTTGCCTTTGTGCGGGGTATTGCATTTAAAACCCAAACCAACTTAGAATTAGGTTATTATTGAATTGAGATGACGAAGAACCTTGTGATCGTAGAGTCGCCTGCAAAGGCCAAAACCATTGAGAAGTTCCTGGGTAAGGATTTTACAGTAAAGTCGTGTTACGGCCATATCCGCGATCTGGCCAAAGGCGATGATGCCATCGATGTAAAACACGATTTTACACCCCGCTACGAAGTACCAGCCGAAAAGAAAGCTGTAGTAGCCGAACTAAAAAAATTATCGAAAGCAGCAGAGATTGTTTGGCTGGCATCGGACGAGGACCGTGAAGGAGAAGCCATTTCATGGCATTTATCAGAGGTGCTCGAACTGAGTGAGGCAAAAACCCGCCGCATAGTATTTCATGAAATTACCAAACCTGCCATCTTAAATGCTATCGACAATCCGAGGAGTATTGATAAAAGTCTGGTAGATGCCCAACAGGCACGTCGGGTTTTGGATCGATTGGTTGGGTTTGAATTGTCGCCGGTGCTCTGGAAGAAAGTGAAAGGCAATCTTTCAGCCGGACGTGTGCAATCAGTTGCCGTACGTTTGATTGTTGAACGTGAGCGTGAAATCAATTCATTTGAATACAGCACATCCTTCAAGGTAATTGCCAGGTTTAACGTGGAAGGAAAAACCATGGAAGCCGAATTGGGCAAACGCATTCAAACGGAAGAAGAAGCCTATGCTTTTTTGGAAAAATGCAGCGGTGCTGATTTCACTATCCGGAATCTTGAAATAAAACCAACCGAAAAATCCCCTGCTCCACCATTTACAACTTCTACCCTTCAACAGGAAGCCAGTCGTAAAATCGGATATTCGGTGAGTACTACCATGAGCATTGCCCAGAAGTTGTATGAAAACGGATATATTACTTACATGCGTACCGATTCAGTGAATCTTTCGGAACTTGCCATTGGTGCGGCTAAAAAATACATATCAGATAATTTCGGGGATCAATATAGCCGGCCGATGCGTTACACCACCAAGAGCAGCAGTGCTCAGGAAGCCCACGAAGCCATTCGTCCAACGTATTTTGATAAAGTAAGTATTGACGGAACGCCTCAGGAAAAAAGGTTATATGACCTGATTTATAAGCGTGCTATTGCTTCTCAGATGGCCAAAGCACAAATCGAGAAAACCGTTGCCACTATAGGCATTTCAGGTGTTGTGCAAGAACTGGTTGCTACCGGTGAAGTACTTAAGTTTGATGGATTCTTAAAAGTATACCTTGAAAGTTCAGATGAAGAACAGGAGGAAGATACCAGCAAAATGTTGCCTCCGTTAAAAGTTGGAGAAACTCTGCAGTTTATAAACATGGATGCCGTTGAAAGGTACACAAAACCGGCGGCACGATATACGGAAGCCAGTCTTGTAAAGAAGCTGGAAGAATTGGGAATTGGCCGGCCATCCACCTATGCTCCTACAATTTCAACCATACAAAAGCGTGGTTATGTAATCAAGGACGATCGTGAAGGAAAAGATCGCAATTACACCTCACTTTCCTTGCACAACGGTTCCATCCAAAAAGAAATAAAAATTGAGAAATACGCTTCCGAAAAATCCAAACTTTTCCCGAGTGATATCGGAATGATTGTTACGGATTTTCTTTCCAAGCACTTCGAACATATCATGGATTACCATTTTACGGCAAAGGTGGAAAAGGAATTCGATGAGATCGCACTGGGTCAATTGAAATGGAATAAAATGATTGAATCATTTTATACTCCTTTTCATAAGGAAGTTGAGATGACTACAGAAACAGCCGAGCGCCAGAGTGGAGAACGGGTACTGGGGGTTGATGCGGTAACCGGTAAAACTGTATACGCCAAGGTTGGTCGTTACGGTCCTTTTGTGCAATTGGGTGAAGGTACGGAAGATGAAAAACCTCAATATGGTAAGTTGCGTGCCGGACAATTAATAGAATCGATTACTCTTGACGAAGCGCTGGAATTATTCAAATTGCCACGAGCTATCGGTGAGTTTGAAGGCAAGGAGATGAAAGCCAATATCGGACGTTTCGGGCCGTATATCTTACACGATAATAAATTCTATTCGATTCCCAAACCTGGAGATGCCTGGACCATTGATAGCGAAACGGCTCAGGAAATCATAGCCAACAAACGGGTATCGGATGCCAATAAACTGATTAAGGTATTTGATGAAGACAATGACCTTCGTTTACTGAATGGCCGTTGGGGTCCGTATATTGTTTACGGTAAAGACAACTATAAAATACCGAAAGGTCAGCAAGCCGAAACCTTAACCTTTACAGATTGTATGGCTATTATTGCAGCCGACAAAAAAGTTAGGCCTTCCAGGAAAACGGCACCTGCTAAAAAAGCAGGTGGTAAAACGGCCGCTAAGAAAGCTCCGGCAAAAAAGACCGCAGCTAAAAAGACTGCTGCAAAGAAAAAACCTGCAGCAAAAAAATCTGCAAAGTAATTCTGATTTTCAGGTTCAGGTAGAATCGTCAATGACTTGTGCTAATGAATTACATTTTTCACAATAATTTGTAATCCACGCACACCGGATCATCATTGGATGAAAGTATTATTTTATTAATTCTCCTTTGATCGGATACATCCTCCGGTTAAAAAAATACGACGTAAACATCACTCCAAAAACCACAACCATGGTTAACATGGCAGGATCAAAACCGTCGACCATGATACCGGAATAAACGGCACCTACCAAATCGTAAAACAGTCCGGCATACGCCCATTCCTTAATAGTACGGAAACCAGGAACCAGTAAAGCGATACTTCCTAAAATTTTAGCTACACCGATAAAGGGGATAAAATAAACCGGATAACCCAAATGCGTAATAAATACTTTTGCTTCTTCTACAACCATAGCATCTGGTATAGCTGAGAACAACATAAACGCCACAAACAAACCGGTTGTGGTCCAATAAATAATTTTAGTTGATTTCGATGGCATACAATTAAATTTTAAAGATCAGAAAATAGATTCATAACTTGAATATCAGTCCAAAATATGCATATTCTTGCAGACCTTTGATATACCCTATTTCAAGTTAACCCGAAATGTTGTTCTAATTTTTCCAATGAAAGCGGTTTGATGATATAACCTTTCACCCAATCTGATTTCTGCGCTTTTTCTAAATCTTTTTGATCTACTGAAGAACTCAGAATATAAACATGACAAACCTGATGAACATTGCCAGGCAAAGTGGCGTAATGTTCCAGAAATTCGAAACCATCCATTTCAGGCATTTTTATATCCAGAAACAATACATCCGGCAGTTCACCGGGCTTATCTATTCTGCTTTCCACATAATCCAGACCTTGCCGGCCTGAGTTTACAACTTCAACTTTTTCGCTTAGTTTATTGAATAAAATAACTTTGGAAGCAATAATGCGATCCAGATGGGAATCATCAACAACCAGAACCGAGTTGTATTTTTTTAGTGTCATTGGGGGATTTAGTCTTCTTTTTTTATTAATAAGGTAACAATTTTATCCAATTTTTTTGCCTCGGTCTCAATTCCCTGAATCAATTCATCGGATGTATATTTATTATCGGAACCTATCACTTTTAATAAATCAGCTAACCCGATAATGGTAGCAACCGGACCTCTAACCTGATGCGCGTGGATTTGTTTTAACTCAAGTACTTCCTTTTTACGGGCATTGATCCGGCTGATATGGTATCGGGCAAATAAGAAAATCAAGAATGAAAGTAACAGAATAACCAGCAAATAGATGACCGTTCGCTTCTGATCACTCAACTTCTCAATTTCTAATTCATGTTGCTTAATCAGGATGTCTTTATCCTTGAGCTCCAATTCCCTTTGAGTTTCCAGTTTTGCAATGGTAGTTCGCGTTTCAATGGAATGCAGCGTATCTTTAAGACTTACAATGGATCTGTATTTACTCAAAGCTTGCTCGTAATCCCGCTTCAGGGTAAATGCTTCCAGGAGTGTTTCATCAAATTCGAGTTTGGGTGCACTCAAGCCTAATGAATCACACAAATTTGATGCATTTTGTAAGTTATCGATGGCTTTGTTGAGCAATTCTGTTTTATTATCAATGGCTGTGAATTTATACTGATGCAAAAATACCGTACCGATATTCCCTTTATTAAAGGCAATAAACTGAATTAAATTGAGTTTCTTGCTCAGGTTCAGCGAATGGTTAAAAAAAGTATACGCTGAATCGTATTTCTTCATTCTCAGGTAGGCAATCCCGATATTGGTAAGGTTGATAATTTTCCCGCGTTGGTTATGCAGTTCGGCATTCATTCTATAAGCCTTAAAAAGTAGACGTAACGCCTGCTCTGTGGCGTTCAATTCGGTATAGATGCGTGCCAGATTCCCGCTGCATCTGGCAATATCACTTTTGTTGTTCAATGAATCGAATAAAAGTAAAGCACCTTTATAATACATTTCACTGGCTGTATATTTTTTCAATTCAAAATAGATACTCCCGATATTCTCCAGAACGATGGCTTTGTTTCTCGGTGTACCTGATGTATCATAAACAGCCAGTGCAGCCATACTGCTGCTCAGCGCATTGGCATATTTACCCATGCTCATATAAATCGAACTCAAATTAGCATAGACGGCAGCATATCCCAGATAATTTTTATGTTTCAGATATAGAGCAGATGCTTTTTGATTGTATTCGATTGCCTTGTCGAAATCCATCATGGCGTCATAATTAATCGCCATTACTGCTAAAGAAGATGCTTCTTTGTCGGGTAACTTTAATTCTTTAGCTAATGCATTGGCTTCTACGGCAAAATCGAGTCCTTTAGAAGGATCTGAGGCCGCATAATGATGCCCCAAATTTTCAAGAATCTTAATCCGTTCACTGTCCTTTTTGCTCTTGTCCAATAATCGTTTGAGTGAATCAGCCTCATGTTGCTGAGAACTTATTTGACCGAACAGAAATGCGGGTATTAATACAAATAGTATACATGTGATTTTTTTCATAGGTGTGGTGACCGAATGCTCTGAGTTGAGAAAACTAAGTGAAAAATAAAGGTTATCAAAAAAAAACGTGTCAAAATATCTGAATTTTTCAAGACTTTTAACCCGATGCCCCTCAGATGGAACAGGTTTATGTATTTCCGGTTAGCTTTGTATGAATGGTCTTTTTGTTCGATTGTGGTTAGGTTTTTGCCTGTATGGCACTTTCAATCATCACCTGAAAAACACACAAAATCAATAACAAATATTCCTGAATTTCCAACTTTTGTCTTTTTGAAGTGTACGTTATATTGCTTATCAGAAAAAGTGTAGTACATGCTGAATAAGAAAGAGGTGTTGTCGTTGATTGCCCTGCTCGATGACGATGATGAAGAAGTGATCCATCATGTGGAAGAAAAATTGCTATCGCTTGGTGTAAGTGTCATACCTATTTTAGAACATGAATGGGGAAGTATACTTAATCTTACCCATCAGCAAAAAATAGAGAATGTAATCCATCGCATCCAGTTTGATAACCTGCTGACAGCACTACGTCATTGGCGCGACAGCGAGGAACAGGATTTACTGGATGGCGTGTATATTATCGCCAAGTACCGTTACCCCGACCTCGACAAACAGGTTCTCATCAATGAAATAGACCGGATTCGACTTGATATCTGGCTGGAGCTGCATTTTGATCTTTCGTCTTTTGAAAAAGTACGGATTATCAATCATATCTTGTATCAGGTTCATGGATTTAAAGGCAATACGGATCAGTATCATGATCCACAAAACTCTTTTATCAATGTAGTTTTAGAGAGCAAACGCGGCAATCCGATAATGCTCGCCGTGGTGTACATGCTCATTGCACAACGCCTGAACATTCCGATATATGGGGTAAACCTGCCTCAGCATTTTGTGCTGGCCTACAAAGAAGAGAATTTTACAATTCAGGCTCAGGATCCATTCAACATCAAACATAAACTTGACCCAAAGGAAGGAAAGGTTCTGTTCTATATCAATGCGTTTAATCAGGGTGCTGTTTTTTCGAAAGCGAACCTGGAACAATTTCTCCGGCAGATCAAGATTGAGCCTAAACTCGAATTTTTTGAACCTTGCGATAATCCGGATATTATCAAACGGGTGTTGCGAAATTTAGTAGTTGCCTATGAAAAAATTGGCAAGCAATCCAAAGTCTCAGAGGTACGTGAAATGCTGTCGATTCTGGGCGAACCCCTTCTCAGTGATTTTGAAGACACCACACCAGGAGAAGATGATGAAGAATAGTAGAATCATTGTATGAGATTAAAGTCATCAAACAATCCTGCTGCTGCTCTTATTTCACCGGTTATAAACTTGTTAAAATTTCTGATCTCACTTTGATTATAGGAATGTAAAACCTTCAAACGTTCCATGCTGAAAATTTTTGTTGCTTCAATTAAAGCCTGAGCCACATTGTATTGGGGTTGCATCTTCCCATCGTCAATTTTGATGCATACGCCGAGTTTGTGTTCTGTAAATCCCATACAGAAAATTCCTTCTGCACCCGTTTTCCCTATTATAGTTGGTGCCGTCACCTGCAACATCTCTGTGCAATATCGATTTGTGCCAGCCACCATAAACGGATATCCGCTAACGGCTTCAATAATAATGGCACAAGATCTTTCAACAGCCTCTGTGTATGCTACAGGGTTTATCAGATTCTTGTAACCAATGGCCTGATTGATTACCGGAACGGAAAAAATCGGAGCTGAACATCCATCCAATGCTACAACCATTTTTTCTTTGGGCCATTCATAAAACAAACTGCATGTCTCTAAAATAGCTTGTTGGAGCGGATGTCCGGGATGAAGATAATTTTCCACCGGCCAATGCTTCAATATGCACATCGCCAGCATACCAGCATGCTTACCGCTGCAATTGTTATGAATGGCACCAGGTTTGATACTATCCCTGATCAATTGATCTGCCTCTTTTTTTGCTGTTGGGTACTGAGACCCACACTGCAAGGCACTCTCATCCAAACCACACTTACCTAAGACAGAACGGACAACTCTTATATGCTCCGGTTCTCCATTATGGGATCCGCACATGATGGCTATTTCCTCCAACGTAAAATCGAAATGTTCCATGCCTCCTGCCTCCAGCAATGGAATTACCTGCAATAACTTCATGGCACTTCGCGGATAACAAAGCTGATGAATATCGCCACGACTAAAAATCACCTGGTTCCGGGAATCAACAACGCAAACAACGCCTCTGTGAAAACTTTCAAGCACTTCGTTTCGATACACTTCTACGAGAATTGGATTCATAGTTACAAATTAAAGCATTCCGGCATGAAGTAAAAGTTTGACCCGATCTGTATCAATAAGTATTTGCAACAATACTTAACAACGAATTTTCAAATAAGACGGCAATACATGAATTTCGAAATGTTTATCCTCAATCCATTCACCATCCAAATGGGCTTGCAACAGTTGATCCGAGATTACAATAACCCGCTTAGCCTGCTGATATCGTATAAAATCAATTGGCTTGTTGAGATGTTTGCCTTTCTCAATAACAGGTAAATAGCGCAAGCGATTCCATAATGATATCTTACTTACCGTTAACATATCCAGCAGCTGATCGTTCATGCTGGCTTTGGGAGCAAGCTGAAAACCTCCGCCATAAGAAATACCATTGGCAGCGCAAAACATGAATAGTTTCAATTCTGAAAGCGATTCGTCAATTTGCAGGCGAACCCGGGTTTCGCGATAAAACAACAAGAGGCTGAGTACAGTATAGTAATATGCTGCTTTACCGTTAAACCATTTTTTGGTCCAGAGCTTTCGAACAATCCAGCCATCAAAACCAATTCCTACACCGTTCAAAAAAAATCGCCCATTACACAAACCTGCATCAACCGGTTGGGGAACTCCATACAAAGATTTGATCAGGTACTCCTCCATGGTTCTTTTACCTAACAATGTGTAACCTATATCATTTCCAGTGCCACAGGGTATAATCCCAATGGGAATTTCAATCTCTTTAAAACGATTCAGTACAAAATTCAATGTACCATCTCCACCCAATATGACTAAATCGGTGTAATCATCCAGCAGTTTTGGCAGATTATCCCGGTGAATGGTATACATGAGTTCATCCTTCTTCAACAATTCTTCCAACAAAGACAAGAGTCTGAACGACCTGCCTTTCCCGGATTTTGAATTGCATATGATTCCAATGTGACGCACGTTTGAAAGAAGAATTAATAATTAAGAATGAAGAATTGAACAGTAAAATGAGAAATGAAGTAAAGGAATAATTGAAAAAAGTAAAATTAAAAATGAAAAAACAGTTCATTTCTATGGAATGAAGCGGTTTGACACTCAGTACTTTCAGCTCAAAATGAGTTATTCATCAATAACTCCTGCTCCCTGACGCTTTATGATGGGTTCATCTCCTGTGCAATCTATGATGGTTGATGGAACATTCCTTCCTGCACCGCCATCAATTACACAGTCGACCAGATATTGGAATTTATCGTGTATTTCTTCCGGGTCAGTCATATACTCTGCAATGGTATTGTCGTGATGTATGGTTGTAACCACCAGAGGAATTCCCAGCTCATGAATCAACGTTTGCGCAATAGGATTGTCGGGAACACGAATTCCAACCGTTGTCTTGTTGGTATTGAAAAAGCGAGACAATCGCGTATTGGCATTCAGGATAAAAGTGAACGGACCGGGTAAATTGTTTTTCAATAACCGGAAAACGGATTTGTCCATACCCGCTGCAAATTCAGAAATATTTGACAGATCTGAGCAAATTAACGAGAAATCAATTTTATCGGGTTTTTTACCCGCAATTCTACTCATGCGTTCAATGCCCTTTTTATTATCAAGGCGGCATGCCATTGCATATATGGTATCGGTTGGTAAAATAATAATGCCCTGATTATTCAGAATTTGCACCACCTGCTTTAAGTCGCGGGGGTTGGGATTTTCGGGATGTAAGGTAAGAAGCACAACCCGCAAGTTAAAAGAAGCTGAAACTAAATCCTACGGGATAGTTTGTTAAAAGTCTTTTCGCCGGAAGATCCAGGCAGCCCATACGACAGGAACTATTGCCCAAATAAATAGCGTAAGATAGATAATCCCTTTACCGGTGCCCGTTCCCATAAAATCCTGAATTACTGCTCCGGTCAGCCCCATAAGTACAGAAATATCAAGGCTGAACATAATGAGGATCCGGCAGAGGTCAATGGGATTGAGCAGAGCCAGAATAATGCTGTATTGTTCAATGGGGTAATCGCTCATGGCTTTAACAAAGAGCAACATCAACCCATCGTACATTACAGCAAAATATAACCAGAGAAAAAGGATGAATCCAACTCCTTTTACCTTATCCTGAATCCAAAGAGACGAGAGAAAAGCAATAGCTGTAAAAACTATACTCAGGATCACACCAGACGTTAAAATGGAAAATACCGTATCGCCACCGCTATAGGTAATCAGGGGTACGCCCACTCCAATGATAAATACGGCAATCATGGCCAGCGAAATCGATATAAAATACCCCAAGTAAATTTGTATACGGCTCACCGGTTGAGTCAGCAACAAGCGCGTAAAGTCTGCCGCATTGTATACACTGATGCTGGTGTATATGGAACAAACCAATGGTACGAGCAATAAAACAATATTACTCATGCCCAATACCCCTTTATCGGCATCGTTGGAGAGGATAAAAAGGCCGAAACTAGCAGCCCACAGGAAAATAAAATAACCGATCACAAAGCGATTCTTCAGGTTATCCATCAGAATATAACGAATGATATTAAGCATAGATGGTTTGCTCCTTCATGATTTTTGCAATGATTTTACTGAGTTTATCTTCGCTATACCGCGAACGCAAATGTTCCAGTTTTTCAAAGAACAGTATTTTCTGTTCGTTCATAAATAAGATATGTGTGGCCAGGTCTTCCAGATCGTTTAGAATATGGGATGTGATCAGCGTAATTCGATCAGCCGAACCTTTTTCCATTTTTTCCTTGAGCAATTCTGTTGAAACGGGATCCAATCCGGCCGTTGGCTCATCAAAAATGAGGACCTCCGGATTGAACAGGTAGGCACAGGCGGCACTTACTTTCTGAATGGTACCACCGGATAAACTTCCCAACGGTTTCCGAAGCATTTGATCCAGTTTGAACTGTTGAATCAGCTCTTCATCCAGTGTATCGTAATCGTGATCTCTTATTTCTTTGAGCATTTCAAACAACTGCCCGATGGACATGCTTTCCGGATAACGTCCTATTTGCGGCATATAGCCAATAAACTCGCGATACATAGCCTGATGGGTTACGGCCACATTGTTGTAATAAATTTCTCCCTTATCCGGCTTTACCAATCCTAAAATGGATTTTATCAGGGTAGTTTTTCCGCAACCGTTCGGGCCTATAATACCAATAACATCACCTTTTGAAAATGTTGCATTCACATCTACCAATACCTGTTGTTTTCCAAATGCCTTATACAGGTGTTTTATTTCAAGCATATTGTTTCATCAGAGGTTTAGAATCGATTAAATTTTCGGGTGTAATTCCCGGTATCAGTTTTTCAAGGGTATCGAGCAATTCAGCCAGAAAACTTTTAAGAAAAATAACAGTAACCGGGTTTTGTTCAACGATAGATGAAAATAAATTCATTGGATGATAGGGTTGATCGCCTATTCCGTCGCGTTGCATATCATACCCTGCATAACGATCCCAATAATTGTATCGAATACTGTTCAACACTGTATTGCCATTTGTTATCATATCAAAGGTATTTACCAAAAACGAATTAAAGCTCAACCGGTTGTCGTCGCAATCTGCCTGCATACGAATAGCATAGCCATTTTCGGTAAGTGTGTTTTTATAAATCAGAGACCGGCTGCATCCCTCCATGTGAATTCCAACTGTATTTTTTCGAAACAGATTACCGCTGATCTGGCTGTCGCGTATATCTTTCAACAATAGTCCGTAGGCTGATCCACCCCAATTGTGATCAAATGTATTCTCCAGCATATTTACATACCGGCTATACATCACAGCTACACCTGAACCATTGTTGGTAAACACATTTCTGTAATAATTGTCACTATCGCTAAACATAAAATGCAATCCATACCGGAGGTTGTTGTGACTTTTGTTATTTGCAATAACAGTGTTGCGAACAAATTCAAAATAAATTCCGTCACGGTGTCCTGAAATTTCATTGTTCAGTATGCGGTTAAAACTGCATTTCCAAAAATGAATGCCATTTCCCACATCGTTTTGTACTCTTCCTACGGGACCATGAATATTGTTGTTTGCCACAAGGCAATGGGTGGAATTGGTAAAATGAATGCCAAAGAAAGTATTTTCCAGAATATTGTTTGTGATATGCACATGCCTGGCTGTATTTACACTGATCGCCGCCATATCATCCATGCTCGAATAACCGGTATTGATAATCCGAAAACCCTGCACGGTAACATGAGATGATTTGATGCTGATGGTTTCCACTTTAAATTTCCCATCAATTACCGGATTGTTTACTCCAAGCAAAACCAAAGGTTTATCGATTAATAAATTGCCTTCAGCATAAGTACCACCATCAACCAGGATGGTATCGTATGGGTTCGCCTTCTTCAAAGCCTCATGAAGAGTACGAACATCACCCGGAACACGAATGTTGAATCCCCCCGCTTCTGTCAGCATCAGGAGAAAACAACAGAGACCGGGTAACCATCGATTAATCATGCGTTAATTTTTTAGTTGAAGCTGAGGGTAAGTTACGCAAATCGAATGAAATTTACTTTCATGCGACTTACATGCATCCTGCGTACTGAATGCTGCTACCCCGCTTCCCATCGGACTTCTGATTTCCTGTGATTGCATATAAAATGCCTGTTTCATCAATACCAGCGTTCCGGGCTGGTCGTAAGCTACTATATATTCCTGATCTATTTCGGTAGCCGGTTTTTCTTTACAATATCCGCGGAAACAATTCAAGTCATCAAATTTATAAACCCGGCCTTTTTTAGTTACCAGAGCAGATCCAAAATGGTTATCCATAATTTTCATCTTGCAGTAATCGCAATCGTCTTTACCGAATACAATACTGGGCTTTACTTTCATACACGACATCAGAGAAACAGACAGTCCGATCAGAAGTAATGCATTTGCGTTACCTGCTTTTATTTTTTTAGCACGTACATACTCCATTATCAATGATCCGAAGGAGCTCGCTCCAAAGATCAGAATTATCCAACCTCCGGATGCCGGTATGGATAATGCCATAAAATTCAACAGTTCCTTATAACCCAAAATGGGAGGTTGATAAGCCATTCCGGGTACCTGAATGGGTGCTGTGGGATCGAGATTGTGACCATAGTCGTATCCCCAGCGGTAAAAATCAGCCAATGCCACAATTCCTCCTAATACAATGGAAATGCAATAAATCAAGAGCCAGCAGCGGGTGCCTTTATATGCCACAAACAAACCCCATAAAATAAAAGCAGCTATAACGTACTTGAGAAAAAGAAATTCCGGAAACATTTCAGCTTTAATGTGTTTCATCCCGATATAGTGATTTAATCCATTGATAATATCTACATCACCAGACACATTGTTATGCCAGATCTGAATGCTCAATCCTTCCGGATATTGCGGAGCCCATAATTTAATTTCCCATAACGGGAGAAAATACGTAGCAATTACCAGCAAAGAACCAATAACCAGAATGGAACGGGAAAGCACACTTATATTTTTCATAATAACCTATTTAAAAATAAACTGTCCCGGTTCTTTCTGTTAAACCGATCTATTGATCGGCAGCGGAAATAACCGGGACAGGATAATGAATTATTCGGCAGCAGTCGGCTGATTGTCGCCGCCTGTTGAGAATGTCAACGGAACATTGGAACCTGCAGGAGATACACGAACATATCCTTGCATTTCCTGATGCAATGCCGAACAGAAATCGGTACAATACATGGGATATACACCAACGCGATTCGGGATCCATTTCAGGGTTTGTGTTTCACCCGGCATTACCAGCAATTCTGCATTGCTTGCGCCCTTTACAGCGAAACCATGGGGTACATCCCAATCTTGTTCAAGATTGGTTAAGTGGAAATAAACAACATCACCCATTCTAACACCTTCGATATTATCGGGTGTAAAATGTGAGCGTATAGAAGTCATCCATACATGGATTTCATTGCCTTTGCGCTCTACTTTTGTTTTTCCTTCACCCATGGATACATACGGATGTTTATTGTCTTCGAGTTTGAAAATCTTCACGCTGTTTGGTTCAATTAAATTGGCCGGAAGTGCTTCTCCATAATGCGGTTCTCCTATGGTTGGAAAATCAAGCAACAATTTCATTTTATCTCCTTCGATGCTATACAACTGGGCAGATTGATTCAATTCAGGACCGGTTGGCAAATAGCGATCTTTTGTGATTTTATTATACGCAATCACATATTTACCGTGCGGTTTAACAGTGGGTCCACCGGGAACACATAAGTGACCAATTGAATAATAAGTTGGAACGCGGTCTACTACTTCCAGCTTTTCAATATTCCATTTAACGATTTCAGAGGATACAAAGAATGAAGTATAGGCAAATCCTTTACCATCAAATTCGGTATGCAACGGACCTAAGCCGGGTTTCTTCACTTCGCCATGCAATACGGCATCGTATTTCAAAACAGGAATTCCTTCGAAGTCGCCTTCATACGTTTTACTGCTTATGGCTGCCAACATTTTATCATAAGAAAATACCGGGATAATAGCAGCCAATTTACCTGAACCAACGATGAACTGACCAGTAGGATCCACGTCGCAACCATGTGGCGATTTTGGACAAGGCATGAAATAAACCAGACCTTCATAATCTTTCGGATCAAGTACAATGGCTTCTGTCAGCGTTTCAGAAGAGGCTGAATGCACGGATTCGTCATACAGGTTGTGCATGTACTTAACTTTTTTCTTCATTCCTTTACCGGCCTTTACCAATTCCTCACATTTTTTCCAGTTCACAGCCATAATAAAGTCTTTGTCTTTTTGCGAAGCATTTACTTCCAGCAACGTATTGGCTTGTTCAGAATTGTAGCAAGAAAAGAATACCCAGTCGTGAGAAGCCTTTTTGCCTGCGCGGGCAAGGTCAAAATTAAATCCGGGCAATAAGACCTGAAATCCAAGTTTCATATTACCGCTGGTTGGATCCACTGAAATAAAACTAACGGTACCTTTGAAATTTTTCTTGTACGAATTGATCGGAACATCCGGATTTGCGTCGTCGTCGTCCATCGGATAACTGAAACGGGTACCGGCAACAACATACTCTGAATTTTCAGTAATGAATGGAGAAGAGTGATTTCCACTGCTATTCGGAATCTCAATAATTTCAGCTGTGCGGAATGTTTTCATGTCGATACGTGCAATACGCGGTGTATTGTTGGCATTGATAAAAGTCCAACGACCGTCGTGTTCACCTTTCGACAGAGAGAGTGCAATATGATGGCTATCGTCCCAGGGAACTGAGCCGTGTGAAGTATTCAGCATTGGCTTGGTTTCTTCGCTATAACCATAACCCGACATAGGATCGACTGAGAATACCGGAATAACGCGCAGTAAACGACCGGATGGTAAACCATACACGGATACCTGACCACTGAAGCCACCTGATACGATGTTATAGAACTCATCGTGTTTACCGGGTGCGACATAAACTTTTGAAGCAGCGTCGTTATCGACACCACTCAATTGTGGTTTGCCATTGCATCCCACAAAGAAGATACCTGAAAGAACTGATACCAGGACGGCAGATACCAGTAAGAGATTGATTGTTGACCTTCTCATATATATTGATTTAGATGTTTGGGAATAGGTATAGTAAAAGCGTTGCTATTATTTAACACCGTCGTTGTTACGCATAAATTCCAACACATTGCGTGCATCTGCTTCTGTCAGATTTTGATTGGGCATACGAACCAAACATTCTTCCAGCATTGCCATGGCCTTCGGATCGCTGTTCAACATTTCATCAACGTTGATAGCAAAATTCATGATCCATTCAGGTTTTCTGCGGCTGGTAACATCTTTCCATCCAGGGCCAACCAATTTGGTACCATCGAGACGGTGACAAGCCGAACATTTCAAATCGTAAATACCTTTACCATTACTTACCATGGTTTGATCCAGTGGTGTGGTTAATTCCACATGCTTCACAGGTCCTACTCCCTTTTCTGCAATTTCTTCATCTGTAGCTTCAGTGGCTGTAGTAGAAGAAGAGTCAGTTGGAGTCGGTGCACCACCGCAACCATAAAAACTAATTAAAGTGGCAATCGCCAAAACAGGAATGAGCAATATTTTTTTCATATGTCTGATTGTTATTTCAGACACAAATATCACAAATTACCCGATAATACAAGAATGAGTGGAGTCAGCGAATTAAATGATAGATGTCAGTTACCCTTCATGTGCCCAATTGGCCAACTCTTCTTCCGACCAGAGATTGGGGAAAAAGATACGGCGCTGATACTTAGGATGCAGGTACTTCACCCAATGGCTACCCCCTGTTGCGGCAATGGGTTGCCCCTTTTGTGCCAGGTAAGTATGTGCCGTTTCGAGATGTACCATGGGCCAGGCGATATTAAACTTATGATCCAGTTTACGAAGGGCTTCGCGCAATTCCGGCGTGAGTTTATTTTCACGTTCCATTTTCAAGCTTTGCTGATAAAGGTTATGCGGTTCCAGTTTTTGTGCTGTTTGAATAAACCGCGGCAGATATTCCTTCTCAAATTCTAAGAGGGTTACTGTTTTCTTTCCGGTATTGCGATCCATGCCTGCTTCCTGCCAGTAGACATAATTGAATTTGTCTTCCAGTTTGCAATCAGCGGGCATTAATGCTTTTGAACGTTCATTGATCAGGTTATCAATGCCTGTACAATACAACTCGATAAGCCTGAATTGTGCAGATTGAAAACCGCTTGCCGGAGCAAGGCTTAACCGGAACTGATTGTATTGATCATAATCCAACCCCTTATTCATGATACTGAACGACCCGATTAATAAATCTGTATACCTGTCAATACGGCCTACTTTATCAGCAAACACAGCATCATCTTTTTTCGTCTCCGGATCGGTTAACTGCTCCAGTTCATGCATAATCAGGCGCAATACAAGCTCTGTAATCTGATGGTACACAATAAAAATGAATTCGTCTTTGAACCCGGTACGGGTTTTTTGCAACGACAGCAAAGTATTCACTTCAACGTATTCCCAATAATTTACCGGTTTATTATGGATCACTCCTTTTAAAAAGGTTTCGGGATCCTGATTGTTTGCCTGGTATTTCTCGTATATTAATTTGAGTAATTCAGTATTCATATGTGGCCAAATATAATAATATAGGTTTAGTATAGTTTCATCTTCAGTTCTCCTGAATGCAAACCGTCGGCCAGCTGATGAATGGTGATATCCTGCATCATTTCATTTAATTCATTGCGAATTTTTTTAAATCGTTCATGCATTACGCAAGGATTGGTTTCAGAACATGGGATGATCCCCATGGCACAACCGGTAAATACTTTTTCACCATCAATCACCTTAACCACTTCTATCAATTTAATATTGGTAAACCGGCTATCTACATAAAATCCTCCGTTAGGTCCCTTTTGAGAGCCGATAATGCCTTTTCTGCTTAATTGTTGCAACACTTTAGAAGTATAATGCATGGGTGCCTTTATGGAATCTGAAATTTCCTTGATCTTGGCTATCGGGTCTTCTGTTGATCTGGAACATAAATAAACAACTGCACGAAAGGCATACTCACAGGATTTTGAAAACATGGTTTATGACTGAATTTAAGGTGAAGATAAAGGTTCGAATGTACCAAATTAATGAAAATACAAATAAATCAGATAATAATATCCTATTTAATGACGATTGTCATAGCAAGTGATTTTTGCGCCTGATACCTTGCATGGGTAAAAATCAATCTTATGAAAAAAGCGATTACCTTTTTAAGTGCCGGACTAGTAGTGTTGGCACTGTATTCTTGCGGTTCGGGAGAAAAACCAGCAGCAGCATCTCAGGAAGCTGCAGCAGTAGTAGGCGGACAATCAGCCGTTCAAGACGATGTTTCCCAGAAAGATGTGGTGAAAGTTGCTGTAGGCTCAGCTGATCACACCACGTTGGTTGCCGCAGTGCAAGCTGCAGAATTGGTAGATGTGTTAAGCAATGCAGGTCCCTTTACTGTTTTTGCTCCGGTAAACGCAGCATTTGAAGCACTTCCTGCAGGCACAGTAGAAACATTACTGAAACCTGAAAACAAAAGTTCTTTGCAGGATGTATTGCAACACCATGTATATGTTGGTGTGTTGAAAGTAGAGCAATTAAAAGACGGACAAGTATTGGGAATGGTAGATGGAAACAATGCCACAGTTCATATCAAAGATGGCAAAACTTATCTGGATGATGCGGAAATTTTAGGATCTGTGTCTGCCAGCAATGGCATAGTACATGTATTGGATAAAGTGGTACTGGCCAAATAATCGAAGCATAGAGAACCTTAAGTAAAGTTTCCCTTGATAAACGACAAAAGCCCTTTCGTATGACGAAAGGGCTTTTGCTTTATACTACCTCTTGAGCGTTTATAATTTACCGTTCACAGCTTGTTGTACAAGATCTGCCGCTTCTTTCAAAACAATGGCAGAATATACCTTTAATCCTGATTCGTCGATTAGTTTCTTCGCTGCTTCAGCATTCGTTCCCTGTAAGCGCACTATGATCGGTACAGGGATGGTTCCAATGGATTTATAGGCATCCACAACGCCTTGTGCCACACGATCACATCTAACGATTCCGCCAAAAATATTGATCAGGATAGCCTTTACATTTGGATCCTGCAGAATAATACGGAAGCCGGCTTCCACTGTAATGGCATTGGCGGTTCCACCTACATCCAGAAAGTTTGCTGGTTCTCCTCCACTCAGTTTGATGATATCCATGGTAGCCATAGCTAAACCGGCTCCATTTACCATACAACCCACATTTCCATCCAGCTTTACAAAATTCAGGTAATGTTTAGCCGCTTCAACTTCAGTTGGATCTTCTTCGGCCAGATCGCGCATAGCTTCATACTCCGGATGACGATAGAGAGCACTATCATCAATACTTACCTTACCATCTACAGCAATTATTTTATTATCCGAGGTTTTCAATACCGGATTAATTTCAAACATTGCAGAATCGGATTTATCGTAAGCTGTATATAAAGCAGTAACAAATTTCACCATTTGCTTGTGTGCTTCACCTTCCAAGCCAAGATTAAAGGCAATTTTGCGTGCCTGAAATCCCTGCAACCCCACTTTCGGATCGATTGTTTCTTTGTGAATCAGATGAGGCGTATGCTCGGCCACATGCTCTATATCCATTCCCCCTTCCGTGGAATACACAATGATATTTTTACTCTGAGAACGATCGAGCATTACACTCATGTAAAATTCTTTCGGTTCGCTAGCACCCGGATAATAAACATCCTGTGCCACCAAGACCTTGTTTACAGGTTTTCCTTTCGGACCTGTTTGAATTGTAACCAGGATTCCGCCCAGAAGATTACCTGCTATTTCTTTTGCCTTATCCGCATTTTTAGCCACTGCTACACCTCGCTGATCTTTACCCTGAATGGTTCCTTTGCCTCTTCCTCCGGCATGAATTTGTGCTTTTACAACCACAAAATCACTCCCGAATTGATCTTTTAACTTTAAGGCAGCCTCGTGAGCCTGATCGGCGGTTTCGGCAACTATGCCTTCCTGTACAGCTACTCCAAATGATTTAAGGATTTGTTTAGCTTGATATTCGTGAATATTCATTCTTCAAAATTTGTGTGCGAAAATAGGCTTTCCTTTTACTTCTGGAAAAGATTTTTTCGGTTGTGAATAAGCAACTAAAATTATGCATTTTTGGTGACCCATGATCGAGACGAGGAATATTACAAAATCATACAACAACCTGCATGTGCTTAAAGGGATTAACCTGCATATTGCTGCCGGGGAAATCGTTTCCATTGTTGGGGCCAGTGGCGCCGGAAAAACAACACTATTGCAGATTCTGGGAACACTGGAAAAGGCTGATTCCGGTCATATTTATATTCAGGGGCAGGATATTACCCAGTTAAAATCACGTATGCTTTCTGCCTTCCGGAATCAACATATCGGGTTTATTTTTCAGTTTCATCAATTGCTGCCAGAGTTTAGCGCATATGAAAATACCTGCATGCCTGCCTGGATTGGAAAGAAAAGTAAAAAAGAAACCGAAGCGCGGGCGCTACACTTGTTTGAATTGCTGAACATCAGGGATCGCATGCACCATAAACCTTCAGAGCTTTCAGGTGGCGAACAACAACGTGTTGCTGTTGCCAGAGCTTTAATCAACAAACCATCTGTTGTTCTGGCTGATGAACCTTCCGGTAATCTTGATTCTCAACATGCCATTGAATTGCACAACCTGTTTTTTGATCTGCGAAAAGAACTCAACCAAACCTTTGTCATCGTTACACACAATGAAGAACTGGCCAACAGGGCCGACCGGAAACTGGTGATGAAGGATGGGATAATTGGGTAGTGGTTATTGGTTATTGGTTATTGGTTATTGGTTATTGGTTATTGGTTATTGGTTATTGGTTATTGGTTATTGGTTATTAGTTAATGGTTAATGGTTAATGGTTATTAGTTAATGGTTATTGGTTATTAGTTAATGGTTATTAGTTAATGGTTATTAGTTAATGGTTATTAGTTAATGGTTATTGGTTATTAGTTAATGGTTATTGGTTATTGGTTATTGGTTAATACGTGTTGGGGACCTACATGTAATTGCCCGTACCTTATTTGGAAATTGTTAATAGCTAATGCCTTCTTCCGAGAGGCAGGTACTTCGTAATTCGTACTTCGTAATTCGTAATTCGTACTTTGTAATAAGTACTTCGTAATTTCCAGTTGGGATACCGCAAAACAAGATCATGGTAAATTCACTAATTTAGCCCCCAGCTTGAATATCCACGAAACATTAAAAACCTACTGGGGGTATGACTCTTTCCGGCCTCTGCAGGAAGAAATAATCCGTTCGGTACTGGCTGGCAATGATACGCTTGCCTTATTGCCCACGGGTGGTGGAAAATCGTTGTGTTTTCAGGTACCCGCAATGGCCGGAGAAGGCATTTGCATTGTGGTTTCGCCCTTGATTGCCCTGATGAAAGATCAGGTGGAACATCTCACAGCAAAGGGTATTTCAGCCAAAGCCATTTATTCCGGTTTATCGTATCATGAAAACAACCTGATTCTGAACAATTGTATTCATGGTGAAATCCGCTTTTTGTATTTATCTCCGGAACGCCTGCGAAGTGAAATTGTTAGAGAGCATATTAAACAAATGCAGGTTTCCTTATTTGCTGTTGATGAAGCACATTGTATTTCGCAGTGGGGTTATGATTTCCGTCCCGAATATCTGCAGATTGCCGAAATCCGGACGTATTTCCCAAAAGTACCCATCATGGCATTAACAGCTTCAGCCACTACTGATGTTGTAAACGACATTCAGGAGAAGCTGGGCTTTAAAAAGAAAAACGTTTTTGTAAAAAGTTTCGAACGGAAAAACATTTCCTATGTGGTAAACCGCACGGAAGACAAATTCGGAAAACTCTTGCATATTCTTTCAAGAGTTAAAGGATCAACGCTGGTGTATGTGCGTAACCGAAAAAAAACACAGGAAATCTCACATTTTCTGAAAATGAAAGGTTACCGGTCTGATTATTACCATGCCGGACTTACCCACGAACTGCGCATGCATAAACAGGAAGCATGGATTAAAAATCAAACACGCATTATGGTATGTACCAATGCGTTTGGCATGGGAATAGACAAGCCCGACGTTCGTCTGGTGATCCATTTTGAAATTCCGGATTCGCCCGAAAGTTATTATCAGGAAGCCGGAAGAGCCGGGCGTGATGAACAGAAAGCCTATGCTGTTTTGTTGTATGGGAAACCGGATGAACACGAAGCCATCGACCGTTTAAAACTCAATTATCCTGAAAACAAAGATATAATCCGTGTATACAATGCATTGTGCAATTACTATGCACTGGCCGTTGGATTCAATGCCGATCGTAGTTACGATTTTGATATTGGTGATTTTGATGAGAAGTTTAAAATTCATCCTTCCATCGTTTACGGCGCCTTGAAAACACTTGAGGCTGCAGATTTACTGATGATGAGCGATAGCTTTTATGAACCGGCCAAACTCAAAATATTGTTGCATCATGATCAATTGTACAAATTTCAGGTAGAACATCCGCAATACGACAATTTCATCAAACTTCTTCTGCGCTGTTATGGAGGATTGTTTGACCAACATACGGCCATCCAGGAAAGTGTGATTGCACGGAGAGGACAGACCGAAGAACATACTGTGGTGAAACTTTTAAATTTTATGCATCAGCAACGGCTGGTTGATTACCTGCCTCAAAAAGATAAACCACAGATCGTCTTTTTGCACAGCCGTATAGCCAACGAAGAGTTTCCGGCCTACCATCATCGCATCAATGAACGCAAAAAAATTGCTGTGAACAAATTGAATGCTTTGGTGGAATATGCCGGCAACGATGCTGTATGCCGCAGCAGGAAGCTGGTAGCCTATTTTGATCAATCGGATTCACATGACTGCGGAATTTGTGACATTTGCCTGCAACAAAAAAAGATGAATCTAAGTGCGGTAGAATTTGAATCTCTCATTGAACAAATCAAATATCAATGCCTCATAAAGGCACAACCAGTGAATACCCTGGCTGAAAGCGTACATACCGCATCTCCCGAAAAAATCATTGAAGTAGTCCGATATTTATTGGATAACGATAAATTGCACTACAACGAACAGCAACACCTGAAGTGGAAGGAATAAATAAACGTATTTCATTTACCGTTACAAACGATCTGGTCTTTGATCAACGCATGTCACGCATCTGCAACTCATTGCATAAAGCCGGCTATCGGGTTACATTGATTGGTAGAAAACGCAAACAATCTCCTGCATTACAGTTGCAACCATATTCCCAAAAACGAATTCCGTGTTTTTTTGAAAAGGGAAAACTCTTTTACATCGAATATACCATACGGTTAACCTGGTATTTGTTGCTGAACAAATTCGATATTTATGCGGCAATAGATACAGATACCTTGCTACCAAACACCTTTATATCCCGCATCAAAAGCAGAAAGCTGGTATTTGATGCACATGAATATTTTACGGAAGTACCCGAGTTGAAAGGGCGCAAATGGATACAAAAATGCTGGGAATGGACGGAGCTGGCCTGTATCCGCCATACGCATCTACGATATACTGTTTCGAAAAGCCTTGCAATGATCTTTACGGATCAACATCATCTGACTTTTCATGTAATTCGCAATGTGCCCTTGTTATCGGAAACAAACAACAATGTTCAAGCTACTGATGCCGTTATTTTATACCAGGGCGATTTGAACCCCGGACGTGGATTGGAAGAAATCCTGGATTGTATGCCTCAGTTAAATGCGACTTTCAGGGTTGCAGGCGATGGACCCATCCGGAGTATACTGGAAGAACAAATCAGGCAACTTGGCATTGAAAATAAAGTGGAATTACTTGGGTATGTACAGCCGGATGCTTTGCGTAAGTTAACAGCTGAAGCAACTATTGGCATCAATCTGCTATCGGATGACAGTCTTAGTTACAGGTATTCGCTGAGCAATAAATTTTTTAATTATATGCATGCCGCTATTCCGCAAATCTGTGCAGATTTTCCGGAATATCAGCTCATCAATGCGGAATACGAAGTAGCTGTATTGTCGGCATTGCACAAGGAATCAATCTTAAAAAGTATAGAGCGCTTATTGTCGGATCATGCTTATTATGCGCAACTTCAGGCCAATTGCCGGGCTGCACGAACTCAATTCAACTGGCAACTTGAAGAGCAACATTTAATACGTTTGTACAATGAACTCTGAACGAAAGTTACATATAGTATCTTTTGATAATCCTTATCCTCCGAATTATGGCGGCGTTATCGATGTATTTTACAAAATCAAAGCTCTGCATGAGATCGGGGTTAAAGTTATCTTACATGCATTTGAATACGGGCGTAAAATAAATCCGGAATTGAATGCCTGTTGCGAAAATGTTTTTTATTACAAACGGAGTAAATGGGTAAATCCATTTTCTAAACTACCTTATATTGTTTCGTCGCGTATGAACAATCATCTACTGACACGACTGTCAGCTGATCACTACCCTATCCTTTTTGAAGGATTACATACTTGTGGTTTTCTGAATCATGCATTGTTGCAAAACAGGGTGAAAGTAGTCAGGATGCATAATATAGAGCACGATTATTACCAGAATCTTGAACAGGTTGAAAGCTCATGGTTTCGAAAAATATTTTATCGGATAGAATCAAGAAAACTACGCCATTATGAGCAACAACTGCATCATGCGTCGTTGATAGCTGCCATTTCAGTGAACGATATGAAGTATCTACAATTGAAATTCCCACACGTCATACATATCACCGCATTTCATCCCAACACCCGGGTAAGTTCATTAACCGGTAATGGCACCTATGCCTTTTATCATGGAAAACTCAGCGTAGGTGAAAACGATGAAGCAGCACGATTCCTGACCGACAAGGTATTCCGTCACGTAAACCATCCACTTTTTATTGCAGGCAACAACCCGTCAGAAGCTCTTCTGAAACTTATAAAGGAGGTACCTCAGGTAAAATTGTTTTCCGATTTAAGCACCGATGAAATTGCTGATATGACGCGCAAAGCGCAGGTGAATGTTGTTCCTACTTTTCAGGATACAGGGATAAAACTAAAACTCATCAATGTATTATATCAGGGCAGGTTTGTATTGGCAAATACACCCATGGTTTTGAATACCGGATGTGAAGAACTATGCACTATTGCCAACACTCCGGAAGAATTTCAACTGCAATTGAACCGGGTATTTCAAAGCAGTTTTACGGAGCCGGATAGAGAAAAACGAATCATCCGTTTGAAAGAATTGTTTGATACCGAAAAAATGGCCAATCAATTAGCTGATGCCATATTTCGATTAACTCCGGAGGTATAAGTTTAACAAATGCGATAATCTACACGTTAAGACTTGTTCAGTATAAAATACTCCATAAGTATCCCTTTCAAAAAAATTAAATGGTTCGAAGTAAGAATCCAACTTTTTTCAGTTCATCCCAAAAGCCAGGATATGATTTCTCTACCACTTCCGGATTTTCGATTTGTAATTCATCCCAAACTAAAGCGAGTGGAGCAAAGGCCATTGCCATACGATGATCGCCGTAAGTTTGAATGCAAGGTGTAGTTGTTAAATCGGGTTGGCTGGCTATTATTTGGAGGTTATCTATACCTGCGACGGCTTTAAATCCGCACCTGTTCAATTCCGTTTCCAGCGCCTTTAATCTATCGCTCTCTTTAAACCGGAGATGAGCTATATGTTCGAACTTCGCATTTACCCCTAATGCGGCAAAAGCCACTGCCATAGCCGGAACCAGGTCGGGCTGTTCGTTCATGTTGTATTGCGCATCTTGTAATACCGGAGGTGATTTTGCTAACCTGACTCCCTTCTCATTGAAATGTGATTGAACACCAAAATGCTCCATGTAATTTGCAATGGCAACATCGCCTTGTAAATAAGATCGTGTTAATCCGTTCATGTGCAGGTCAGCCTCTATACTTAAACAGGTCATGCAATACCAATACGATGCTGCACTCCAGTCGGGTTCAACCGATACATTTACATTTCGTGGCCATTGTGGTGGTATATCGTATTTCTGTTCGCTTACTTCCATTATAAACCCACAATCGTACATTAGTTTCTCAGTCATTTCCAGATAAGAGGCCGAAGTAGATTCACCTTCAATAGTAAGCACCAATCCGTCTTCGAGAGCCGGTGCAATCAGCATCAAAGCACTTGCGTGCTGACTACTTTGAGCAGCTTGCATGGATATACTTCCTCCATGCAGTTTTTTACCTCGTATTCGCAAGGGAGCAAATCCTTCCTTGTCGATACAATCTATTTCGGCACCAAGTAATCGTAAGGCATTAATTAATTCGCCAACGGGTCGTTGATGTAATCTTTCCGTTCCGTGTAATATCACTTCACCTGGAGTGATGGAAAAATAGGCCAGTAAAAACCGCAAACAGGTTCCGGCATTTTTCAGGTTTATGGATCCGGTCTTTTGTGTTAATGCTTGTTGCAGTATAATGCTGTCGTCGGCTTGAGATAAATTGTCAATACTAATTCTGCCTGGAAACAATTGCTGCAGTATCAATAATCGATTGCTGATACTTTTGGAGGCAGGCAAATTTACTTGTCCTTGCAATTTGCGGGAAGGATGAGAGATCCCGATAATGCTCATAATTCATCGTAATAATTCAGGGCGAGCGCAATTTCAGATTCCGTGCAGGGAATGTCGATTACCCCTTTGCCAATGCGTTTTAGTAAAGCAAATTGCAACGTATCTCCTACATTCTTTTTATCCTGGCGCATCAAGGTGATTAACTCGGGTGAAAGTATATTCCGCAATGAATATTTAGGGAAGTGCGCGAGAATATGTTGTGAAATTTTCTTTAATTCTTTGTTGGATAGACCACATTTCTGATAAGAAAGAAACGCTTCACAGATCATACCGATGGCAATTGCTTCACCATGCCGGAGATGATTCTTATCATGCATCAATGAATACGACTCCAGGGCATGCCCGATTGTATGACCAAAGTTAAGTAATTTACGTTCTCCGTTTTCTTGCGGATCCCGCTTCACAATGCGCATTTTAATTTTTATAGAACCATGGATAAGGGGGCTCAGTGAAGTTATATCAAGGGTTTCCACGCGAATCAGTTCTTCCCAATAATCCTCATCAGCAATCAGACCATGCTTGAGCATTTCTGCATAACCACCCAGTACTTCACGCTGGGGCAAGCTGGCTAATAAGGGAGGGTGAACATACACTGCATGAGGTTGTTGAATAACACCAATTGCATTTTTCACCCCATGATAATCGATACCGGTTTTACCGCCAAGCGAAGAATCTACCATGGATAACAATGTGGTTGGTATGTTAATGCATTCAATCCCACGTTTGTAGGTAGCCGCGCAAAAACCACCTAAATCGCCCACTACCCCTCCTCCCAGATTAATCAATACGGATTTGCGGTCGGCCTGATGCTTTAATAACTGATCCCAAACCAGTTGGGCGGAAGCAAGGTCTTTGGCTGCTTCTCCGCTTCTGACGCTGATCTTGTGAATGTCAAAGAAATATTTAGAAAGCCTGGGCAGACAAAATTTCTCCGTATTTTCATCCACCAGAATAAAGACTTTGGAATAAGATGACCGGATCATATTTTCGAGCAGAACCTCGAAAATTTCATTTCCAACATATATACTGAAATCTTTAAAATGGTATTCCTTCAAAATATTACTTTTGCGTGGTCAAATTTGAAAAATAAATTTAACTAAATCTAATCCAAACTGCAACAGTGACTCAACAAAGTATACATCCGGATTTCAAACTGTCGTTCGACAATACCGAAATTGCCTTTCAGGCCAAAACAAATAACGATCTCAAAAGGTCGTACTGGTTATTCAAAGCTATAGGTTATAACTGGCTGGTAAGCATGGCTCCCACACTTGTAAATACCAGTTTCAAATTGCGTTTACCCATCAAAGGGATTGTACGTGCAACGGTGTTTCGTCAATTCTGCGGAGGTGAAAGCATGGATACCTGCGATCAAACTATTCAGGCCTTGCATACCTATGGAATTGGCTCTATTCTGGATTATTCGGTTGAAGGAAAGGAAGAGGAAGCTGAATTTGAGTATACTGCAAACGAAATTATTGCAACAATTGAGAAGGCTAAAACGGATAAACGTATTCCTTTCTGCGTTTTCAAGGTTACCGGTGTTGCACGTTTTGGATTATTGAACAAAGTGAGCAACCGCGATTCATTAACCAGTGAAGAACAAAGCGAACTGGACAAGGTTAAACTGCGGATTGAGCATATTTGTGAAAAAGCTTTCCAACACAGTGTCCGTATATTTATTGATGCTGAGGAAAGCTGGATCCAGGAAGCTATCGACGGTTTGGCCCGCGAAATGATGTTGAAATACAATAAAAACACGGCTATTGTTTTCAATACGGCTCAGATGTATCGCCATGACCGATTGGATTTTTTAAAACAATCCTATGAAGATTCTCTGAAACACAACTACTATCTGGGAATGAAATTGGTTCGTGGTGCCTATATGGAAAAAGAACGCGAACGCGCCATTCAGTTGGGTTACGAGAATCCGATTCAGCCCGACAAAGAAGCTACCGACCGGGATTATAACGAAGGCTTAAAATTTTGTACAGACAAATTGGATCGTATCAGTTTGTGTGCCGGTACCCATAATGAAGCCAGCAGTATGTTGCTGGTTAAACTGATGAAGGAACGTGGTGTGGCCAATAACGATTCGCGCATCTATTTCTCCCAATTGTTTGGCATGAGCGACCATATCAGTTATAACCTTTCGTATGCCGGTTTCAATGTTGCGAAATACCTGCCTTATGGACCCGTTCAGGCGGTAATGCCGTACCTGCTTCGCCGCGCACAGGAAAACACTTCCGTGAAAGGTCAATCCGGACGAGAACTCACACTGATTACCTCTGAATTAAAAAGAAGAAGTTTGCTCTAATCAGCACAACCATCCGGGATCATCTTGAAAACCATTTTAATTATCGTTGGCAGCGCCAGCCGTAACTCTGCAAATCAACTGCTTGCCGAACAGATTGCCGGGTACGGAAACGAAGCCATTCAATATCGAATTTATAACGATTTGAAATTATTACCTCCTTTTGATCCTGAACAATCCATTGCCAATACTCCTCAAAAGGTTCTTGAAATACGAAACGAAATTCAACATTCCGCAGCAGTTATTTTTTGTACACCTGAATATGTATTCAGCATACCCAGCGGTTTAAAAAACCTGATTGAATGGTGTGTTTCTACCACAATATTTGAGAACAAACCCCTTGGAATTCTCACAGCTTCGGCACACGGACAGAAAGCTCATGAAGAATTGCAACGCATCATGAAAACATTGATGGCCTGCTTTACTCAGGAATCAACTTTATTAATACAAGGCATTAAAGGAAAGTTGGATAACAACGGTGCGATTTCTGATCCTGAAACAGATGAGCAATTAAGAAAATTTATAGGTGTTGTTCGGGATCTGGTTATGCAATCTGGCTGAAATTAAATACCTGTTTCAAATAATCAATGAATGCTTGCCTTGTCCTTCATCGGATTCACCAATGAATTTCATTTCTCCATACAAGAATCACCACACCAAGAATACTGATGAGTGCAGCAATTAATGAAACTGCACTGAGTTTTTCTTTTCCCATAAATCGCGCAGTAAACATTACAGAAATAGGTAATAATGAAAAAATGGTTTGCGCCAGCGACACTTCTAAAACAGAAGCTGCCAACATCGACATGGTTACACCGATAACCGGTCCAAATACTGTTCCGGTAATTACCGGTTTGAAAATACTTCTGGTAAAAGTAATTTCTTTGAATTCGGTCCACATATTGCTCCGAAAGAATCCAATCAAATACGTTACTAAAGTACCGATGCCCATGCGTATCCATGTGGCATGGATTGGATGAAGCGAAAACTGACCATGATGAACCAGTCCTTTTTTGGCACAAACCAATCCGAGGCCTTGACTGATTGCACCAAGGGCTGCAAATGCAACTCCTTTTAATAAATCGGCTTTGGTCAACTCCAGATGCAATTGCTGCTTGCGGTTATGCTCGCGGATAAACCAGAGAATTCCCGAAACTGAAATGGCCATTCCCAGTATACCCATTCCGTTCAGGTGTTCATTCAACAATACCATACCGAGGAGCAGAGCCGCTACAGGAGCAATAGCGTTAAACAGGCTGGCTTTGCTTCCTCCAATTAATTTAAATGCACTAAAAACAAAAAAATCTCCAATGGTTAATCCAATGATACCTGAGATACCGAGCCAAAACCATTGGGCTTTATCGGGTTGTAGAAACAAATCAGCTAAGCTGAATCTGAAAAATAAAACCGATAGCAAGGTGATCAAAATGAAGGCATACAATAAGCGAACTCGGTTAACACTTACAGGCGATGCGCGATTGGAGGCGATGGTAAAATAAATGGTTCCCATCGTCCAACATCCTACGGTAACCAGTGCTGCTATTACTCCAATGGAATTATTCATAAACCTTACAAATCAAAGGAATCTCCTTCATCCGGAATATGAACTTGTGAAATACCCGATTCACGCAGCGTTTGTTGCATAGCAGTGAGGTTTGGTTCATCACCATGCACCAGAAAAACCTGTTTCAGCCCGGCATGATGGGTGCGACGGATATAAGAATATATTTCGTCTTTATCAGGATGAGAACTGAATACATCTGTAGAAGCAATTTTTGCATATATCTGATAATCGCGGCCTTTCATAGAGATATGCGATTGGCCTTGCAACAAACGGTAACCCAGTGTTCCCTCGGCACAATATCCTGCAATCAAAATGGTACTGAATGGATTCTGGATATTGTTTTTTACATGCTCCTGAATACGTCCGCCTTCAACCATTCCAGCTGCCGATATGATGATGCAGGAATCGGTATATCCCATTAATTTCTCATGATCGCGGTAATCTTCTATCCATTCAATGCCTTCAAAATCAAATAAACTTCCATATGCATGTAAGAACTTTGTAGCTTCTTCATTCAGCAATTCAGGATACTTTTCGTAAGCATGGGTAGATCTTACCGCCATTGGACTATCCACAAATACTTTTACCGGAGGCAACAATCCTTTACGGTGAAGCCGGTGTATTACATGTACAATGGATTGTGTACGACCGACGCTGAACGCCGGTATCACCAGGCGTCCGTTAATGCGCATCGTTTCATCAATAAAACGCAATAATTCCGATTCGGCATCAGCCGAACTTTTATGTTTCCGGCCTCCGTATGTAGTCTCAGTTATTAAATAATCGAGTTGCGGCATTATTTGGGGAACCCTGATCAATTCAGCATGATCGCGGCCTAGATCACCTGAAAAGCCAATGCGTTTTTTTACGCCCTTATGTTCCGTTTCAATGAGCACACTGGCTGCACCCAGCAAATGTCCGGCTTCTATCAGGGTTAGCGATATTCCATCCATTATCTCAAATCGCTTATCAAATGGCCAGGTAACTATTCGCTCCATGGCTTTCTCCACCTGTTTATCGTTGTAAATGGGTTTCGGAATGAAATTTCTTCTTCCTTTTCGTGCACGCGATAAACGTTGCTTGTATTCAGATAACTGAATATTGGCGCTATCAAACAACAGATATGCAGTTAGGTCAGCAGTAGCCGGTGTACATAAAACATTTCCCTTAAAACCCTGCGCTACCAATGTTGGCAGATTGCCCGAATGATCGATATGCGCATGTGTAAGAATGACTAAATCAACATCACCCGGATTAAAAGGGAAGCGAAAAGCTGTTTCATCCAGTTCCCGTTTCTGCTCGTAATTCATGCCGCAGTCGATCAATATGGTATACCCATTATCCAACTTGAGCATATGCATACTCCCGGTTACCTGCCTTGCCGCTCCCCAAAAAGTAATTTTCATTCCGTTATTATCCTGTTCAATCGTGCAAAGGTGCATTTTGCATACACATAAAACAAAATGATTAATTTCGGAGCATGGAAATTCATGTACTTTCCCAATCCCATTCCCTGATCAATCAGTTTATTTCTGAACTGCGCGACGTTCATATGCAGAAAGACCGCATGCGCTTTCGTAAAAATATAGAACGCATCGGGCAAATTATGGCGTACGAGGTGAGCAAAACATTGACCTATACTAAACGCAATGTAATAACTCCACTTGGTACGCATCAATCGGATGTATTGGCTGAACAACCTGTATTGGCCACCATTCTCAGAGCGGGCTTAAGTATGCATCTGGGTGTACTGAATTATTTTGATCAGGCCGACTGTGCATTTATTTCAGCCTTTCGAAAACATCAAACAGGGAATCAGTTTGAAATTGTGGTAGAATATCTGGCCAGTCCGGATCTGACCGGCAAAACGTTATTTCTGATTGATCCTATGCTGGCTACTGGGCAATCCATTGATTTAACCTATCAGGCTATACTGCAACATGGAACTCCCTCTAAATTGCATATTCTTTCCTTATTGGCCAGTCAGGACGGGATTGACTATTTATCCAACCGTCTGCCGCATGCCACCTGTTGGATTGGCGATCTGGATCCGGAACTGAATAAAGATTCGTATATCTTACCCGGATTGGGCGATGCGGGTGATCTGAGTTTTGGAGAAAAACTATAGTTCGAAGTTATTGGTTATTAGTTAATCGTTAATCGTTATTGGTTATTGGTTATTGAGTTAATTAAAAAGAATGAAGTCTGTTTTTATTTTTTGCTTTCTGATCATATGCTTGAACGGTAATGGATTCGGGCAGCAAATAAAACCGGTTGATGCGACTTGGATAAAAGACATGCGCAAATTAAAATCAGATACGGTTTATGTAATTAATTTTTGGGCAACCTGGTGCAAACCCTGTGTAACGGAATTGCCTGAATTGGATAAAATAAAGGAAACATATCAGGCAAAAGCAGTAAAGGTGATACTAGTGAGTAACGATATGCGGAAAGGTATCGAACAAAAGTTGATTTCATTTATACGGGAAAGGCATATAAAATCATCGGTTTACTGGATGAATGAACCCGATGCCAATTCCTGGATTAATTTGGTTGATTCGTCGTGGAGCGGTGCTATACCTGCCACCTGGATCATTCAGCCCAATACAGCCTTTCACTTTTTTAATGAAGGGGAAGTGAATTTTGAACAGTTAAAACAAGTTGTGGATGCCAACGTTAAATAATTATGAAAAAAATTACTAACCTGATCTTTCTGGCTTTTATTTTATTCACCAACAGCTCTTTTTCGGAATTTAAAAAGGATGGATTCAATCCGGGTGATCCGGCTAAGGACTTCAACCTGAAAAATATTGACGGAAAGTTGATTTCTCTGAAAGATTACAAAAATGAAAAAGGAGTTATTGTAATATTCACTTGTAACAATTGCCCATACGCACAGGCTTACGAACAACGCATCATTGAGTTGCATAAAAAGTATGCGGTGTTGGGGTATCCGGTCGTAGCGATCAATTCAAATGACCCTGTCAGGGAGCCTGAAGACAGTTATGAAAACATGCAAAAAAGAGCCATCGAAAAAGCATATCCTTTTGTTTACCTGTTTGATGAGACTCAGGATGTGGCTAAGAATTATGGCGCCACCCGAACGCCGCATGTGTTCCTTTTGAAAAAAGAAAAGAAGCGTTTTATTCTGGTTTATTCAGGTGCTATCGACGACAATTATGAAGATGCCAATGCGGTGAAAACTTCCTATTTAACACAAGCCATAAAAGAATTAGAAACAAACAAACCAGTAAGTATTCCGGGAACCAAGGCTATCGGTTGCGGAATTAAATGGAAGAAAAATTAAGCCTGAATCTGCAAGATCGAATTAAACATTTGCAATGAATGCACTTTCGCATCAGCAATTGCAAAGCGTGGATCGTTGTATGTTGCCTCTTCAGGAACAGCCAGGCAATGCATGCGGGCAGCTTTTGCCGCAATCACTCCATTGATTGAATCTTCGAGCACCAGGCAATGCTTAGGATCTGCTTGCAATTTTTCAGCCGTAGTTAAAAATATTCCGGGATGTGGCTTACCAAAAGGCTCGTAGTTAGCGGACCATAATACATCAAAATACGTTCGAATATTCAATTTATCGACAACCGCTTCGATCAATTCTATGGCTGAAGAAGAAGCCAGGGCCATTTTCTTGCCCTGCGATTTACAAAACTCCAATGTATCGTAAACTCCGGGCAATGCGGTAGCACTGTTTGCAATCAGATCAATCATTGTTTCTAAAATCAACTTCTCCGTCATCAGAAAATCGGGATTGGGCCAGGGTTGAAAATGAAACCAATGCCTCACTACTTCACTCAACCGGAAACCCATAACCTGGCGCAACATTGCATCCGACAATTCCAGACCCAACTCACCAAAAACTTCCTTCTCGGCAATTTTCCAATATGGTTCCGAATCAACCAGCAGACCGTCCATATCAAAGATTACAGCCTCTATTTTGTCAAATGCAATGGCCATCCTATTCAAGGTCAAAATCGCGTAATGCACCGGATTGTTTCTCCCAGATCCCTTTTTTATAAATCAGGTAGTCAAATGAACCATCGGGTAAATAGGTTTCCGGGTGACCATAATCCTGCGGACGAGGCGGAACCATACTCTCGTAGATGAGGAATTTTTTCTTCACACTGTATTTAAGGGTCATGGTTGCCTGATTGCTGAACTCAAAAATCAAACGCGAAGGCAAACGTTTATAACGCGGATCCTTTAAATCAAATACCGGTGCACCGAATCGGGGTCGATTCAGATCAAAAAATAAATAGTCAACAATTTTTTTGTTTGTCATCATGGTTGATCCATTCCAGCCCAACAAGGTATAAGCCTTTTTCCCCTTATTCATGACAGGTATAATCTGATAGTAATTGGCTCCATACCAAAACTCAGGGCCAAGGGTTGTGTCCATTGGATTTCTGATTTGCGACGACCGGTCAATCAAAGGATAGACGGAACGCAGATTGGATGTATCCTTTATGCTTTTCATGAAAACCGGATTGAGCTGGATTACGCCGAAATAATGAAATGTTTCGTTGTTGAGCACTACATTCCATGTGATGATCCGAAAAGCATCATCCGGAGAATACAATATGGAAGCACAATTCAGCGAATCAAACCGGTAGAAATAGGAATTCTTTATGCGCAAAGCCCTGCTCAGGGTGATCAGAAAACTTCTGCCATTGAACAAACGCATACTCTCATCTCCGGATTGAATCATGTTTGTACCTAACCCGATCAACCGGATTTCTGCATCATGCAGTGAATCGTACGTTAATGAGTCGGGCCGTTGCTGGCCATAGCAAACAAGTGAAAATAAAGTTACAAGAAAAAACAGGCCTGTCTTCATGCCAGCGAAAATAGGAATTCCTGTACGAAGCGTTTATACTTTTTTGATGACAATAGCAGAAGCTCCACCTCCACCGTTGCAAATACCTGTTACACCTATTGTACCACCTTCTGCATGCAATATATTGGCTAGTGTACCAACGATACGGCAACCGCTGTTTCCTATGGCATGCCCGAGTGCAATGGCTCCACCCCAAACATTTACTTTTTTATCGTCGAGACCCAACAAGCGATTGTTGATAATTCCCACTACTGCAAATGCTTCATTTAATTCGTAAAAGTCGACATCTTTCTGATCAACACCTGCCATTTTCAATGCCTTTGGAATAGCAATCGCTGGTGTGGTGGTAAACCATTCGGGAGCTTGCGCCGCGTCGGCAAATCCAAGGATTTGTGCAATCGGTTTCAAGCCAAGTTCTTTCACTTTTTCTCCACTCATTAATACCATAGCCGAAGCACCATCATTTAAGGGTGATGCGTTGGCAGCGGTAATCGTTCCGTCTTTTACAAAAACGGGTTTCAGGGTTTTCATTTTTTCAAAATTGCCTTTGGTATACTGTTCGTCTTCCTTCACCCAAATCGGATCTTTACCTCGCTGTGCTATTTCTACCGGTACGATTTCAGAATCAAATGCCTTTTTAGCATAGGCAGCCTGTGCCCGTTTATACGACTCAATAGAGAATTCATCTTGTTCTTCACGCGTAATTTTATGCGTTTCAGCACACAATTCGCCGGCGTTACCCATATGAAAATCTTTATATACATCCCACAAACCGTCCTTGATTAGACCATCGGTTAATTGTCCATTTCCCAACCGGTAACCTGTGCGCGCTTTATCCAGATAATACGGCACATTGCTCATGCTTTCCATGCCACCTGTAATTACGATATCGTTAACACCGGTCATGATGCTTTGCGCTCCCATGATGATGGCTTTCGAACCCGAAGCACAAACTTTATTTACCGTTGTTGCCGGAACCGTGTCAGGAATTCCTGCATATATCATGGCTTGTGTAGCCGGTGCCTGACCCAGATTAGCGGAGATAACATTTCCCATAAATACCTCCTGTATGGAATCCGGACTAATATTGGCTTTTTGTATAGCACCTTTAATGGCAATGGCACCCAACTGGGTGGCCGACAATGACGACAAAGAACCTCCAAATGCTCCCACCGGAGTACGTGCGATAGAAACGATAAATACTTCTTTCATATATTAAATTTTTCGAGGCAAATGTATGGATTTATAGGAATTTTAGTCCCTGTGTTAAGAACAAGATTTAGAGGAATTGGTTTTTAATACTTTAACGCGGCATAAAACTCTTGTTTTCTGTATACAGAACACAATAAAAAGGTGGCTTCAATGCCACGAGTTAATAAGACTTTAAGTTGACTGCCATCAACTTTCTGTACAATAAGCTATTAGCTAAAATCTGCATTTCAATCATTAATCCCTTTACCATCAACCATTAGTAGTTATCCAGAGAATAAAACCTTAGATACCGGTATAAAAAGGTAGCTTCCTGAAAAGCACCACCATGAAAATCAAACACCTGGCTTTGGCCATTGCCACTTTAGGTTCATTTACAGCGAGCGCCCAAATCAACCACTTATTAACCTTTAAAACTGAAAAAGCGGATCAACAAAAGAATTTTGGCAAGGCCGATAGTAAATCATTGCCGCAATACACAACACACGTTTATTGGAATAGCAGTATATCAGATTGGGAATATCCGAGCAACACTCAAAAAACATATGATGATGCCGGTAATATATTGATTACTCTCTATGAATCGTATTCCAACGGCAATCAGGATACATTCCGGACTCGAGTGGTTTATACTTACAATAGCGACAACAGGGAAATTTCAAGTTTCGGAATCAATTGGAACAACATGCAACGCAGCTGGGATTCTTCCAGTAAATCGTTTAGTACTTATGACGCTTTTGGTCATCAAACCACCAATGAAAACTATTATATGAATGGTGGAGTATGGGAATTTACCTACGGCTTTAAAAGCACGCCGACCTATGGTGCAAACAATCGTTTGGATGAAGAGGTAAATCAGGATTGGGTTAGTCATTTGGGAGCTTACCGCAATAGCTATAAAGCAATCTATGGCTATACCGGACAGAATGTTATCAACGAACTGATACAATTTGAATGGGATACCTTAACCTCGGTCTTCATCAAAAAAGGAAGGATTACGAATATCGTTTGGTACAAATACGAAGCAGGCAATGTAGAGAATAGCAAGGTGAGCGGTTTTACCTTTCAAGACTGGATCGATCCCAATTATGTCGATGTGGGACGGTCATCTCAATTATACGATATTCATGATAACGAAACTGAGTATAAAAATGAGGACAAAGTTGATAATGCCTGGGTGGTAACCAGCGAAACCACCAATACATTAACCTATAACAGCCAGGCGCAACTTACCCAAAAGGTTATCAGTGGTCGTTATGCACCTCAACCTGTTTTTACCAAGAGCGATAAATATGATTACAGCAATTTCAGAATCTTTTCCGGATTGCGGGTCAATGATTTTGATGCAAATGCGGTAACACTTTTCCCGAACCCGATGACAACCACTTCTACATTGAAATTTATGCTGCCGGTTGATTTTACAAACAGTTATTTCATTCTGTATAATATACTTGGAGAAGAAGTTTATACAACTCCGGTAACTTCCACGAAAACAACAATAGAGCGTAGTGATTTGCCATTGGGTATCTACTCTTATCAGATCGTTTCAAACGGCTCCATTGGGTTGAGCGGGAAACTGATCATTGAATAAATAACTAAAAAAAACAGGCTGCATACTTATACGGTATGCAGCCTGTTTTTTTCTTAAGTGCAGAGAATATGCTGATGTTAAAAGTCAGAACACGAACTCATTTACAATAAATTTCTAGATACCCATTTCAATCAATATATGATCTGCTTTGGCCACCTTCTGCAGAATCCATAGCATGTAACGGACATCTACACCCACACTTCGGCTGTAGCTTTCGTTCCATGCATAGTCGTTTATTGTTGCAGTATAAGCACGATCAAAATTCACACCGATCAACTCTCCATAGGCATTCAAAACCGGGCTCCCACTGTTGCCCCCTGTTGTATCCAGATTATACAAAATATTCACAGGCAATTCATTCAAATCCGGATGCAGGTAATTGCCATAATCGCGCTGGGCATAAAGTTCTTTAATAACTTCCATTAATTCGTATTCCTTTCCGTCTTCCTTTTCAATTACTCCTTTCAAAGTAGTAATCGGAGCATTGTAATCGCCATCGTTTGGCCAGTAACCTTTAATATAACCATAAGTAAACCTCAATGTTGAATTGGCGTCGGGTACGAATTGCTTTGCTTTCCAGATACTTTTCATATCCACATAGTTGGCCATCAATTGGTTCAATTCTGCTTCACGTTGTTGTTCCATTTCATCGTCTGAAGACACCTCGGCATTCAATGTTTCAACCAGAGCAATCAACGGGTCATTCAGCGTGAATAGCTTTTCGGGAGCCTTTTCATACATCTTCTCCATGACCGCAAATTGAGTGAGTTTTGACTTTTTCAATATCCCTGCATAATATTTCTGTACCCCTTGTTTTCCGGATCCACTCTCTATAGAGGAAGCAAATTTTATATGATTGTCGGCATTAAAAACTTGTGCATCGCTGACCATTTTGGCAAATGCGGCCGTTTCAAAGGGTTCATCCAACTGGCTTTCATATTTACTTAATGCAGCCCTGATTTTGGGAAGGGTTTTCTTTACATATTCGGCCCGGTCTTTCTCATCCAATGACAGGTATTGCTTTTTAACAGTGGCTAAAGTGGAGGCGAATCCGATAGAAGGACAAACGGAATAAATTTGTCCGAACCACATATTGCGGTTGGCAGTTTCAATAATACTGCCGTATAAATCATTGATGCGCGGAATGACATGTGCATATTTCACTTTCAATGCTTCGTTGGTCATAATAAACTGTTGCAATTCCTGTTCATCCTTTTTCTTTGAGGCGGTCAATCCGCCCCTACGGAATCCCTGCAATTTTCCTTTGTAGTTTTTGGTAACATTGGCTAACGATTTTATTTTCCCGGCATATCGGATTTGCAGGCTGTCGTTGTTTTTTCCCAACGCCTCCATGGTTGAAATTTGCCAGTCAAACAAGTCGCTGATATATTTCAGCATATATTGTTCGTGGTACTGATAAAAAGCTGCAGGTTGATGACGAAACGTACGACCCGGATATCCCAGTACAAAAACAAAATCATTTTCGCGTACGCCTTTTGCATTCACTTTTAAAAATTTTTTAGGCTTAAACGGAATATTCTTTTCGCTGTATTCAGCTCCACTTCCATCCGGCGCAACATAAGCGCGCAAAAAGGCGAAATCTCCTGAATGGCGCGGCCATACCCAATTATCCAGTTCACCACCGAATTCTCCTATGCTCCTCGCCGGAACATATACCAACCGTACGTCTTTCAATAACTGATACCGGAATAAAATATAGGTACGGCCTGTAAACATTTCTGATATCTCACATTGCAATGCAGGATGATTTGCATTCTCGAATTCTGTTATCTTTTTAAGGTTTTCTTTAATCTTTTGTAATCGTTGTCCGGGATCAGTAATCTCTGTTGTCCCGGATAGAACTTTGCTGGAAACATCCTCGTAGCTTTGTGTGATTTTACAAATTAATCCTTTAGCCTGAACTTCCTGTTCTCTATTGCCAGCTAAAAAACCATTTTTTATATAATTGTTTTTGGTAGAACTGATAGCTTGTACAAAGCCAAATGCGCAATGATGATTTGTTACAATCAATCCTTCGTTGGAAACAAAGGAACCGGTGCAACCACCAACGCGAACAATGGCATCAATCAGACTGGTGCCATTTGGATTATACAGTTCTTCCGGAGCAATCTTTAATCCTATTTTTTGAAGATCTATATTCTTCAGATCCGATAACAGGAACATGCCTTCATCGGCTTTTTTGTTGGTATGAGAACTCAACACCAAAAACAATGCGGTGGAAAGAAATCCCAGAATGAGTTTTTTCATGGTGCTAAAATAAGCATTCCCGTTGAATGGCTGAAGAACTTACCAAAAAAGGACTTATTTCATCCAGCGCAATAGGATCATTTCTGCAAGTAAAAACAGAAAAGTCAGCAAAAGCATCCAACGCCACAATTCTTTCCCGTTTTGTTGTGACCTAATGCTGCCTTTGATGCTTTGAACATCCGTTGAAGCAAACAGAACATGAGCATGCTTTTCCAAATCTGCTTCCCGATCCATTTGCATCTGAGATTCTTCACGGTTATAATTAAAGGCGATTTTCATTTGCGCAGGCTCGTTGAGTGATGCAATCTGGTAAATACCCGGTTTGTCGAGTTGCACAGGTATATTCAAAAACGATTGTCCGTTTCTTTGCATTCGTTCGCCGGCTAATGAGAAACCTTCTCCGGTTAATTGCAAGAGTTTGCTTTCGGTTCCTGAAAGAAATACGGGTACCGGTTTTGTTTCTCCCAACACATGGTATAATGGAATAACCTTTCCACTTCCGAGTGCCATTTTAAGAATAGTTGGCACAAATAAAGCATGTTCAAAAAAGTTGGAAAAAGAGGCATGAAATGGAACTGAACTCACAAACACTTTACCTTTTGCCAATGCATTCACCCACATAAAGGGTTGCTGATTATTGAGTTGGAGAAGGGGCCGCCCGTTTGTGCCCTCAACTACCTGTAAAGTGTAACATTGTTTAACCACAGGCGGATCTACATGTGTCGGAATTTTGAGAAATACATCTTTAAAAAACGGATCCGACTTATTCATGGTTGCCATCCGTAATTCATTTGTTTGCAAGGGTCCAATGGTAACACTGTGTAATTGACGAAGTAAGGAATTCACGGATTCATCGGGTTTAGCTGAAACAGGGGGAATCATCAATACCTGACCGCCCTGTTCTGCATATCGCCTGATTTCGTCAGCAAATCCGGTCGAAATTGAAGAAAGTTCATTCAATACAATCAATTGAAAATCGTTGATATGACTATAATCAATCGCATGTTGATTCACCTCCTGAAAACTAAAATCAGGATCCCCGGACAGCAATCGTTTTAGGGGTTCATTTCTGTTGTTCTGATTTACGCACAAGACCTTAGAAGCTCCGGCCGCATTTAAAACAAAATAAAGATGATCATCGAAAACGAGCGGAAAATCTTCAATGGACAACTCTCCCTGCTGCCATCCTTCCAATGCATCATAAGTGATAGACGTTTCGGCAGATCCTTTTGCCCCAATATCTGTTTTTCGTAATCCTTTCTGCATTCCATTGATACGCAAAGTCACGGTAATATCCTGAGCAGGCTGATCGGACTCATTGCGGATCCTGAAAAACAATTGAACCGGCTTGCCAGAGCGCACCAACGGGTTCTTCATCCAAATGGAATCGATATATAGATTCGCTGCCAGCTCGCCCTGAGTAAGGAGATAATTCCATTGAAAAGCTGTATCCGGAATAATCCGGCTTGCTTTTAAGGCGGAACTCTGAAAATCAGAAACTACATATACCTGTTTGCCTGAATTTTCCTTACCTACGTGTGCTTCTCTCACTTCCCGTTGTACCTGTGTCAAATCTTTCTGAAACGGAACAACGGCAATTTCATCAATGCGCTGGATCGATTCGGATTTGCTTGTCCAGCGTAAACTGCTTCGCTTATTGGTTACGATACAACATTGCCCTTCATTGCCCAATGCTTCTACAATGCCCCGCGCCTTTTCCTTGGCTGTTTCAATCAATGGGCCATTGTTGCCTTCCTGCAACATGGAAAATGAATTGTCTATATAAATAAATGCTGTCTTGTTTGTTGACATTCCACTTTTTTCTGATACCGGAATAAAAGGTTGCGCAAAGGCCAGTACCAGGAAAAACAAAGCAAATAACCGACAGGCGAGAATAAGCCAATCGCGCAAACGGCGACGTGATTTTGATGTTTCTTCAATTTGCCGCAGAAACCGGATATCGCTAAAAACAACATGTTTGTATTTTCTGAAATTGAACAGGTGAATAATCACCGGAATCAACAAACTGAATAAGGCAAATAAAAATGAAGGATAGAGAAACTGCATGGCTTACAAAGTACTTAATCTGAATGTATAATTACCAAACAATCCGGTATTCCTTGTCGATTTGTGTGCTATCTTTCTCCAGATTCACTTTTTTCCTGAACCAGAATCGTTGCGCACAGGATGACGAAAGTATAATCAGGATAAGACCTGAAACAAAGAGTTTTAGTAACAATTTTCCGTTCTTCATGTAGCTTTGCAGAATGGTAAAATTAACGCATCAGGAGTTATTCTATTGCATCACCATACTTTTGGTTTCCGGGTAAAATAGCCCTTCGTACCAAAATAATACATATAAAATACATACAACAGATCAAGAACCGGCAGAAAAGCCACAACCTGCGTGCATTTTAAACGCAGTGCAGCTTTATAATACACCAGGTATTGGCATATTAAACGAACTCCGTATCCTGTTAAAAGATACGGCCACCATTCTGGTTTCAATACCCAAAGACCAATCCAGGAAATATAAAAGAAAAGAAGGGAAGCATAAAACGTTCCCAACATCCATTTATGTTTTGACTTGTAGTACTTACCGGTAGTCATGTGTCTTGACTTTTGCCGGCTAAATGCAGTATAATTCTCCTTGGCATCGGTATACACAAAACTCTCCGGAGAAAGTTCAATGGAAACATTATTAGCCGTGGCTGCCTGATTGATAAACAAATCGTCGTTGCCCGATAGAATATGCTGATGGCTTGCAAACCCCTTATGCTTGAAAAACAAAGGACGGTAATAAGCCATATTCCCCCCTTTGCCCATAAATGCATTTTTTAAAACCGCGAATCCAACATAATAAAAGGCGGTCATGAGTGTTTCGAATCGAATAAATACATTCAGGAATCCCTTTCTGCGATTATAAGGTGCGAATCCGAGTACAATTTCTTTGCCTTGCACAAACCTCCGCTGCATAAGACGGATCCATTGATTACTGGCCGGTATACAATCTGCATCCGTAAACAATAAATTTTCATACATGGCGGCTTTGATGCCAATCGTTAACGCGAATTTCTTTCCGGTTGGGTATTTCTCCTGTTCAACCAATTGCGAAACTTTCAGGTGTTTATACTGCAGCTGCATGTCCTCCAGGAACTTTTGGCTTTCGTCCCAGGAACAATCATTCACTACAATTACTTCAAATACAGGATAATCCTGCTCGAGAACATGCACCAGCTTATGCTTCAGATTTTCGTATTCGTTGCGTGCAGCGATGATGACTGAAACCGGCTCTTCCGTTGCACTTACCGGATAGATATCTTTATAGAAAGCCAGTTTGCCAAAGACAATCCAAATATATCCCAACTGAACCAGAACCATCAGGACAAAAAACACCATCCCCGCTTTAAATAGTAAATCAACGTACATAATGCACGAAAATACTTTAAGCCCCTAACTCAAAAGGAGCATGATTTCAACAAGTTGTGTATTATTCGACTATACCGGAAGACGATACTTCCATCAGGAGATGCGCAATTCAAGCTGATGTGCTATGTATTTTCCTAAAATATCGAACTCAATATTTACGGAATCACCAGCACCGATGCGGTTCAGATTGGTATGCTCGTAAGTAAAAGGAATAATTGCCACATCAAATGAATTTTCACCAACAGCTGTAACAGTAAGACTTACCCCATTGATGCATATTGAACCTTTCTGAACAACCAGTTTATTAAAATCAGGATGATCCATATGAAAAGTATATTCCCAGCTTCCGTTGTTTGATTCCACTCTGCGGCATATCGCCTGGCCATCTACATGGCCTTGTACCATATGCCCGTCGAAACGACCGTTGGCTCTCAGACACCGTTCAAGGTTAACACGGTCGCCGGGTACTAATGCACCCAGATTGGTAAGTTTCAGGGTTTCGGCGATTGCAGTAACTTTATACGCCGAATCACTTTTCGCCACCACCGTCAGGCATACGCCGTTATGTGCAATACTCTGATCAATTTTAATTTCGTCGATAAAAGGAACGCTGATCCATAGATTACGGTTGGTTCCTGCCTGTTCTGTTTGCTGTACAATGCCCAGCGATTCAATGATTCCTGTAAACACTATCTGATGATTTGAACGGTACCCCGAATTATCCGTTTTCGCAGTCCATTCAGATAATTCTCGTACACCTCGCAAACATAAAAATAAATTCCATCGTTTACTGGTATTCCCTTTTGCAAATCTTTCCCATCCCAACGTACATCAATATTATCTGTTTGAAAAACCTCTTCGCCCCACCGGTTAAAGATCCGTATCTGAATATGATCAATGAAACGATATGGAAAAGGAATAAACAGGTCATTGACCTGATCATCGTTTGGTGTAAATACATTGGGAAGCCGGTATTCAGGACAATTGTCGATGCAAATTGCGTTGGCAAAACTACTGCGGTTCTCAAAAGAGTCGACACCAATTACAGCGTAACAACCGGCAATGGATTTCTTCAGGATTTCTCTGATATCCACATACAATTGAACGGTATTGGCAACTGTGCTGATCAACTCATACTCGCTGTCTGCATTGGGTTTGAAATAAATCAGGTACCGCACCACATCTTCCGCACATTCGATTTGCGGAATCCAGGTAAGAACATTTTCATAATGCTGAAAATCGGAACAGGGAGGAATTACTGTGAGCAAAGGTGGACAAGGAGGAATGGTATCGATAGGTGTTCCACATATGCGTTGTGAGAAATTCGCTATCCGTAAAGGCAACAATGGATATTTTCCTATAGACTCAATTCGATAACAATAGGAAACGCCATTGATCAGACCGGTATCTGCATAAACAGCCAGTTTGGTTCGTGCGACTTCTTCAAAATTCCCAAACAGATTTTCACGGTATACTATAAAAGAATCATTCTGCCATGGAACATCGGCCGACCAGGAAAGCAAATTGGCGTTGTCAGTTGAATAAACTCTGGTTCTTAGGGTTGATGCAGAAGGACTCCAGTCGGCAAGCAATTCCTCACCGTTGACCGATGCTTTTAATTCAATGGCATACCAATACACCTTATCGCGGGTATTGAGCATCGAATCCAAAAGCGAAGAATCGGGTATTGCAGAAAAACTTTGGTAAGTTGCTGTGGCAAAAGGGGTAAGCGCGTTGGCCTGTGTACCTCTTTTAAAAATTAATTTATATGGCGGTTTGTAGTTAAGGGTATCCAGGGTATCCGGACGAAGCCAATCCAGTTGAATCGATCCCATCAGGCTATCAGTATATCGTATACTAGCTTTGGTAATAATTGGTTTGCTGCGAATGATGGTATTGCACACTTCAGCAGATGCAAAACTTTCTGACTCCATTCCGGCTATGACACCACCGCGATCATTTCTGGATGGGTAAACAGATACCACCCTGTAGCAATAGCGGATCAGGGGTGAAAGACCTTGATTTTTATTGTTGTCAATAAAAACGGTATCATCGGGATTTGATGCAGTTTGTATTTCACCGATCTTTAAAAACCCGGTATAGGCCGGCACTCCCCTTTCACATGGGTCGGGATTCCAATGCGAACTGTCGATTCTTCTGTATACGTAATACTTTGTAGCCAGAGCGCAAGTGTCTTTAGTCCAGCTTAACTTAAAGGCATTGTTTCCGAATTGATTTGCCTGAATATTGCGGGGCTCGGGAGCAATTACTTTAACAAAAAAGCCATTGTAATCAACCAATGGCATGGTGTAATCGTCTTTGGCCTTAAACAAAATCTGATACGACTCAAAACGAATGGCATTGCAACCGGGGGTCCAGTTAAACGTAGTGGTGGCAATTTCCTGTCCAATTCCAGGATTTGGATTGATGAATGCTCCCTGTTGAGTAAATGTAAATGGACCGCCCAAGGGAGTTATGCGAACAATCTGACCGGGGTTGGGATCTACAGCCCTGATCTGCCTGATCAATGGCTTGCCGACTTTAACACAGGCAAATGCCTGTTCATCCAATATAGGTGGTGAATTATCGCAGACTTCAATTTTAATTTGCATATCGCGAACCACCTGTCCAACAGGTTTTACATCACGAATTCCATTGGTCATAAATATACGATACTCTGTAACTTCAATGGCAATATTGTAAATTCCATGCATGACCGGTTTCGACCAATAAATTCTACCTGTGCGTGAGTCCAGTGAAAAACTGTCGCTTGCAGCAGGATGAGAATAGTTAGGGGCGTTTTCTTTGGGCGCAATTTTGGGTGGTATCAATTTAAATACCAATGAATCTCCGTCGGCATCAAATGCTGCAGGATTATGTACATAAATAAACCCATTGCAACCTCTGTCAATCGGAGGATTCAGCAAAACCGGACTTTGATTATTTCCGATGGACGAATTTACTTTTACAATGCTGGATACATAGAATGCCAAATCCACCGTATTGCCTGCATTGATATTTAAAATTCCATTGACCCGGTTGCGGTCAAACATTCCTATTTCGTAAGTATCATCTGTAGCATACGTATGAATTGCTTTATAAATATTCAGCCGGATGGATGGGTTATCTGCATAGATAGTTGTACTCCAGCGTTGAACCGTGCTACTGCTTCCATCTCCCCAATCTATGACAACCTGACTGGTAGATCCATCGGCTCTGGAATCCGGATCCGTATAAGTGATAGCAGTAATTTCGTAACGCCGGCCATCAATAAGTTTGTATGTGATTTCTCCGGCCCGGTAATGCGTGGCCGAAGCTTCAAAGCCATAGGCAATAAAAATTACCCATAACAACAATCGAATAATATGAATATACCTCAGACTCACTACCATCAAGTCAATAAAACACGGACTAATGTAACGAAAGAGACCATATAAACGGCATATTAGTTGCAAAAAAAATCCTGTTGCCGGTAAAACAACAGGATTTAGACAAACTTTATGATTTTGCTATTTAGCCACAGAAGTGAATTCTGAATAGATATAATCGCGGTTCATTCGGGCAATATTCGAAAGAGAAATCCCTTTTGGACATTCTGCTTCACAGGCACCGGTATTGGTACAGTTTCCAAATCCTTCGCTATCCATTTGAGCTACCATATTCATTACACGGCTTCTTCTTTCAGGTTGTCCCTGTGGAAGCAGCGCAAATTGAGAAACTTTAGCCGATACAAACAGCATGGCCGATGCATTTTTACAGGCTGCTACACAAGCTCCGCAACCAATGCAGGTTGCAGCCGCAAAAGAAATATCGGCATCTTCTTTTCCAATCGGCAGTGCATTTGCATCCTGGGCATTCCCTGTATTTACGGAAATAAATCCTCCGGCAGAAATGATACGATCAAATGCATTCCGATCCGTCGCCAGATCTTTAATAACCGGGAAGGCCTTCGCCCTCCAGGGTTCAACTACAATGGTATCCCCGTCTTTAAAGCTGCGCATATGCAATTGACAGGTAGTAACTCCACGGAGTGGTCCGTGCGGACGTCCATTGATATACATGCTGCACATGCCGCAAATACCTTCGCGACAATCGTGGTCGAATGCTATGGGATCGCTGTTTTCATTGATCAGACGTTCGTTCAACACATCAAACATTTCGAGGAAAGACATATCGGGTGATACTTTCTCCACTTTATACGTTTCAAAACGTCCACGGTCATCCTTGTTTTTCTGTCTCCAGACCTTTAGCGTTATGTTCATATCTCCACTCATGGTTGGTATAGTTAATTGTTAATGGTTAATTGTTAATCGTTATTCGTTATTTGTAATTGCGTAATTGTGTTCACCTTCGCTAAAGCTACTGCGGACAATGCATTTTTCATTCTTCATTACTTATAGCTTCGGGCTGCGATCTTGATATTTTCGAATTTCAATTCTTCCTTGTGCATATTCCAATTCATGCCGCTTACCATTTCCCAGGCTGCTACATAACTGTAATTTTCATCGACGCGGTTGGCTTCTCCTTCTTCTGTCTGAAACTCCTCACGAAAATGTCCTCCACAGGATTCGTTCCGGTTCAGGGCATCCAGGCACATCAATTCACCCAGTTCCAGAAAATCGGCAACCCGTAATGCCTTTTCCAATTCCGGATTAAATTCATCGTTAGTACCCGGTACACGCACATTGTTCCAGAATTCTTCACGCAATGCACGGATTTCGGTTATAGCCGACTTCAAGCCTTCAGCATTCCGGGCCATACCGCATTTATCCCACATGATTTTACCCAAACGTTTGTGGAAATGATCCACCGAACGCGTACCTTTTATATTGAGCAATTTTTGCAATTGGTCGTTCACTTGATTCTCAGCATCGATAAATGCCTCGTGATCTGTAGAAATTGCTTTGGTGCGTATTTCATTCGAAAGATATGCACCAATGGTATACGGAATTACAAAATAACCATCGGCCAGACCCTGCATTAATGCAGAAGCTCCCAAACGATTGGCTCCATGATCAGAAAAATTGGCCTCACCCAATGCGTACAATCCGGGTACGTTGGTCATCAGGTTATAATCCACCCATAAACCACCCATGGTATAATGTACAGCCGGGTAAATCATCATCGGATTCAGGTACGGATCAACACCGGTAATTTGCTTGTACATATCAAACAGGTTGCCGTATTTTTCTTCAATTACTGCCTTACCCAAATCGTATAATTGCTGTTCAGACGGATTGTGAATGCTCTTTTTGGTAGCCTCCATTTTTCCGTACTTGTATTTCATGTTGAAAGCGAAATCAAGGTATACGGCTTCTCCTGTCTGGTTCACACCAAATCCGGCATCGCAACGTTCTTTGGCAGCACGACTGGCCACATCACGTGGTACCAGGTTTCCAAATGCCGGATAACGACGTTCCAGGTAATAATCACGGTCTTCTTCTTTGAGGTCGTTCGGACTTAATTTACCGGTTCGGATGGCTTCGGCGTCTTCCTTCTTTTTAGGAACCCATATCCTTCCATCGTTGCGGAGCGATTCGCTCATTAAGGTCAATTTCGACTGATGATCTCCTGAAACAGGAATGCATGTCGGATGAATCTGAGTATAACAAGGATTTCCAAAAAAGGCTCCTTTCTTATGTGCTTTCCAGGCAGCAGTAACATTGGAACCCATAGCATTGGTCGACAGGTAAAATACATTACCATATCCTCCTGAACATAACAATACTGCATGTCCGAAATGGCGTTCCAGCTTACCTGTTACCAAGTCGCGTGCAATAATTCCACGGCACTTTCCATCAATGTTTACAATGTCGAGCATTTCATGACGGGCAAACATTTCTACGGTTCCCATACCTACCTGACGTTGCAGGGCTGAGTATGCTCCCAACAACAATTGTTGCCCGGTTTGTCCGGCTGCATAAAAGGTGCGTTGAACTTGTGTTCCGCCAAATGAACGGTTGCTCAGCATGCCTCCGTATTCGCGTGCAAACGGCACTCCCTGGGCAACACACTGATCGATTATTGCTGCACTCACTTCTGCCAATCTGTAAACATTCCCTTCACGGGCACGGTAATCTCCACCTTTAATGGTATCGTAAAAGAGACGATACGTTGAATCGCCGTCGTTTTGATAATTCTTCGCGGCATTGATCCCTCCCTGGGCAGCTATACTATGTGCCCGCCGGGCTGAATCCTGAAAACAAAATACTTTTACCTTATACCCGAGTTCGGCCAGCGACGCTGCTGCAGAAGCACCAGCCAGTCCTGAACCCACAATGATAATTTCAAGACTGCGCTTATTTGCAGGATTAACCAATGGAACAGTTGAACGATATTTCGTCCACTTTTGTTCAATACTGCCTTCTGGAATTTTAGAATCAAGAGTTGACATAGAACGTGTTGAATTATTTAATGAAACCAAAATGCATAGCCAAAGGCATTAAGGCAAAAATGAACGGAATAAGGATGGAATAGGCTACTCCAATTGTATGAATAAATGCATTGTACCGCGGATGATTCAACCCAAGGGATTGAAACGCCGATTTAAAACCATGCAACAGGTGATATGCCAATGAAACCATGGCCAGCACATAAATCAAGACCACCATTGGATTTTCAAAAACCTCAACCATTTCTTCAAAGAGCGTTTCTTCACCGCTGGTAATATGATCGGTAAACCGGCTCACAATCCAGAAATGTTTCAGGTGAATGATCAGGAACATGAGCAGCAAAGTACCCAACAACCCCATAGAGCGTGAATACCATTTGCTGTTTTCTTTGGCGTTTGAATATTCGTATTTAATGGGTCGTGCCGAATTGTTTTGCCGCAACAACGAAAGCCCTTTTACAATATGCAGCAACAGACCAATAAACAACACAATTTCCATTGCGCGTATAAGCCAGTTGCTGGCCATGATCTCTGCCCCCATATTAAAGGTCTCGCCTCCATCGTTGAAAAAGATCAACGCATTGATAAAGCAATGGACCAGTAAAAAAGTAATGAGGAAAAGTCCGGTAACAGCCATGAGAATTTTCTGGCCTATGGACGAGGTGAGCATTTTAGTAAACCAATTCATAAAGTACCCTTCTATTAGATTGAAATGTGCGCAAATTTATAAATCGGAAGGGGTTATCCTATCACTGATTAATCTCATGTTAATTTAAATCTCTTCTAAACAACTCAGGTACTGAATTTCAAATCAATAAACATACTAAAAGTTAACTCATTTGGTAAATCAGCCCTTTTAATCCATTTTTGAAGCCATATGCTGTACCGGATTCTCCTACGTTTCCTCTTTTTAATGTCGCCTGAGAAAGCCCATTACTTCACGTTAAATATACTGCATTATTTCCTGAAAATTCCTTTGATGAAGCCTTGTATGTATGGTTTATTCAGGATTAAAGCGCCGGTTACTTTTTTGGGAATAGAATTTCCTAACTGCGTTGGTCTCGCTGCCGGATTCGATAAAAATGCCCAATACCTCGAAGAGTTTAAAGCGCTTGGTTTTGGTTGTGTTGAAATTGGAACCGTAACACCACTTCCTCAGCCCGGAAATGATCTGCCGCGCTTGTTCCGGTTACCCAAAGACGAGGCATTGATAAACCGGATGGGTTTTAACAATGTGGGCGCTGATGTGGTTGCCCAACGTTTAAAAAACCGTCCGAAAGAACTGATCATCGGAGGAAATATTGGTAAAAATAAACAGACACCGAACGAAGATGCCCAACGCGATTACGAAATCTGCTTTACCAAATTGTATGATGGGGTTGATTATTTTGTGGTGAATGTGAGTTCACCCAACACCCCCGGCCTTCGCGATTTGCAGGAAAAAGATCCTCTGAAAAAAATACTCTCTGCTTTAATGGAATTGCGTAAATCATTCCGGGATCAACAGAAACCGTCTAAACCCATTCTTTTAAAAATAGCGCCAGATCTTACTTCCAGCCAACTGGATGATGTTATTGAAATTGTGACCGAAACCGGCATCGATGGCATTGTAGCTACCAATACTACCTTATCCAGAGAGAAATTGAAAACCCCTTATAAACGCGTAAAAGAAGCTGGAGCGGGTGGATTAAGCGGTAAAATTCTATTCGATCATTCAACCGAAGTACTCACCTATATCCAGGATAAGTGCCAATGCAAAATTCCCATGATAGGTGTAGGAGGAATAGATTCTGTTGTCAGAGCAGAAGCTAAACTCAAAGCGGGTGCTTCGCTGGTACAATTGTATACCGGATTTATTTATAAAGGCCCGTGGCTGGTAAGAAGAATTGCCAGACTGAAGAAATAAATTCCATTCGCTTCAAAAAGCAACGGTAAAATTCATATCCATTTCTTATCTCAACCGAAGTTGCCGTATCATCGTTTCATCTCAATTAAGTTCACCAGCAACCGGTATGCACCCGGAATACCGGCCGGTAACTGACGGAAGAAAACAATTCCTGTATACATAAAATTTCCTTTGCCATAAGGTGCTATAATTAAAGCTCCATTCGTGCTTTTCTCACCGGGATCATGCATGCTCAAAGGAGCCACAAAATGGGTGTCCCAATCACCTGCATGATAAATACTGCGTTCCTGAATCCAACTTTCAAAATCAGCAGGAACCAGTTTGTTCGGGTAATTCAACACAGCGTGTTCAGGCAAATCAAATCTTACTTCTGCTTGCTCGTCGGTAACACGTTCGCGTGTAATCTTAAATTTATACGGCCCGATATCGGAACGAAAAGGTCCGGCAAAACTATTGGTATTGTATTGAACAATCAGGTTGCCACCCCGGTTGACAAAATCCATCAATTTTTTCTTGAACTCAAGCATTTTATCATTGGTATTGTATGCCCGAACTCCGGTTACGATCGCCTGATATTTTGAAAGATCATCGTGCCTCAACATCTCGTTGGTTAGAGTAACCACTTCATATCCCAATTGCGCCAAACAAGTTTGAATCTGATCTCCTGCTCCCGGAATATAGCCAATGCGTTTGATTTTTCGTATCAGGTCTATGCGAACAAGTTTCGCTTCCGCTTCCGGAAACAATGTTTGTACCGGAATATGATCATACTTTATTTCCGCAATACCTTTTGTAAATACGCGCTCGCCAATCTCTGCCCTTACTTTCAGCATCGCAAAGGATGCATGTGCCGGAGGAGTGATCTGGAGTACGATGATTGATTCTTCTCCCCTTTTTTGCATTGAAAAAGTGATTCCAAACTCTGTCGGGTTTTTCAATTTACCTTTAAAATTACTTCCTTTGCTTTCAATAAACCAACCTTTGGGTAAATCGATTTTCAGCATACCGCTAACCGAATCTTTCCCGGCTTTCAATACCACATTTACTTCACGCATTTTAGAATCGGCAAAAACCAATGCCTTTTCCGCAAGATTGATCATCACGGGTGGAGTGATTACAAGCGGTCGATATAACTCTCCCTTCTCGGGATCGGTCCATTTGTATTGGATTCCATACTTCAGCAGATGCGTATTGTTTATTGGTTTGAAATAATGAAATCCTACCAGGGTATTGGTATACGTGTTTTCCTGTGAGCGTGTTAACAGCTGCATATTTGCAACTTCATAACGATTGTCTTTCAGGGGTTTGTTTAACCAATAATGTTCAGTTAATGCTTCTGTAAAAATCACTGCAGTATCTCGTCGTATTGTTCCTGCTGATTTTATGTCAGGACGATTACGGTACAATGAATGAACGAATACACGCAAGCTGTCATCCTGTGCAACTTGCGGTGTAGTTGCAATTCCTTCGAGGTAATATCCGCTGCATTGAGCAATTAAAGCTTCCAGCAGATCACGGTGATAACGGGTTAATGAATTATTTTTGTTTTCCAGATCACGCCAAACATCAGACAAGGATTCAACGCTTGACTGTGGTGCTTCAGCATTAAATTGCCGGCGAATATTTTCTAACCGATCACCGGTTTCTTTGGAATCAGGAATCCGTTTCCAGGTAAAATCTATACCGTCGAAGATGCTTTTCAATCCGATGGTATCTCCTTTAACCGGTTTAAAGTATTCGAAATTCTCGCCCCGCTGACGGGCACTGCCAAACCCTTGACTTTTATGCATACTGCGACTTTCAGCAGCAATTTCACCATAACTTTTTCCAAGCAAAGGATTGTATCCGCCTACATCCAGTTTGATATATGGACTCATATCTGCATTGGGATTGGAAAACCTTGAACTCACATTCCAGAACAATCGCCTCGCCTGCCATACTTTAACAAATTTTAATTGTTCTTTGTAACGGTTGGAGTCTGCGGCAGCCTCAAATGCTTCCTCCGCCAGCATCGCAGAAGCTGTATGATGTCCATGTCCACCACTGCCATCAGCTGCAAACCGGCTGATGATGATATCGGGACGAAAATTCCGAATCACCCATACCATATCTCCCAGAATCGAATCACGATTCCATTTTTGCATAGTTTCCTGAGCAGTTTTGCTGTAACCGAAATCGTAAGCTCGTGTAAAATATTGTTCACCACCATCGATGCGCCGGGCTGCCAACAACTCTTGTGTACGAATAACTCCCAGTTCTACTCCCTGTTCAGGACCGATCAGGTTCTGACCACCATCACCCCGCGTAAGACTCAGGTAACCGGTTCTCAGACCATACTCATTTACCAGACAGGCGATTAACCGTGCATTTTCATCGTCGGGATGTGCCGCAACATACAATACCGAACCAACGGTCTGCACTTTTTTCAATTGCAAAATCAACTCGGAGGAGGTATATGTTCGCGGAGCTTGGGCATAAACGGTGCCGAAACCAAACAGAACAAAGAAGGCTAAAATACGTGCATGCATAATAAACGAAAGTCGTAAAATCATAGCATATCTAAAAATGCGATAAACAACTTCATCCGAATTCCCTAAATTGACATCCTAAATCTGTAATACCATGGGACTTGTAAAAGAATTTAAAACCTTTGCCATGCGTGGCAATGTGATTGATCTCGCTGTTGGTATCATCATTGGTGGGGCTTTTCAGAAAATAGTGTCATCGTCGGTGCAGGATATGATTATGCCTCCTCTGGGATTTGTAATAGGAGGTGTAAAATTTACTGACCTTAAGTTTACCATTGGCGGAATAATGGATGGGATGAGTCCTGTAACAATTAATTACGGAAATTTCATTCAAACTGTTTTTGATTTCACGATTGTGGCTTTTGCCATTTTTCTTATGGTAAAAGGCATTAACCGTATGAAGGCCAGTATGGAAAAAGAAGAAGCCAAATCAAATCCGGAAATTCCTGCTGAAATAAGTCAGGAAATACAATTGCTCACAGAAATTCGTGATCTGTTGAAAAAATAAACCTCTCTCTTTTATAGTTTAGCCTATGACTGCAAATTCGCATAACCGCACCTTTGGCCAGGTTGGTGAAGACCTGGCTGCAGCCTACCTGCTGCGCAACGGTTATCAGATTCTGGTTCGCAATTTCCGTTATGGTCGCATGGAGCTGGATATTGTTGCGCGCCTGAAAGATGAAATCATTTTCGTTGAAGTAAAAACCCGTTCCGACGATGATAAGGCTGTTCCTGAAAAAGTGGTGGGTCGAAACAAGCAACGGAATATCCGTGTGGCCGCTGAATACTATATGGAGAGCAACGAGCTGGCACTTCCGGCCCGGTTCGATATAATCATGGTGATGAAAGCCGGCTCATTTGAAATAGAGCATTGGGAAGATGCATTCTATCCTTTTGATACATATTAATCAAAATAATATGTTCGGATTAATTGAAGAAGCATGTTCTTTATGATTAGTTGGCTGGCTCCTCGCCTACATCGCTGTTTGTTTTCCCGGCCGGTTCAACTATTACAAAAACATCCTCATCATCCCGCTTCATCAGATATTTCTCACGTGCAAATTTCTCGAGGTTTTGCTGGTTGCTGAATAACTCGTTGTAATGCCGGCGAGCTTCTTCAATCTGATGGTGATAATAGGCATGTTCGGCCTTTACCTTATTGTACTGCACATGCAATTTGTACTGATCAAGCACATTGTTCTTATCGGAAAACAACAAAAGCGCGATGAAAGCCAATGAGGCAATCAGGTATTTATTGGTAGCCCATTTTTTCCAATCGAAGGTCATAGCTCAAATTTAGGTATTGATCCCTATTGCCCACATGATGATTTTATCACCATTGTGGATTACCTGATCACATAAAAGGAAAATCCCTGAAGCAGGTTTTGTGCAGTGCAACAAAAACACATACTTCAGGGAATCCCGAAAAAATTAATTCAATTATTGAATGAATTTAAAATCCTTACCCGGGAAATAGGCATTCTTTCCCAATTCCTCTTCGATGCGTAACAATTGGTTGTATTTGGCGATCCGGTCGGTGCGGCTTGCTGATCCTGTTTTAATCTGTCCGGAGTTTAATGCAACGGCCAGATCGGCAATGGTTGTATCTTCGGTTTCACCGGAACGATGACTCATGATATTGGTATAGGCATTGCGTGTTGCCAGATTCACTGCGTCGATGGTTTCAGTAAGTGTGCCAATCTGATTTACTTTTACCAGAATGGAATTGGCCACTCCTTCATTGATCCCTTTCTGAAGGCGTTTGCTGTTGGTTACAAACAAATCATCGCCTACCAATTGTACTTTGTTGCCAATCGTTTTTGTAAGTTCAGCCCATCCATTCCAATCGTCTTCGGCCATACCGTCTTCAATCGACAGGATTGGGTATTTGTTCACCCATTGCTTCCAGTAGTCTACCATTCCGGCAGAATCCATTTCGCGTTTATCCGATTTCTTAAATGTGTACATTCCGGTTTTCTCATCGTAAAACTCTGTAGTGGCGGCATCCATAGCGATATAAATATCTTTACCTGGTTTATACCCGGCTTCTTCAATGGCTTTCAGCACGGTTTCTATAGCCTCTTCGTTGGATTTGATATTCGGTGCAAATCCTCCTTCATCGCCCACATTGGTTGAGTATCCATTCTTCTTCAATACATTCTTCAGATGATGAAATACTTCCGTACCCATGCGCAGCGCATCGCTAAACGAATCTGCTTTTACCGGCATAATCATGAACTCCTGGAAGTCGATGGAATTGTCAGCATGTGCCCCTCCGTTCAAAATATTCATCAACGGAATAGGTAAAGTATTGGCATTCACTCCGCCTACGTACCTGTATAGCGGCATATTGCATTCAATGGCAGCCGCTTTGGCACAAGCCAATGAAACCGCCAGAATTGCATTTGCACCCAACTTTGCTTTGTTATCGGTTCCATCCAGTTTCAGCATTTGACGATCGATATCGTTTTGCTCGAATACATCTGTACCAATGAGCTTATCGTATATATCGTCGTTGATATGTTCAACGGCTTTCAAAACGCCTTTGCCCATAAATACTTTTTTATCTCCGTCGCGCAACTCTACAGCTTCGTGCGCTCCGGTTGATGCCCCGGACGGAACAGCCGCGCGGCCCATGGCCCCGGCTTCGGTTACTACTTCTACTTCAACAGTAGGATTGCCTCGCGAATCGAGGATTTGTCTGGCGTGAATGTTGATGATGGAACTCATGGGTGGGTGGTTAATCGTTATTAGTTAATCGTTATTAGTTAATCGTTATTAGTTAATCGTTATTAGTTAATCGTTATTAGTTATTAGTTAATCGTTATTAGTTATTAGTTAATCGTTATTAGTTAATCGTTATTGGTTAATCGTTATTGGTTATTGGTTATTGGTTATTAGTTAATAGTTATTAGCTATTGATATGATTAATTCTACTTACACTTTAGTTGAACCTTCTTTCTTACGCTTTAAATAGGCAATATATCCATTCAATAACAGTAAGCATTTTTGATGCATTTGCCTGAATTCATTCAACTCATCTAATGAGATATATTCACAGTCATAAGCTTCGATAATATGATCCAAAACTTCAAATAATGAACCTCTGGCTTGACGGCAAAATTGGATATTCTCCTGATAATGAAACCTACCATATCCTTCGGCGATATTTGCTGTAACTGATCTGGAAGCACGGATTATTTGAGATTTCAATGCAAATGTTTCATGCATTGGAAAGTTCCACGATAATGTCTTAACAAATCGCTTGGCAACTTGATTAGCTTTCCATACATCCAAATCTTCAAACGATTGAATCTTTAGATTTGTATCCTGATCCATAGGCATTGGATTATACAGTTTAAAATCTTACATGCAAAGAACACTGTCTGTTAAAGTATTGCTTATCATGTTTTCAAAGCAAATACCTCAAAAAATCTTAATGAAAATACCTTATATTCCTAAATCAAATAACTTTAAACAAAATCGATTAATTTGATAGTTACCTTAAAGTTCTTACCTACCATTAACTCCAATTCAATCGAATCTCCCTTACCAATAACTATTAACTACTAACCAATAACCATATCTACATATTCATCAAACAAATACCGGCTGTCGTGCGGGCCCGGGGCTGCTTCAGGATGGTACTGAACGGAGAATGCCTTCTTACCTTTGACGCGTATTCCTTCGATTGTATTGTCGTTTAAGTTGATATGGGTTATTTCGATGTCTTTGTTTTTCATCACGTCTTCTGCCTTTACTGCAAAACCATGATTTTGCGATGTAATTTCACAATGTCCCTTGATGATATTCTTAACAGGGTGATTTAAACCCCGATGACCGTTGTGCATTTTGAAAGTTGAAATTCCGTGCGCTTCAGCCAGCATCTGATGCCCAAGACAGATACCAAAAAGCGGTACATTGTTTTTTAAAATTTCTTTTACGGTGTTCACAGCATAATCCATGGTTGCCGGGTCGCCGGGACCATTGGAGATCATAAAGCCTCCGGGATTAAATTTCATCATTTCGGCGAATGAAGACTTGCCGTTGAATACACCGAGATAGCAATCGCGTTCAACCAGACTGCGAAGAATATTCGATTTAACTCCCAGATCGAGTACTGCTACTCGTTTGGATGCTTCCGGATTTCCCAGGAAATAGGTGTTTGCGGTAGATACTTTGGAAGAAAGCTCCAAACCTTCCATGGAAGGAATGCGTTTCACTTCTGCCAACAATTCTTCGACCGATTTATTTTCTGAAGAGATGATGGCATTCATGGCTCCCTTGTCTCTTACATGCCTTACGATCTCACGGGTATCCACATCGGTAATACCAACCAGATTGTTCAGGGCAAAATATTCCTGCACTGTCATATCCGATTGCTTGCGCGAAAAAGGAATATTGAATTGCTTGCATACCAATCCGGCGATTTTAATCGAACCCGATTCTGTTTCATCGGTATGAATGCCATAATTGCCAATATGCACATTCGTTTCGATAAGGATTTGTCCGTAATAGGATGGATCTGTAAATACTTCCTGATAGCCGGTCATGCCGGTATTGAAGCAAATTTCGCCTGTAGTGGTTCCTATTTTACCGATTGAGGTGCCCTGATAAACCGTACCATCAGCTAAAACGAGGGTAGCGGGGAATTTGATCTGTTTGTCCAAGGTTGCTTAGATTTTGGCAAAGATACATTTTCCGATAAAATTGACCTGACGAATTATAAACATAGCTAAGAATCCTGCATCTGCGCAACAAAGCAGACCTTATCAGCGAATCATGAACCATCCATGACTTCCGGCAACAGCACCGGTAATAGTGATCAGACTGAGTGTTAATAAAACCCAATGTGCCGTCTGAATAAAACGGAAAGTCCGCTCCGGATTTTGTTCCGCGTATTTTCGGAACAATCGATGAAGCAGCAGCGGTTCAAGTACAAACAGGATCAGGGTAAACAAAAACCAAATCAGTGTCATACCGTGAATCCACCAATAGCGGTAATCGAGGTAACGTTCCCAGCTGTCCAAGGCAAAGAGCATATAAAATCCGGTTAAGCCGGTGAGCAGTGTTAAAATCTTGGCCTGTTTGGCAAATTTCCCTTCAATCTGCTCAAAAGTTTTGATCTGATTTTCTTTGGTTGAAAATTTGCGTACCGATGGTATGAGCACAGTGGTAACCATCGCCACACCACCAATCCACAATACAACAGCCAGCACATGAATGACACGCGCCAGGGTTATATATTCGGTAAAAGGCATAGGTGCACTTATGTGCGGTTGGTATTATGGTTTGTATAGCACCACAAAATCAGGCCGTTTTTCTGGCAGATAACATTTCCTGAATTTTGCCGATAGCAAAATCCACCTCTTCACGGGTATTTTGCCGCCCGAAAGAAAAGCGAACGGCTGCGCGATTGGGATCAACTCCCAGCGCTGTCAGTACATGTGATCCTATATTTGAACCTGATGAACATGCACTTCCTCCCGAAGCAGAGATACCTGCAATATCCAGTTTGAACAACATCATTTCGTTGATGGGAGATGGCGGAAAAGATGCGCTCAAAACGGTATAAGAAGACTGACCGTCGACATCTCCGTTGAATTCAATACCCGGTATTGTTTCCTGCAAACGTTCCTTCATATAATTGCGGACACCACTGATTTGTGCCTGATCCTTTTCCAGATCGCGGTAACATATTTCCAACGCTTTGGCCAGTCCTACAATTCCATATACATTTTCGGTTCCAGCCCGCATATTGCGTTCCTGAGACCCTCCCGTAATAAAGGGTTGCAGTTTAGTGGCCGCATTGATATAAATAAATCCTATTCCTTTAGGTCCATTGAATTTATGTGCTCCACAGGCCAGAAAATGCACCTGCAGTTTTTTCATATCAAACGGATAATGACCAATGGTTTGAACAGTATCGCAGTGAAATAAGGCTGCGTATTTTGCACACAATTCACCTGTTTTATCCAAATCAAGCAACGTACCGATTTCGTTGTTGGCATGCATCAGCGACACCAGACAATGATCGTATTGTTGCAACAAAGATTCCAGATGATCAAAATCTACATGGCCTTTGGGTGTTATTTTCACCAGGTGCATTTGCACTTTTCCTTCTTTGTTCAACTCTTCAACCGTGTGCAACACAGCATGATGTTCAATGGGTGAAGTAATAATATGTTTCACTCCCAGGCTTTCAACCGATTGACGGATGGCCATATTGTCTGCTTCAGTTCCTCCGGAAGTAAAAAAGATTTCACCGGGTGAGCAATTGAGTAGTTTAGCAACTTTTCTTCTCGATTCCTCAATCAGTGTGCGAACCACTCTGCCATGTGCATGTGTCGACGATGGATTACCATAATCGTTTTCCATTACAGCAACCATTGCAGCAATTACTTCCTTATCCATTGGAGTGGTTGCCGCATTGTCTAAAAATATTCTGCGTTCTGTAGTCATACTTATTTGTTTTTCCCTTTCGCTATGTAACCGATTAAACGATAAATTAATTTGGCCATGGTATATTCCGATAAGATAGAACCCTTAGCCGGAGCTATTTCTACCACATCAAATCCAACAACTTTTTTCTTCTCACAAACCAGTTTTAAAAACTGCAAAGTCTCGTTCCAAAACAACCCATTGGGTTCGGCAGTTCCTACAGCGGGGACAACCGAAGGATCAAATCCATCGGCATCAATACTGATATAAACGGTTTTACCCAAAGATTTTAAGGCTTCTTCCATCCATTTCGGATTTTGACGTACCTGATGGGCGTAAAAAGTATGGATATCCTTGCTTTGTTTGATCAGTTGAGCTTCTTCGATACATTGGGCACGTATTCCAACCTGTGTTAAAGGCACACCCATATCATACACCCTTTTCATCACACTGGCATGCGAATAGATATTGTCGTTATAACTTTCCCGTAAATCTGAATGGGCATCAATCTGGAGCATGCAAACATCCGGATATTTCTCGGCGATGGCTTGCATGGTTCCGTAAGTAATGGTATGCTCTGCACCCAGGGTTACCGGAAATTTCCCATCCTTCAATAATTGGGCTGTGTTTTTACGGATTAGTTTAACCGCCTTATCGTCAACTCTGTTGGTAAAATCCATGGGCTGAACGGTGCATATTCCTCCCTTGCGATACGTTTCCATATCCAATTCTTCATCGTACAATTCAACAAACTGCGAAGCTTTGATCATGGCTTTTGGACCTTTATAAGATCCTGCCAGGTAGGAAGAAGTGTATTCGTATGGGGCTGATTGTATGACGTAGGTCGATGTTTCGTATGAACAAAACTCATCTTCAGGAATAGCCAGAAAGTTTTTCTTGTGGTTGTAGTATTTCATAAATCGGGTCAAAGATAAGGATTTTGAAAAAAGCCTTACCATCGCTTCATTTATGGCACACAAATGCCGCATACCTGCATCTGGAAAAGGATTCGGGACGTTGCTGGCATTTCAGGGGTATATTTTGTATTTTTGTTGTTCCCCGCAACAAACGGGTTCAAGGAATACATGGAAACGATAACAGAAAAATTAACCTCCAAAGATTTTGCCTCCGACCAGGAAGTACGTTGGTGCCCGGGTTGCGGCGATTATTCTATTCTCAAACAGGTACAAACAGTTTTACCTGATTTGGGCCGACCCAGAGAAGAATTCGTTTTCGTTTCCGGAATTGGGTGTTCTTCACGTTTCCCGTATTATATGGAGACTTTTGGAATGCACTCCATTCACGGGCGTGCAACTGCAATAGCAACTGGATTAAAAGCAACCCGTCCTGATTTATCGGTATGGGTCATTACCGGCGATGGCGACTCTATGTCGATCGGTGGAAATCACTTTATTCACCTGCTGCGCCGTAATCCGGATGTGAATGTTTTGTTGTTCAACAATCAAATCTATGGCCTGACGAAAGGACAATATTCGCCCACTTCCGAACAAGGTAAGGTGACCAAATCAACACCAATGGGTAGTGTGGATTATCCCTTTAACCCGATTGCTCTTTGCCTCGGTGCCGATGCAACCTTTGTAGCCCGTTCTATGGATCGCGACCCCAAGCATATGCAAACCGTGATCCGTCGCGGATATGATCACCGTGGAACTTCACTCATTGAGATTTATCAGAATTGCAACGTGTTTAACGACGGTGCATTTGAAGTATACACCGAAAAAGGTTCCAAAAAACAGGAAACCCTGATGATGGAACATGGCAAACCGTTGATCTTTGGAGATAACGGTGAAAAAGGAATTTGCCTCGATGGCTTTAAACCTACGATCGTAAATGTAGCCGATGTTTCGGCTAACGATCTTTGGATTCACGATGAACTGGATTTGGTAAAGGCAACCATCTTATCGCGATTCTACGATGATCCTTCGCACGAAAATCATTTCCCGCGTCCGTTTGGCGTGTTTTATATCAATCCAAAAAAACGCACGTACGATGATTTGTTCAATGCACAGATCGAAGACGCCAAAACCAATTTCGGTCCCGGCGATCTCGACAAACTCATTGCAGGTCGCGAAACCTGGGTTGTAAATTAAACAGGAACGATTTATCCGATTTTAAGACTCTTTTGAGAGCTTCCATGTTGTTGCCGGCAGTTGATAAATCGTGCCTGTCTATAATCAACATGGCAATTTCTCCTATCTTCGTTTCAAACTTTTTCATTCAATGCTTTTACAGAACAAAACAGCTGTTGTAACCGGCATCAGCAAAGGTATCGGGTACAGTGTGTGCAAGCAATTGCTCGGACATGGGGTGCAGGTTTACGGATTGGGCAGAAACAACAATGATATACAGCATCCATCCTTTACTTTTATTCCCTGTGATGTACGCAACTGGGAAATGGTACAACAGGCCTTCGGATCCATTTTGCAAAAACACGCGGCTATCGATATTTTAGTAAACAATGCAGGCCTGGGCTACTTCGGTTTTCTGGAAGAAATGCCGTTGGAACAATGGCATGAAATGTATGAAACCAATGTGAATGGCATTTTCTATTGTTGCAAAATGGCTTTACCCGGAATGAAAAAACAGCAATACGGACATATCGTCAATATTTCATCTACAGCGGCACTCGAAGGGATGCCACAGGTTTCAGGGTATTGCGGGAGCAAATGGGCCGTAAAAGGAATCAGCGAATCTTTGTTTCGTGAAGTGCGCGATTTTCGCATCAAGGTGACCTGTGTCTATCCCGGATCGGTAAAAACTGATTTTTTCCGAAACAGCCCATCGGTACAACCACACGATTATATGCTGATGCCGGACGAAGTAGCCTTAACCATCATTCAGGCCTTACAAATGCCGGATAATTTTCATACCGTGAATCTGGAAATAAGGCCGTTGCAACCCAAGGGTCCGAAGGTTTAACCCTACCTCATACCAATACTTTTCAATTTTCGTTAATTTGCTTTTGCCTTTTCTGCAGTAAATGAACATCCTTATGAAAAAAGTTTTCCTGATTTACGCCTTGCTCCTATTTACAATGTCTTCGTTTGCACAATCGTTTCCATTCGATATGCAAGAAATTAAAAAAGAAGCCACTGCTAATGCATACGACAAATTGCTTAAGCGTTACCAAAAGAATGATACCACTTTAACCTTGAGCGATTATATCATTCTGTATTACGGACAACCATTTCAATCCCATTACAAACCAAACGTCCATCACGATTCTGTTGATGCTTTGAATGATTACATGAACAAAAACATGGAAGCGCTGGATTTTAAACGTGTGATCGGATATACAGAAGATATTTTAAAAGACTTTCCATTCAATATTGATCATATCTATGTTACCGGTGTAGCGTATGAAAAGACCGGTGACCAGAAACAAGCGGCACAATGGTTTTATAAATATGATAAATTGATCCGTACTATTTTATATTCCGGTGATGGCCGGTCCGAAGAATCGGCTTATGTAGTTACCAAAATTGAAGATGAATACACCATTGTGAATGCGCTGGAATTGCAATCCAAAGGTCAGGCATTAAAAAGCAAAGACAAAAAATTCTATGATGTAATTACAGTGGCTGAAAACAATTACGGCATCGAAAAGGTGTATTTTAATATTGATTTATTCTTTAACATTAAAAAATAAGGAGAAGATTGGTCGAAAGTAATCACCTGTATTGTTGTGAATTCTATTTCTTTATAACGATCTGATTCTTATCACACTTTTGTATCGGGAGCTTAATTTACCTTATTCTTAAGCCGGAATGAAAGTGTTATGCAGCTTTCTCACACTATAGTTTTTTAGTACATTTGATCAATCAACTTATTCAGTAAACTTTGTTTTCTGTATGATACCACAAACATTATTACAGGTAATTTAATACTTTCAAATGATATGAATTTTGGTTCCTACAAGCTACGCATCATAGAAGAAAGCGACAGCATTCCTTTCCATGGACTGGTAAAAAACAATTCGGCCAGACTGGAAGATTTTTTTGCAGGTACCGTTGCTAAAACCAAAACCGAAGAGGATACCCGTAATTTTATTCTTGATAATTTATCGCGACACACTGAACGCAAATATTATCCATTTGTGATTCACGATACCGGATCGCATGAACTGATTGGTTTTATAGATGTAAAAAACATTGACTGGAATATCCCCAAAGCCGAATTGGGTTGCTTCATTGATCGCCGGTATGCCGGTAAGGGTGTCTCCAGGCAGGCTCTGGAGTTGGTTATCGAATTCCTATCAAAAGACCTGGGATTTAAAAAACTCTTTTTGCGTACGCATGAAACCAATACTTCTGCCAGAACCCTGGCCGAGAAATGCGGTTTTGAACTGGAAGGAACAATCCGAAGGGATTATAAAACAACCAAAGGAGAAATGGTGGATTTATTGTACTACGGCATGATCATTTAGCAATGGCAGAAGAAATTTTATACGACCGCATTGGAACGGGTTATAATACTACACGTAAAGCTGATCCATATATTGCCGGTGAATTGATCCGGTTGCTGGATGCTGAACAAGAAGGTAATTACCTCGACATTGGTTGCGGTACCGGAAATTATACAAGTGCTCTTTACCAAGCAGGAATTGCAATTTGTGGGGTTGATCCTTCTGATTCAATGCTGGAGATTGCCCGCAAAAAACACCCACAGATAGATTGGAAAAAAGGAACAGCGGAAGCTATACCGTTTCCGGATCAAACATTTGATGGAATCATCGGAACACTAACCATACATCATTGGAGCGACCTGAAACGAGGATTCGGCGAACTCGGCCGCGTATTGAAACCGAAAGGAAAAATTGTTCTTTTCACATCAACTCCCGAACAAATGAAAGGGTATTGGTTGAACCATTATTTCCCGGATATGCTGCAAAAATCGATCGAACAAATGCCTGAAGTTGATGCCATTCAGGAAGCATTATCCGGTACCAGCCTGACACTTGATCAACAGGTGAAGTATTTTATTGAGGCAAATCTGCAGGATCAATTTATGTATATAGGTAAAGAACAGCCTGAAATTTATTTCAACGAAATCGTACGTAACGGCATATCCTCTTTTGCTAATCTCGCTCATGCACCTGAGGTGAAACATGGATTGGAACAATTGAAAACAGATATTCAGACAGGAAAAATTCAGGAAATCATGTCCCATTATAAAAATGATAAAGGAGATTACCTGTTTATGTGTATCAACAAACCTTAACCATTTTCTTCATTCAACCCTGATTTCATTTATGAAAGGATTTAAAATTACAACAAAGGATCAACACGAAATACATTTTGCTTTTTATTTGGAAGAAGCTCCTGTTTCATCTAAAGCGTTTGCCGCTATCTTACCTTTAACCCGTACTTTTTATCATGCACGCGTATCGGGACAGGAAGTCTGGATCGATAACCTTCCACCCTTAGACATCATACAGGAAAACGCTTCCGTTTTTACCGAACCCGGAGAAGTGGTGCTTGGTCCATCCAAACCGGCACGGAGCAAAACCATCAATTGTTTCGGTATGTATTACGGCGAAGGAAAAGGGCTGGATGCCTGCAATATTTTTGCAAAAGTTTTGGAGAGCGATAAACATAAACTTCTGGAATTGGGAAATCAAATCTGGAAAAGTGGTGCACAGGAATTGACTATATCTTTGATTGAATAAACCGGATGAACTTTATTTAAAACTATATCCTGAAATATAAGGCGAACCATGAAGCGCTTATTGAGTTATATCATTCCTATACGACTGAAAAAATATCAATCGCATATCAACGGTTTGCTGGAAGTAAATCTGACCAATGGCAAACTGACTCTTGACAGTACAGTCAGCAATTATTCCTATGGCTCGCTTCAGAAAGTTTTGCGCCGTGGCCTTAAAGAAATGGGAGATCTTAGTCAATTCAAAAACATACTCCTGTTGGGATTGGGCGGTGGTTCAGTAATTAAAACCTTACGGAACGAACTTGCATGCCAGGCTGAAATTACAGCAGTTGATATAGATTCTGCCATGTTAAAAATAGCAGAAGTAGATTTTCAGATCGGGCAATATGCAGAGATAAAACTGAAAGAAGCCGATGCAGCAATATTCATAACGGAAACAACTGAAAAGTATGATTTGATTATAGTGGATATTTTCATTGGAGATACCGTGCCTGATGTTTTCACAAAACCTTCTTTTATCCATCAGCTCATAACACACCTAACGGCGCATGGGCATGTTTTGTTCAATACCATGCGCAACTCTATGTCGCCTGAAACATTTGCCCTGATTCAGGAATCTTTCAGGCAGGATGGTATGAATGTTAAAGTGCTGGAACGCGTTGAAGTAACCAACAACGTATTGATAGCGAAAAGGTAAAATACAATAAACCAGATAAACTTATGGAACCACGTATCAGTGTATTGACCATTGGCGCCCAAAACCAACCTGCTTTGCGCGAATTTTATGAAAATGTGCTGGGTTGGCATCCCATCGCTTCCAATAAAGATATTGTATTTTTTAAACTCAATGGATTGTTGCTGAGTATTTGTAATAAAGAAATGCTGGCAGATTTTATAGGCGTTGACCCGAAAGGAAATGGATTTCGCTGCGTTACTATTGGGTACAATGTTTCCACAAAAGAGGAAGTGATCGATTTGTACGAAATGTTAAAAAACAAGGTTATCATTTTAAAAGAACCCACGGAACCGCCATTTGGCGGACTCTTTTTCTACTTCTCTGATCCGGAAGGGAATATACTGGAGGTTGCTTACAATTCGTTTATTACGCTGGATACACAAATGAACGCCATTGGACATCTTCCGATTAATCAACTATAAGATGAAAATATACCTCCATTACATTCTGTTCATTCTTGTTATTCCTGCTTACGGTCAGCGTTATGAATACGTTTATCGCAACCCATCTGATTCTGCCGTGAATTGTTACCTGATGGTATTTCCGTCACACAAGGAAATTAAGGGTTTGATCATACGGGATTACAGCGCATTACCGGATTTCAAGAAACCTTCCCGTTCAAAATTGTATAAAATGGCCGCTGATTCCGGTTTGATGACACTATACACTGTCACCTCAAAATTCTTCCCGGAAATGTATTATGCCGAACCGGAAATGAGACTGCTGGATGAAATTGTTGAGGAGGTCATTATAAAATATCATATCCCAAGATCTAAAATTATCATGGGAGGAATTTCAGCAAGCGGAACAAAGGCTTTGCGTTATGCTCAATTCTGCGAACAAGGCAAATCCAAAACCGGCATTCGGTTGCAGGGTGTTTTTGCCGTTGACTCTCCGTTGGATCTGGCCCGTTTTTATAATTCCGTAAAACATCATAAAGCCTACTTTAAAGCAGGCATGTTGTGGGAAGCGGAACATATGCCGAAAGTATTTGCTGAAAAATTTAAAGGCTCTCCGGAGGAATTTCCTCAACAATACCTGGAGGCTTCCGTTTTCTCGCACACTCAACCGGAGCAAAGCAATGCCCGATTTCTGAAAGACCTTCCCATTGTCTTGTTTCATGAACCGGACATCGACTGGTGGCTGAATGAACGGGGCTCCGTCTATTATGATTTCAATTCATACGACATCGCAGCCTTTGTACGTACCTTGAAACATATGGGCTCCGATAAAGTCACTCTGATCACCACATCCGGTAAAGGTTTTGACACAGAAGGAAACCGGAATTGCCATTCATGGTCCATAGTAGACGAGAACTATTTGATGAAATGGATAATGGAGCAAATGAACTAACTCGTTTTATTATCACCTTGAACCTTTAAATTTGATTGTTCGTTTATGCAGGAAGAGGGAGAGGATGAGCAAGAGGCTTCCCTCATCCTCATCCTCATCCTCATCCTCATCCTCTCCCTCTCCCTCTCCCTCTCCCTCTTCCTCTCCCTCCTCTACCTCGCCACAATCACCTTCCTCACCTGAATTCCATCCGTATTTGAAATATGCAAGAAATAAGCGCCCTGAGGCAGATCAGATACATTCAGTATTACCTCACTTTTTGTTGCTTCTTCTTCCAGGATTAGTTGACCGGTTAACGAAACCAGCGTATAGGTTGTTAGTGCAAAACCTTTCGTATTATTCTGCACAGTCAATTCCGATTGAACCGGGTTGGGATACAAATTGAAATCAACTTCGTTCAGTTTTACTATACCGGTTGTAGAGAAATTGCCATCGTTGTATACAGAATCTTTGGAAAACCGGGCCATTACCAGAGCGCCTTTGTGTTTGGTGATGGCAACCGGAAAGTTGAAAATGCGGTCGGCATAGATCTGAAAGTTTGCGCCTCCATCGGTTGATGTATACACAAAATTCGAATCGTTATGTCCGCGCGCGCCGACATACAAAGTTGTTCCATCATAATACATCGTGCTTGCAAACGGATTTCCGAAAAAATGATTGATGATTCCATTCCCTATTTTAGACCAGTTCAATCCTTCATCAATGGATTTGTAAATTCCTCCATCACCACCCATAAATATACCTGCGTCGGCAGCAACAAATGCCTGATGACTGTATGATCCACCCACTGCAGACGGATACCCGGTGGTAGTTTCTTGTACCCAATTCATACCTCCATCCACAGAAGTATAGAAATAAGAATAACCCGCAGCAAAGATTTTATTCCCCTTCATTGCAATATGGCTCACGTTTGTAGCTGCACTTGTGCCGATATTTACGCTGCTTACACGATTCCATGAAGCTTCTGAAGGCGATTTGTAGTACAGTCCGTAACTGGGGTAACCCAGGCTGATAAAAATGCGGTTGCCGGCAGCGTCATACATTAAGGCCTTGTTTTCTCCTTTTCCATCGATGCCAACTGTATCCATATTCCAAGTTGTTCCCTTGTTATCCGAGCGCATAACCAAACTACTGCCATGATAGGTAGCCAGCAAGGTGTCGCCGTTGATTTGAATGATTTGTTTAAAGGTGGCTCCTTCATGCAGCATAGTCCAATTATCGCCGTTATCGTCGGAAACATATAAGCCTTTGTTGGTGGCTGCATACAACTTCCCATCGATGCTGCTTAAACCGAGTGTTGGAAAAAAATTCGAAGGCGGGGTATTGGCCTTCCATTGTGCAGATGCATTTAATGTAAAGGCAGCCAAGAGTGTAAAGAATAGATTTTTCATAACGATAAAAGGTTTATAATCAAATATAAACAACACTGAAAAAAATACAAATCAGAAAAATTGAGATGCTTAGAATCACAAACCAGTTGAATGGAACTTTGTTAATTCAATAAAGCTTCCTCGTGCTTCTTATTGGCCAGCTGCCCGCAGGCGGCATCGATATCTTTACCGCGACTACGCCGAACCGTTGCTACAATCCTGTTTTTCTCGAGATAACGTTGAAACTGATCGATGCGTTCGGGGTTGGCTTTTTCAAACAAACCATCGCCAATAGGATTGTACTCGATGATATTTATTTTGGCAGGAACTTTCCGGCATAAAGCTACCAGTTCGCGGGCATCTTCGATAGTATCGTTGAATTGATTAAATGCAATGTATTCGAAGGTGATTCTTCCACGGGCATGCTGTTGAAAATAATGCAGGGCTTCCATTACTGCTTCCAGACTGTTGCTCTCGTTGATGGGCATAATTTGGTTACGCTTTGTATCATTGGCAGCATGCAGGGATAATGCCAGGTTGAATTTCACACCATCGTCGGCCAGCTTATGAATCATTTTTGCGATTCCGGCTGTTGATACCGTGATGCGGTCGCTGGCCATATTCAATCCCTCTTCGGAAGTAATGTGTTCAATGGACTTTAAAACATTGGCATAATTCAGCAAGGGTTCACCCATGCCCATATATACAATATTGGTTAGTGGTGTTCCATAATGTTGTTGAGCCTGTTGGCGGATAGCCACTACCTGATCGTAAATCTCGCCGGCTGTAAGGTTTCTGATCCTCTCCATTTTGCCGGTGGCACAAAATTTACAAGTCAGGCTACAACCCACCTGTGATGAAACACAGGCCGTCATGCGATCGTCGGCCGGAATCAATACGCCTTCAATCAAATGTCTATCGTGCAGTCGGAAACTGGTTTTGATGGTTTTATCTTTACTCACCTGCTTCTCCTCCAACAGCAATGGGTGAATCACAAATTGTTCTTTCAGCCAGTCGCGGGTTTCTTTCGACAAATTCGACATCCTATCGAAATCGGTACAGGATTTCTTCCAGAGCCATTCATACACCTGATGGGCCCGAAAAGGCTTATCACCCCGTGCGGTAAAAATCTCTTTTAAGGCTGCCTCTGTGAGTTCGCGAATATCTTTTTTGGATGTTGTCACTGCCGCAAAGATAGGCACATCGGTTGAAATACTGCGAATTGGCGCATTGTTGACCTAAAAATAGTTCCCACTTAGAATGCATAATCCTTATTTTTGCGCCTCTTTAATTATTTTATGCAGCCACATTTAAGCGAACAGGAACTTTTACGCAGGGAAAAACTTGCAGAATTAACGCAATTGGGAATTCAGGCTTTTCCAGCCAATGAGTTTGAAGTGAATACCTCCGCCGATGATATCTTAACCAATTATCCGGCCGGAAAAATCGAATTCAAAAACATCAGCATTGCCGGGCGTATTATGAGTATACGTGATATGGGTAAAGCCGCCTTTGCTGTATTGCAGGATGCAACCGGTAAAATTCAGTTGTATATCAAACGCGATGAAATCTGCAAAACGGATGACAAAACGTTGTACGATGTTTTGTTTAAAAAGTTGCTCGACATTGGCGATATCATTGGGGTAAATGGTTATGTATTTACCACCAAGATGGGCGAAACCACTATTCATGTAGAATCGCTTCAATTGCTGGCCAAAGCCCTGAAACCACTTCCTGTGGTGAAGCAAAAAGACGGAGAAAAATTTGATGCCGTAAGCGATCCTGAATTCATGTACCGTCAGCGTTATGCCGACCTCATTGTAAATCCTGAGAAGAAAGAAGTGTTTCGCAAGCGTTCCAAACTCATGCAGGTAATGCGTGAACATTTGAACGATAAAGGTTACCTCGAAGTGGAAACACCGGTATTGCAACCCTTGTATGGTGGTGCTGCGGCGCGTCCGTTTAAAACCCATCACAATACCCTCGACATGACCCTTTACCTGCGCATCGCCAACGAACTTTACCTGAAGCGGTTGATCGTAGGTGGTTACGATGGCGTGTATGAATTCTCCAAAGATTTCCGCAACGAAGGAATGAGCCGCTTTCACAATCCGGAGTTTACACAGATTGAACTGTATGTAGCGTATAAAGACTACGAGTGGATGATGAACCTCGTGGAAGAAATGGTAGAAAAAGTGGCGCTTGCATTGCACGGAACTACCGAAGTGCAGGTAGGCGAACATGTGATCAATTTTCAACGTCCCTGGAAACGCTATACCATGTACGGTGCCATTCAGTATTTTACCGGTATTGATATTTCGGAAATGGACGAAGCTGCTTTGCGTCAAACTTGTGAGCAATTGGGAATCCGTACCGACCCTACTATGGGAAGAGGCAAACTGATCGATGAAATTTTCGGATCGAAATGTGAACCTTTGTTAATACAACCAACATTCATTACCGATTATCCGGTAGAGATGAGTCCGTTGGCAAAAAAACACCGCACCAAGCCGGGATTGGTGGAACGTTTTGAAGCCATTTGCAACGGAAAAGAAATCTGCAATGCATTCTCAGAACTAAACGACCCTATTGATCAGCGTGCACGATTTGAAGAACAATTGGAATTGGGCAAACGCGGCGACGACGAAGCCATGGTACTCGATGAAGATTTTCTGCGCGCACTGGAATACGGAATGCCTCCGACTGCAGGATTGGGTATTGGCATCGATCGCCTGTGCATGGTGATGACAAACCAAAATTCTATACAGGATGTTCTTTTCTTTCCACAGATGAGGCCCGAGAAGTTAGAGGATGAAGAAAATGGTGAGCCGCATCCAAATTCGATCTAGTAATTCATGTTAAATTTTAGTTTGACTTATACCGTTTTCGTAGTTTTGTAATACTATTTCGATTTATTGCTTCAAAGAATACCAATTTTTCATTCTGATCGTAGATCTGCAATCCCAGAGGGAATAGATTCTTTATATCTTCTATAATGTATTCAATTAAAATATTTCTAGCATCTTCAGATAATACTTGAAGATCATCAGAAATAAAGAAAAATACCTTCAGACTATCCTGATACCTTTCATTCCATAAACTCTTTAGTGATGAGTTTGACTTTAATTCTCTAAAACAAGTTGAGTATATTGTTGGTGCATATGGTTTTAAGCTATCATGAATCCAATCCACAAATTTGGGAAATAGTACCTTTGACTTTTTTATAAAGCAATCACAAATAGGCATCTTAAGCTCAGGGTTAATCATTTGGAATTCTTTAGAATTTATCATCCCTTCTCTAAATGAGGATTCAAATTCTTTGTCTGACTGAACGCTTTGACCATTAGTATGGAGAAATAGTAAACTCAGGCCAAAGTTGAATAAAGTTCTTATTTTCATTTTTCCGCTTCGGTTAATCTTGAAACCATGATGAAAAGGTACAAACATTTCTCAATTATCATATTTCTTCCTTTTTTCTCAAGAAATTTGTTAATCCATTGTTACACGACAAAGCAAAAACTAAAGTAACATTACTTTGAAATGTCACTTTTAACCCAGTCTGATAAAAAGGGGACTTACAGTCTATGAATGGGTTCGGAGCTTATGTTACAAGCACTTTGACCTTTTATTTTGATGCTGATAGAAAAATAATTAAAGCAGAATAGTTAATTCTGTACACATAATTGGATTCAATAATTTCGCTATCTTGCATTTAGAACCGTAGAATAAATCGTGAAATTTTTAGACCGAATCCTTCATCCTATTTCCGAAAGGATAAATAGTCCTCTAACTAGCGTTTTCCTAATTTCATGGTGCATTTCAAATTGGAAAATTTTTTATGTTACTTTTTTTGAGTCTCAATCTGATTTGAATTCGCTTAAAGTAACTATAATAGGTTGCCTACTTAGGGACACAACTCACACTCTGGTTTATCCGCTTGTAGCGACTATCATTTATTTTACTGCGTTTTCATACATTGAAAAGAAGATTTTAAAACTTCATGCCAAAAATAAAGCAGATAGACAGAAAATAGTAATTAACGAATTAGAGGAAGCCCCTGTTTCAGGTGAAGAATATAGGGAATTACTGCAAGCATATGTTTCAAGAGAAAAGGAATTAAACGATTTCACTTCTAAGGAAAGGGATTGGCTGAATGAGAAAACGAAATTATTAAGTCTTCAAAGTGAACAAAACGGAAGAATAAATGGAATAGTTTCTCAATTAGAAAAACATTCACGAAACCAAAAAGCGTTTGAGTTCTTCAAAGGGCGGTGGGAACTAAGTGCAGTTCAATTGGATATACCAAATAAGAGGACTGTTACACCGTTTTATGTTACTGAACAAAATAAGATCATGGGTGAAACAACCGATAAAGAGTTATATACTATAAGGTACTTTAATTATAATGAGAATTCCAATATTGTGCATTTCATAAAGGAAAATAGAAATCCGCAGCAGCCTGAACTGTTTTATTGTGAGATATCGAAGATGGGTTCCAATACGTTTGAAGGAACAGAATCTGGAATTGTTAGATCTCCTTCCGATCAAAACAATGTACGAAAAGACAATCCATTATTTGTTACTTTTAAAGTAACTTATCTGAAAAGAGATTAAAGATGGTTAAAATAATATTATTAAAAAGGCAAATTATCTTCCAAATTCCCATAATAGGTTAATATAGTTTTTACCTAATCTGTTCTTCACTTCTTCCTTCTTAACATTACCAAATCATTAAGTTTTATGGATTGCTTGCAATGAACTTGAATACCGATACTTTTGAAGTGGTCCGGTCATAAGCACATTAAGCGATTTTCTCCTGTTTTGTATTATCCTGTGAATTATTGTATACTTGGACTGCCAAAAGAAACATGAAGGAATCCATCAAAGCGATATTAGTAGACGACGTTGAAGCAATACGTTCCGTATTGAAAAAACTCCTTGAAAATTTCGAAAAAATAGTTGTTGTAGGTGAAGCGTCGAATTTCGAAGACGCCCTGAACCTTATAGAAGAGGAAACTCCTGATCTGCTGATCCTGGATATTGACCTCAATGGATTAACCAGTATTGATTTGCTTTCGAAGATCAAGTACGATCCCATGATCATTTTTGTTACTTCCCATTCGGATTACGCTATCAAGGCATTTGAGCACAATGCGGTTGATTTTTTATTGAAGCCCATCAGTCTCGACCGTTTGACCAAGGCCATAGAGAAGGTCTCCAATAAATGGGAAAACGTTCAAACTACAGACGCATCGGAAGAAGATGTGGATACCAAATTTGGTCCCAATCATGTGATCCTGCTGAACTACGAAAACCGCCTCAACTTTGTAAAAGTGCATGAGATCACCCATATTGAAGCCTTTGGCAATTATACCAAGGTGTACCTTTCCAACGGCAAAATGAGTGTAACGTATAATTCAATCCGCAACTGGTTAAACCGTTTGCCGGAAGATATGTTTATACAAATTCACCGCTCCACCCTGGTTAATCTTACTGCCGTAACCAAAATTGAGAAATGGGCCAACGATACCGGCCGTTTGTATATCAACGACAATAAAACTCCCTTCGAAATCAGCCGGAATTATTTCTTCAACCTGAAGAAAAAATATAAGATGTAAGGTTTCCCCTTCCCCACTTTCCCCTATTATTTTACTTCGCTCTAACCAAACTCTTTCTTCCCACCATCGCTAAAGTTACGGCGAGACAAGGCATTATTCATTTTTCATTTCCAGTAGCATACCGTGCCACAATCCCCAACGGCAACTTCTGATCCGTACCTGATTGCAGATATACTTCCCCACTTTCCAGAATTCCTTTGGGTTGAAAAACCGAGCGTACGAGGTTTTCGGTTATGAGGGCGCTCATGCCCAGCGAATACATATTCAATACCATAAAATGCTGTTCAGCCAAAAGTGATTTTAATTCGTGAAGCATTTCATTGATCTGTTCTTCCAGTTTCCAGCGCTCCCCGTTTGCACCAATTCCATAGGCTGGCGGATCCAGAATGATTCCGTTGTATTTCTTACCGCGTTTCACTTCCCTTTTCACAAATTTTAAAGCATCCTCTACAACCCATCGGATATCATTCAATCCGCTCGATTCCATATTTTCTTTCGACCAGGTAATCACCTGCTTTACCGAATCCACATGGGTTACGTCGGCTCCGGCTGCTTTAGGAGCAAGCGAGCTTCCACCGGTATAGGCAAACAGATTCAATACTTTTGCTTGTTCACCCCTGATTGCGGCAGTTTGCTTAAATATATAATCCCAATTAATGGCCTGTTCGGGAAAAATTCCGACATGTTTGAAGGAAGTCAGAGACAAATTAAAGGTGAGTTCCAGTCCTTTGTGACTGTAATGAATGGGCCAGCGATCCGGGCAGGCTTTTTGTTTTTGCCATTCTCCGGCATGACTGCCTTTCTGAACAAAACGAACATGGTATAATTTCCTCCACTCCGTTTCACTCAAGCCTTTGTCCCACAAGGCTTGCGGCTCGGGACGGCAAAGAATATAGTCGCCGAATTTTTCGAGTTTTTCTCCATTTCCACTATCCAGTAAGGAGTACTCTGTCCAGTTTTTGGGGGTAAAAAGTGGAATGGTATCTGTATTCATGCCGGGTTATTCATTTATTGGGCAAAGATGCGGTTTTATATACAGAAATTGTATATTTACACGCAAAACGACGCTGAATGAAAGACCCAAAAGCCATAAAAACCATATTGGTTGAAGACGATCCGGTTTCGATGAAGTTATTGAAAGAATTTCTCAAAAAATTCGAATTCATTAAGGTGATTGCGGAAGCTACATCGTTTACCCAGGCCGAAGAGGCTCTGAAAGCCAATAAAGAATTTGATCTGCTCATTACCGATATCGATTTGCAGGGTGCCAATGCGTTGGATCTGATCAAATATGTAAATCCGAAAATCAATATTCTTTTCACTACCAGTTTTGCAGAATTTGCAGTAAAAGCATTCGAATACAATACCATCGACTACATCCTGAAGCCTATCAGTTATGATCGTCTGGAAAAAGCCCTGAGCCGTATCAAAGTAACAGAATCCGAAGTTGGAGCTGTTGCCGATCCGGAAGGGGAAGACAAAGGGCTGGCCGGCAACAACAGGCTGGGTATAGACAATATGATTCTGATGAACATCAACAACGAGATGAAGTTCATTAAAATCAAAGACATTAACTTTATTGAAGCCAAAGGCAACTATACCACGGTTTCCCTGCTGGATGGTACATCCTTCACCACCTACGGATTAATTAAAGTTTGGGAAGACAAACTTCCGCAGGAAGATTTTTTCCGGATCCACCGCTCTACCATGGTAAACCTGCACAATGTGCAAAAAATCGAAAAAGGCACTTACGATACCGGCATTCTGTATCTGAAGAATGTTACCGAGCCTTTTGAGGTGAGCCGGAATTACTTTTCCATCATTAAAAACAAATTCAAACTCACCTCAAACCTTTTCCACTAAGCGATTGAGAGCTATTTGCCTCATCCGGAATTAGAATTTTGAAAGCCGTGCAAACCTCCTATTTTTGCACCGATTTAAATTTCAAACATGAGATCAATTCAATTCAGGGAAGCCTTGCGTGAGGCCATATCCGAAGAAATGCGCCGCGATCCGGATGTGTTTCTGATGGGAGAAGAAGTGGCCGATTACAACGGAGCGTATAAAGTTAGCCAGGGGATGCTGGATGAATTCGGTGCAAAAAGGGTAATCGATACCCCCATTGCTGAACTCGGTTTCGCCGGAATTGGTGTTGGAGCAGCAATGAACGGCATCCGGCCGGTGATTGAATTCATGACCTTTAATTTCTCGCTGGTGGCTATCGATCAGATCATCAATGCAGCTGCAAAAATGTATCAAATGAGTGGTGGCCAGTTTAATGTGCCTATTGTTTTTCGTGGTCCAACCGGTTCGGCCGGACAATTGGGCGCTCAACATTCACAGGCCTTTGAAAACTGGTTTGCCAACTGTCCGGGACTGAAAGTAGTTGTTCCGTCTAACCCATACGATGCCAAAGGATTGCTCAAAGCGGCTATTCGCGACCACGACCCGGTTATATTCATGGAAAGCGAGCAGATGTATGGCGATAAAGGGGAAGTACCGGAAGAAGAATATATTCTCCCTATTGGTAAAGCCGATATTAAAAGGGAAGGATCAGATGTTACGCTGGTATCTTTTGGAAAGATCATGAAAACTGTTTTTGCAGCTGCTGATTTGCTTGCTGCTGAAGGCATTTCTGCTGAGATCATCGACTTGCGCACTGTTCGACCCATTGATTACGAAACGGTGATTGAATCCGTTAAAAAAACCAACCGTTTGGTCATTATCGAAGAAGCCTGGCCGTTGGCATCCATTTCTACCGAGGTGAGTTATATGGTGCAAAATAAAGCCTTTGATTACCTCGATGCACCGATACGCCGGATAACCACACAAGATACGCCGCTTGGCTACGCACCTACACTGGTTCAGGCTTTTCTTCCCAATGCCGATAAGATTGTAAAAGTGGTAAAAGAAGTGCTGTACCGTTAAGCCGGAGAATTATTCCATTTATTTTCGCTCCTCGCACAATTCGATCAAGATACCATTGCCCGATTTAGGGTGAAGAAAACAGATCCGCTTATTGTCGGCACCATCCTTTGGCGCATCGTGAATGAATTGAAATCCGGCCGTCTTAAGCCGTTCTATCTCGGTTTCGAGATTATCTACAGCAAATGCTATATGATGGATACCTTCTCCCCTTTTCTCTATGAAACGGGCAATGGTACTGTCTTCAGAGGTAGCTTCCAGCAACTCAATTTTGCTTTCACCCAATTGGTAAAAAATAGTAGTAACACTTTCGGAGGTTACTGTTTCGGTTTTTAAGGGTTCCCGGTTAAACAGTGCGTTGAACAAGGCCACCGATGATTTAGCATCCTTCACGGCAATACCGATATGTTCGATTTTTTCCAGCATAATGCAAATATAATCCTGTTTTGGAGTTTGCATTCACTTGTGAAAATGACCTGTATTCAACAGGCTGAATTAGAATTTTACCGACTTTTCCACCCGACTTACCTAAATCCTTTTCTAAATCCCGGATTTTGAAGTTGCTTTGCACCTCATTTATCAACAGAGGCATTCATGGCGAAAGGAAGAAGGAATTACAGCAGCAACGGAAATTTAAAGGAAGAATCCAACAAGGCCAAAATCACCAAAGAATCATTGCGCGAAGCACTGATTTTGTTTAAGTATATCAAACCTTACCGGGTGCATTTTTATCTGGCGCTGATTTGTCTTGCACTTTCAGCCATATCAACCAGTGCATTCCCGTTTCTGTTAGGTAAAATGATTGATGTGGCTGCACCGGGTGCATCGGCTGCAATGCCCGGTGGTAATTTACCGGTAAGTTTCAGTTCGGGTTTGAAAGAAATCCAATGGAGTTTGCAAACCACGATTCTCCTCATCTTTGCCCAATTGGGTATTCAAATGATCTTTTCATACCTCCGCATTTATTTGCTAACCGGCGTTGGAGAGCGATCATTGGCCGATTTGCGCAGGGATGTATATACCAAACTGCTAACTCAGCCCATGAGTTACTTTACCGAAAAACGGGTAGGTGAACTGAGCAGCCGGATCTCTTCCGACTTGTCGCAAATTCAGGATGCGATTTCGTTTACGTTTGCCGAATTTCTCCGGGGAATATTTACCCTCATCATCGGGTTGGCATTTATCTTTTGGATTTCAGTGAAGCTGGCCCTGGTGATGTTGGCCGTTGTACCCATTGTGGCTGTGGTTGCTGTAATTTTTGGGATGCGGATCCGTAAAATGTCAAGAAAGGCACAGGATCAACTGGCAGAAAGCGGCACTATTGTGCAGGAAACTTTTCAGGGTATTGCTGCCGTTAAAGCCTTTACCGGCGAGGCTTTTGAAATACAACGCTATATTAAAAGTATTACTTCCGTGGTGAATACCGCTATTCAAAACGCCCGCTACCGGGGTGCTTTTGTATCGGTTATGATCTTCAGCGTTTTTGGTGCTATCGCTTATGTTATGTATGTAGGTGCCGGTATGATTCAAACCGGAGAACTGACCACAGGTTTGCTCACCATGTTTGTGATCTTCTCTGTTTTTGTAGGTGGAACATTTGCCGGATTTGCCGATATGTTCAGCCAATTGCAAAAAACACTGGGAGCTACACAAAGTGTACGCGAAATATTGCGATCAGATGGTGAAGCAGTTGAATTGAATGATTTTGTAGTAGAAGAACATAACAAGCTCAAAGGACAAATAAGTATGCATGGGGTTGGTTTCAGTTACCCATCGCGCAAGGATATTGAAGTTTTAAAACATATTACCCTGGAAATACGACCTGGAGAACAAGTGGCCATAGTTGGATCGAGTGGTGCCGGAAAAAGTACACTTGCCGCCCTGCTGCTGCGATATTACGATCCAACACATGGAGAAATTCAGTTTGATGGTAAAAATTCAACTGCTTTTCCCTTGAGCCAATTGCGGAAACAAATGGCCTATGTGCCACAGGATATTATGTTGTTTGGAGGAAGTATCCGCGAGAATATTGCATACGGAAAACCGAATGCCACCGAATCAGAAATCATTGCTGCTTCTAAAGCTGCACATGCGCACGAATTCATTGATAAATTTCCGGAAGGATATGAAACACTTGTGGGTGAACGCGGCATTAAACTTTCCGGCGGTCAACGTCAACGTGTGGCCATTGCCCGTGCAATCTTAAAAAACCCGGTGTTGCTTATTCTGGATGAAGCTACTTCTTCGCTCGACAGCGAAAGCGAACAACTGGTGCAGGATGCACTCGAAAACCTGATGAAGAACCGAACATCATTTGTCATTGCACATCGTCTCTCAACCATACGCAATGCCGATAAAATTATAGTTATTGATAAAGGAACAGTAACTGAAACCGGAACCCATGAAGCATTGATGGAAAGCAACGGACTATATCGTCGCCTCAATGAAATGCAATTTGAATTTGGGAGTACGGCGGGTGAGGTGAAGGAGTGAGATTTATGTAATTGGTAATTGGTTAATGGTTAATCGTTATTGGTTAATCGTTATTGGGTTAGAGGTAATTCCTTGATTGGAATTGTTCTCTACGGAGCGAAAACTTCGTAATTCGTACTTTGTAATTCGTAATTCTCTTGTTAGCTCATTTTGGTACCGGCGTACATTTGAGCCCGTTGTTCCTTAACCCGCTCATCGCTTATATATTCATCGAACGTCATGCGTTTATCGATGCAACCGTTTGGAGTAAGTTCGATCACCCGGTTGGCAATGGTTTGTGTGAACTCATGGTCATGCGAAGAGAACAATGCCACATGTTTCCAGTCTTTCAAAGCTTCGTTAAACGAGGTAATGGTTTCCAGATCGAGGTGATTGGTAGGTTCATCCAGCAACAGGCAATTGGCATTGGTAAGCATCATACGCGATACCATGCAACGAACTTTTTCTCCACCACTCAGTACGTTCGATTTTTTAAATACCTCTTCCCCGCTAAACAACATTTTGCCTAAAAACCCCCGGATATAGGTTTCATCTTTATCTGCAGAAAATTGACGAAGCCAGTCGATCAGGTTATCGTCGCTGTTAAAAAAACGTGCATTTTCATTCGGCAAATACGACCGTGTAATGGTTTGTCCCCACGTATATTCACCGGCATCGGCTTTTGATTCACCACTGATTATTTCAAAGAAGGCTGTAATAGCCAGATGTTCTTTTGATAAAAAAGCCACCTTATCTCCTTTATCTATGGTAAACGAAACATCGTTGAATAACAAAATGCCTTCTTCCGTTTTTCTGGATAAATGCTCCACACGTAAGATCTGATCCCCGCAATCACGATCGGCACGGAAAATGATCCCCGGATATTTACGGGTAGAAGGCTTGATTTCTTCTACCACCAGTTTCTCCAACAATTTCTTACGGCTGGTTGCCTGGCGCGATTTGGACGCATTTGCGCTGAATCGCTCAATAAATTCCTGCAATTCCTTGCGCTTATCTTCTACTTTTTTATTCTGATCGCCACGCTGACGCAAGGCCAACTGACTCGACTCGTACCAGAACGAATAGTTACCGGTATACAATTGAATTTTTCCAAAATCTATATCGGCTACATGTGTACACACGGCATCCAGGAAGTGACGATCGTGACTTACCACAATAACGATATTTTGAAAATCGGCTAAAAAATTCTCCAACCAGCTGATGGTTTCTACATCCAGATCGTTGGTAGGCTCATCGAGTAATAGAATATCGGGATTACCAAATAAGGCCTGAGCCAGTAAAACCCGAACTTTTTCTTTTCCGTTCAATTCGCTCATCAACCTGGTATGCTGACTAACGCCTACACCCAATTCTTCCAACAGGTTTGCGGCATCACTTTCGGCATTCCATCCCTGCATCTCCGCAAAAACACCTTCCAATTCGGCAACCCGTTCTCCATCGGCATCGCTGAAATCCGGTTTGGAGTACAATGCTTCCTTTTCATGCATAATATCCCACAAGCGACGATTGCCCATAATTACGGTTTGCAGTACTTCGTAGCTATCAAATTCAAAGTGATTTTGTTTCAACACACTCATCCGTTCACCTGGAGCCATCGACACATTGCCCGTGGTAGCATCGATTTCTCCTGAAAGGATTTTGAGGAAAGTGGATTTCCCTGCACCATTGGCACCAATGATTCCATAACAATTGCCGGGAGTAAATTTGATGTTTACCTCATCGAACAATACACGTTTCCCATAGCGGAGCGAAAGATTTGAAACTGAAATCATGGAATTTAAAAATTGAGGCGCAAAAATAAGGGAATTCCTGTTAATTCCTTATTCAATCCGGTTACGAAAGCGTCCGGTAAGCAATTGCACCTCCACCCAGATCCAGATAAGGATGCAGGGAACAGCTTTCATCACATAAGGTTCAACGAATTCTTTCCGCCAAACGCGTGGAAATAAATCAGTGGGCGAAAGGCAGGTAAAAACAAATGCAAAAATCATAACGGCCACCAACCACCTGTTTGGAATTTGCGAATAATACCAGATAGCAATTCCACACACAGCAATCACAAAGGTTGAAGATTCGGCCTTGTGGTTAAAAATGATCATCCAGATCAGAATCACCGAAAAGTAAAGGCAGCGAAACAGGTAAGTACGATATTCATGGATGCGAAAGAGGGGTGCTAACAATAGTAGAGCACCGATAAGCACAACAACAAATTTATCGGGTTCTGCACCAAGCCAGGTTTTTAGCCATCCCATGACCGACAGACCATAGGATGTGGAATGATCGTTTTGCAACATATTCCACCAACTTTGGTATTGCATCCACAACGATTCGGGTGAAACCACCAGTAAGGGTATCAGCACGAGCAAAGCAGTCCATGCTAGAGAGTAGCCCATGAATTTCCCTTTGTTGGGATACAAAAAGAAGAGCAAGAATCCCAACACTCCGAAAATCTTTATACCGGCACTGCAAACAATGAACAAGGTGGCTCGTCCGGTTTTGTTTTCTTCGAGAGAGGTAAATGCCAGAATTAATAAGGCGGCAATCATGGGATTGGTTTGCACACTTTGCAAACTTGTAAGGGTTTCCTGTAGAATAAACCACAGGGCAAAAACTGTGTATCGCGAATCCTTAAAAGTAAAACGGGATACTGCATAAAACAACAACGCTGCATTGGCGAGATTCCATACGATTACCCCAGCCCAGGCCGGAAGCAGGGCAAATGGAAACATCAGCAAGGCAAAGGTTGGGCTGTATTTAAATAAATCGTATTGCTCCTGCGGATAAAAGATATATAAGTCTTGCGCATGTACAAGATGGAAAAAAGCATTACGAAATATGACAAAGTTGTTGTAATGCTTGTAAATATCCAGACCGTTGAAAGTCTTACTACCCAACAGAATCAGGTGCACAGAGGCAACCAGTGCTACCAGCAGATACAGGCCAAACAACACCCGGGTATTTTTGAGAAATGCGAGGAGTTTGGCTTTCATTGCGGTGATCTCAAAAATCTATACGGAAACGTTCTTTTCTAAAGGCTGAGAAGGGTAAAGGATTTTCGTCGAGTTTAAAATTTTCGTTCCGGTTTCGAAGAATGTCAATGGCTGCATATAAGGCATTGCGGAACGACACTTCGCTGGCTTGATTTTTACCTGCCAGTGAATAACCAGTTCCATGATCAGGTGAGGTTCGAACAAATGGCAAACCGGCAGTAAAGTTCACCCCATCTTCAAAGGCCATGTATTTAAACGGGATCAAACCCTGATCGTGGTACATGGCTAAAACGGCGTCGAACTTTTCGAACTGACGGGTACCAAAAAAACCATCGGCTGAATAAGGACCGTAAACCACCATGCCTTCATCCTGTGCTTTCTTAGCTGCCACGGCAATGATGTCTTTATCTTCTTTACCCAATAATCCATTGTCGCCGGCATGCGGATTTAATCCCAACAAGGCCATTTTTGGTTTGATGATGTTAAAATCCTTTTCAAGGCTTTTTTTCATGACCCTCAGTTTTTTCAGAATCAAATCCACCGAAATAAGAGAAGCAACATCTTTAAGCGGAACATGTCCTGTAACCAGACCTACTTTTACCTGGTTGCTGATCAGCATCATCATAAAATCTGTTGTACCCGCCTGCTGAGCCAGGTATTCGGTATGCCCTTTAAATGGCAATGCATCGCTGTTGATATTGTCTTTGTTCAGGGGAGCTGTTACCAACGCATGAATCAAGCCTTGCTGAATATCTTTCGTTGCTCTTTCGAGTGAACGAAATGCATATTTACCTGCGGTTGGGGTTACTTCTCCCGGTTTGATCTCCACTTCATCGTCCCAGCAAACCAGAATATTGGATTTCTTGTGGTGTACCTGATCGAGTGAACGAATGATATTCAGGTTGAACTCGGGGTGACCGATGATTTTTTTCCAGAACGAAATAATTTTGGGTGAACCATATACAACCGGCGTACAATAGTCGGCAACACGCGTATCGACAAGTGTTTTCAGGATCACTTCTAAACTTACGCCATTTACATCTCCGATGGTAATTCCTATGATTGGAAGTTTGCTCATGTATGCTGGTTTATTTACACTGGTTTTTAATATAGTCGAACATCAGGCGAACACCGTAACCGGTACCATTCTTACCCCGGTACGAATCGTCTTTGGAAACAAAAGCCGGACCTGCAATATCAAAATGCATCCAGGGGTAATCGGTGAATTTCTCCAGAAATTTGCCTGCCGTAATGGCTCCTCCCACCGGACCTCCGATGTTTTTCATATCCGCAATATCGCTTTTAATTAACTTAGCATATTCATCCCAGAAAGGAAATTCGACCAGGCGTTCATAGGTATTGAATCCGCTGATACGCAATTTAGATTTAACTTTTTCATCTGCTGTACCCATGCAAACAATGCCATAAGGTCCAATGGCAGCTGCAGCTGCACCGGTCAGGGTAGCAAAATCAAGAACCAGTTCCGGTTTGTACTTTTTAGCATAGGCAAGAGCATCTCCCAGCAACATACGGCCCTCGGCATCTGTATTGAGTACCTCCACGGTTTGTTTATCGAACATGGTTACCACATCACCGGGGGTATAAGCATCTCCACCAGGCCTGTTGTCGGTTGCAGGAATAAGCGCAACGACATGATACGGCAAATTTGCTTTTGCAACCGCGTAGAGTGTAAGTGCCACCAAAGCGCCGCCTGCCATATCACATTTCATCGTATCCATGCTGTTGGGGGTTGGTTTGAGGCTTAATCCTCCGGTATCGTAAACCACACCTTTTCCAACCAATACCAACGGTTTTTTATTTTTATGACCTTTGGGTTTCCACTCCATCAGGGTGAAGGTTGGCGGAACCCGACTTCCCTTGTTAACAGCCAGAATACCTCCCATTTTCAGACTTTCGAGTTGCTTTTTATTCAACACATCCACCTTTATTCCCGACTTTTTTCCTAATCCTTTGATTTCTTCTGCAAATTTGACCGCATTCAGATAGGATTGAGGTTCATTCACCAGATCACGTGCTTTAAAGACGGCATCCACAACAATATTTAAATGAGCCAGATCTGACTTCGTAATGCGGTTGCTCAGCAATTCCACTTTTTCGAGGGTATACCCTTCTTTCTTTGCTGTTTTGTATTTAAGAAACTGATAATTGCTCAGTGCGCAACCTTCGGCCAGAGCCAAAATCTCTTCTTTCAGAGGTTCTTCTGAAACAATCTGAACGGCATTGTACTTATGCGCATTGATCTGAACACATATTTTATTCCCGGATTCGCGCATGCCTTCAATTTTACGATAACTCTCCACATGTGCATACTCCTCCATCAACTGCACAAATACCAGGCGTTTGAACTGATTTATAACGATAAACTTTTTATCTGCTTTAATCTGTTTCTCGAGGTAAACCACCTCTTCCGGGGTAAAATTCCATTGTTTCCAGTTTGATTTTTTAGTGGCCAGAATTGCTACTGAAATATTCGGATTGAGTTTGGTTGTGCTTTTTATTTCGGGGTTCATAGTTGCGTTTGAATAGGAGCAAAACTATAAAAAATTACCACAGTCAGCCGAACCCTCTTAAAATTATATGTTCCCTTCTCCGGTAAGCTTTTCCCGGATTCGTCTATATCCCGGAAATCTTGTGCATAACTTGTGTTGAATTGGGCAGGTTCTCAACTTATTTTTGGTGCAATCCGTAAATCCTCAAACCAGGAAGTAAACCATTCATACACATGAAATTTATCGTTAATAGTACAACCTTACTCAAACACCTTTCCATGATTGATGGAGTGGTCGTATCCAAACCCATCATTCCGATCCTGAATAATTTCTTATTCGATATTAAAGATGGGGAATTGAGGATTTCATCTACCGATTTGGAAACTACGATGACCACTGCCATTAAGGTAGATGCCAAAGAAGATATTTCCATTGCTATTCCCTGCAAAACAACCATTGAGTTATTGAAATCACTTCCGGATCAACCGCTGGCGTTTTCTATCAATATGGAAAAAGGAGCGGTAGAAATCAAATACGACTCGGGCCGTTTTAAACTTACTGCACAAAAGGGTGATGAATTTCCTAAAAATCCGAGCGTTGAAGATGCCCGTAAATTCAGTATTCCCGGAAAAGTATTGCAACGTGCTATTACCAAAACTGTATTTGCTGCCAGCAACGATGAACTGCGCATGAACCTGACCGGTGTATATGTTCAACTCAGTCCGGAAGAAATCACATTCGTTGCAACGGATGCAAACCGACTGGTAAGATACACCCGCAACGACGTAAAACCGGGTGTTGAAGATGCATTCATTCTGCCCAAAAAAGCGTTGAATTTGCTTAAGTCATCCTTACCTAATGACGATACAGAAGTGATTATTGAATTTAATCGTTCCAATGCACATTTCTCTACTCCGGATATGAGCCTTGTTTGCCGTTTAATAGATGAAAAATATCCGGATTACAAAGCTGTTATCCCACAGGAAAATCCGAACCGGTTGATGATGAACCGCAATGAACTCCTCACTTCGGTAAGACGGGTTTCCATCACATCCAATAAAACAACGCATCAAATCCGACTCAAAATGTCGGGAAGCGAACTCAATATTTCTGCTGAAGACATCGACTTTGAAAACGAAGCCCAGGAAAAGCTCACCAGTCAGTACGAAGGTGAAGACCTTGAAATCGGTTTCAACTCCAAATACCTGGCCGAATTGCTGGCTGCCATTGATTCGGATGATGTTCGGCTGGAAATGTCGCAACCCAACAGGGCCGGCGTTCTTCGCCCATCCATTGCCGAACCCAGCGAAGATATGCTGATGCTGGTAATGCCGATGATGCTGAACAGTTATTAAACAACACGCTCATTCCAAAACGCAACGATACATGCAAAAAAAAATCCGGTAACACTACCGGATTTTTTTAATGACTCCCTTGTTGCATTTTTTGTCTGACCCATTCCATCGACATGGTAAATTGTTGCTCGCGGGTAAGGTGTGTATTATCAATTACAATTGCATCAGTTGCTTTTACAAGCGGACTATCATCGCGTGTGGTATCCAGATGATCTCTTTTTTGAAGGTTATTAAACACTTCTTCGTAAGTAGTAAACTGGCCTTTCTCTGCTAATTCTTCCAGCCTGCGTTGTGCTCGCACAGACGGATCTGCCGTAATGAATAATTTCAGTTCGGCTTGAGGATAGACCACTGTGCCAATATCCCTTCCATCCATTACGATACCCTTTGATTTTCCCATGGCATGCTGCAGGTGCACCAGGTATTTTCTCACTGAACTCTGGGCACTAACATCGCTTACAATACTGGCTACACGCGAGTTGATGCGGATTTCCTCTTCCACATTCTCTCCGTTTAACAATGTTTCCTGAGTCTGTTTTTCAGCATTGTATTTAAAGTCTATGGTAATATCATGCAATATTTCCTCCACATGATCCGGATGATGAATATCGGTTTGGCTCCGAATCAGAAAAAGCGCAACGGCCCGGTACATAGCTCCGGTATCAATGTACCTGTAACCTGTGGCATTGGCAATTTCACGGGCAAGTGTACTTTTTCCGCAAGACGAATATCCATCGATGGCGATAATGATATCGGGCATGGTAATTTTTAAGCAAAGAAATCAAAATCAACCGAAAAGTGCTAATCCTATTTCTTTGATGCACTTTGCAAATTCAGAATCAGCGACAGGTGATCGGTAGCATTGGAAGTCAACGTGGTGGCTCTTCCATAGGCAAAATGCAGGCGACTCACACGGATCCCGAATCCCCAGGAAAAACCCGCGGATCCGGCCAGATCCCTGAGTCCCATTTCCCATCGACGCAGATAATTGTATCCAAAAGCCAGATAAAGACTTTTACCCAACAATAATTCAGAACCAATCACGAGATGACTCATCACTTTATTGCCCAGATTTATGTTTTCAGGAATTATTTCACCGGTTGACAAATCTTTTTGTAAACTGGGCTTATTCAAATTCTGATACAACAACTTACCCGGCTTTTCCAAATGATGGGCAGTTGCACTAAAACGAAATGGAGCGTTTTTTAGTTTTTTGGAAATACCGGCCTGCAGGTTCAGTGGCATATCTTCTGCATTTGTTCCTGCATATGATTTCAGCTGTTTCCCCAGATTGGAAAGTACCAGGGAGTAGGTCCACAAATCTTCCGGATCGTGATACGTTAAACCTACATCCAGAGCAAGACCCATTGAATTGTATTCCTCCAAACTAGAATAAGCTACCTTTAACTGCGTTCCGATGTGTAACCGGGAACTCAGGCGCTTGGAGTATAGCATACCCAGGGCATATTCGCCAACGGTAAAATTTCCGAGAACTTCGCCATTCGCTGAAGTTTTTTCGAAATTTCCATAACTCACATATTGCATGGAAACCCCGAATGTTTGGTTGCTGTCGGGGGCATATCCGCTCACGACAGAACCTGCCTGTACATCGGCAAAATAAAAAGCATGACTGAACCCAATTTGCTTTGATTGATGTGCACGTAACAGAGCAGGATTCTGAATGGCCAGATTAATGTCTTTCTCGAATGCCGCAATTCCATACCCACCCAATGCCGCAATTCTGGCGTTGGGTTGATAAGACAACATGGAAAAAGTTTGATTACCTGAAATCTGAGCGAACAGGTAGTTTGGAAACATAAGCCACAGAAGTGCTGAAACCCGAGACATTATTTTCTTTAACGGTTTCATTCTTTATTTCGTATGGAATGAATCAGGGTGCAAGGAGTTGAGCCCTGATTTTTTCAGCAATGGAGGCAAATTCTTCCGGAGTTAATTTCACCCTTTCCCGGTCAAAATTAAGATCTCCGATGTTGTTGATGGGTACCAGATGAATATGTGCGTGTGGCACTTCCAGACCGATTACGGCTACTCCGATGCGCTTACAAGGGATTACTTTACGTATGGCTCCGGCTACAATTTTCGCAAACAAATGCAGTGAGGCAAATTCGGAGTCGGTCATATCAAAAATGTAGTCCGTTTCCTTTTTGGGAATCACCAGAGCGTGTCCGGCATTTAACGGGTTAACATCCAAAAAAGACAGGAACTCGTTTGTTTCGGCAATCTTGTAACAGGGAATTTCGCCGCTGACGATTTTGCTAAAAATGGTTGGCATTATAGTTTGATCTCAATGATTTCAAATTGAACTACACCGGCAGGTGCATTGACTTCAGCTATTTCACCCACCTTTTTACCCATTAGCCCCAATCCGATAGGCGATTTGAATGAAATTTTTCCCGCTTTAAAATCGGCTTCATTTTCTGAAACCATGGAATAAATCATTTCCTGTTTGGTTTTCAGATTCATCACCCGCACTTTACTCAGCATCATCACCTTGCTGGTATCGAGCTTGCTTTCATCGATAATTCTGCTTTTACTGATCTGATCTTCGAGCTTTGCAATTTTTGCTTCCAGTAATCCCTGATCTTCTTTTGCCGCATGGTATTCGGCATTTTCACTTAAATCACCTTTATCGCGCGCGTCAGCAATTTGCCGGGAGATGAAAGGACGCTGAACGTATTTCATATCATGCAATTCCTTCTGCATGTTTTCCAACCCTTCTTTGGATACGTAATTAATCTCAGCCATATAGCGTTTTATTAAAACAAAAGAAACGTTCCCCGTGAGGAACGTTTCTTCTAATGTGTAGAACAAATATATTAATTTTTCTTTGAACCCAAGGTAATTCTCAGGGTAACATTGTGGATGCCATTGAATACCCGGGTTGGGGCATATGCGTAATCAATTCCCAGATTCATACCGTCTTTGGTAATAGGCATTTGCACCGAGAATCCACCGCTGTAACCGTAATATTGCGTATTAAACTCAGCACCGGTATTGGTACCCTGATAACCATAACCGCCACGTACCATAAACATCTCTTTGAAGGAATATTCAATTCCCATAATAGCCATGTTTGCCGCAAAAGCATTGTAGTTGAAGTTACCACTTGGAGTTAAGCGGTGGTAATAAGTATTTTCGTTTTTATCAAGACGGATATCGTAAGCAACACCAATATTTACGAGTGCAGGAAGGTTAAAATTCTCACCGGCAAAATAGGTAGTGCGGGTTGCCGAACCTCCTCCGGTTGTGGGAATATTGGTTTTGAGCGATAATCCTGATCCGGTATAATTCAAATCGGAACCCAGATTCCGAACACTCATACCAAAACGAAAATCTTCTTTCTTGATTTTATTTTTTGGATTCAACGCCGTTTGGTATTGTACACCCATATCGAAGCATAAGCCGCTTGCTGTTACATTGGATAAACCTTCCGTTACATAACGAACCAGAATTCCGGCAGCAATACTGTTGGAAAACTTTCGGGCGTATGCAAATCCCAGATTCAGGAATTGCGGCGTATAAGTACCTAAAGTACCATCCGGTTGCGATTGACTTGTAATATTGATATCTCCGAATTGCATGGCAGACACACTAATCCCCAATACATTTTCTCCTGTTTCGCCCATAGGAACGGCCAACGAAGCATTACTCAGGTTTACCCCTGTTCCCTGCAAATACACAACGGTAGAAGCCATAATTTCCATGGTTGGCGTAAAGCCCAAACCACCCACATTGAATTGCATGGCTTCTGATCCACGCAAATAGGCTGTATTGGATCCCATGGTTCCGGCGCTTCGTCCGAAAGGATTGATCAGCAATTGGGTTCCACCTGCACCGCCTGCGCGATCGGGATTTCCGCCAAGTACGGTTCCCGAAAAGGTGATGGATGCTGCAATTGCGATAACTATTTTATTGATTTTCATGTGAACTCTTTTTACGTAATTAGAAGGTATCGTAATCGGCCGGCCGCATTACGCCAAACCACTTGATTATGCGCTCTTCGCCCAGATCAGGAGCTTTTACATGGATCAGGTAAACTCCGCTGGAGATTGGAACTTTAGCGTTGTTTTTCAAATCCCATTCCTGATGTGCGGAAGATGGATCATCTTTAATAATGGTTCTCACCAGTGTTCCCTCCAGGGTATAAATATGCACGCTGCAACGCGGAGGGAGATTGGTAATTCTTACACGCACATCCAGCTGGTTGCCCGGATCTTCGTATGGTGAGTAAGCATAGTACGGATTTGGAACTATGGATACTTTATCCAATGCCCGCTTACCATATTCTGCAGAATAAGCAGGAGCCTGATCAGCAGTATTGAAGGTGAAGTATGGCATACTATCGTTGATGGTAGTTGCATCGAATGCAAAATTGGCATACGGACGTTTAACACGGAATTTATACGTGATGGTGCCCGGTACCAATCCAAAGCGAGGCTCACTCAATGTACTTCCGGCAGTCATCATTGGCATTGAAGTCCACATAACCTGACTGAACAGGAAACGTTTTCTCACCAACTTGGAAGCAACAGGAATGGCGGATGTGATTACAGAATTACAGGTAAGATCCATGCAGCAGATATAACTGCGGCCTTCATCGTAACGTGTACTGTTAAATCTGGCCAGGGATGAACCTGCACCCACAGTGAAAAATTTAGTTGACGACATTACATACACATAATGCTTACCACCGAAAACAGGTCTGCCGGTATTGCGATCCAATACATTGGAAGTTGGATTCCAGATCATGTCGTTACCATTTTCACCCGGTAACGAAGAATCTTCACCAAACATGAGGTTCAGTCGTTCACCGGTTTCAATATCTACTGCATATCCGGGGAACCAACCCATACCGGATGCTGAAGTTAATTGTGCTTCAGCTTCATTGCAACCATCCGCACCCGTTGGTATTCCGTTTTTATCTACCGAAGGAGCAAGACGGATTTCCATCTTTTCGGCTTTACCCTGATTCAGATTTGAATATTCTCCTGTCTCTACCACCACACAGCGTGTCCAAAGAGATTTATCCGGTGTAATTACAAAGTTCACACTATGCAAATCCGGTAAATCGTTATCCTCGCTAAAGGTTCCGGCGCCCGGACTGGATCCGATGGTACCATCCCATGCAGGACCGAAAGTTGGGAAAGTAGTTGAAGAAAGGGTACGCCAGCGTGAGGCAAGACAATAAGGTGACCAGGTACCGTTCAGTATTTTTGCAAAATTCTTGCGGGGATCAACGGCATCCCAAACCGGTTGACCGCTGGTACCAATGTTACGGGCATAATCATCGGCTTCTCCGTTTTTAAAATCCGGTGTACCAAACTTACCTGAACGAATCCAGTTAAATACATTTTTGAATGGAATATAATTGGAATAAACAGGATCCTCGTCGCTTACATTACTCAGCCACTTTACGCTGGAACCATGCCAGTCGACCGATGAGGTGATATAGCCATTGCTCAGATCTGTTTTACTTTCGGCATCTCCTGGCATAATAGCTTGTCTCAATTGAACGGAGATTCCCCATTGCGGGAAAATTTGTTCAAAATCTTCTCCTATAGTCCGATTACCTTGTATCACTTCTCCGGTTGCTACATTTTTCAGAAACCAGTTGGTGCGATCACTTAAAGTATCAATTCTCTTTCCATTGGCAGTAGTATCTCTCAACCAAAGGATAAAACTAGTATTAGGTACTTTCAATGGATCGATAACTTTAACAGCTATTGGTCCGTAACCCGGCATATACGTACGGGCACTTGATTTATAATTATTGGCAGCGCTCAAAGCTTCCTGAATCAATTCCGGCTTAAGCTCGAGGTTAAATCCTCCATTACCCATACCTTCCAGCTGTGTAACCGGAAAACCATCGCCATATCCGGCATTTAATTTGGTTCCATTGTTGGCAGAAGATGGATCGTGCGGAATACCTGAATATACTTTGAGCTCACTTTCGTCAATTGTCTTTCTTCCCGGTAAATATTGCGAAGGATCTGTTGAACAATTGGTAGCGTATGCGTACGACAGGATTACATAATAGTATGTAGAGAAATTGGAAAGGGCTTTATCGGAACTGGTAGAGAATGCATCTTCTTTAATGCTGAATGAATGTTTAATACCGTTATCGGTACCGCTAACCATTATCTTTTTCACATCTTCTCCCAAATCCGGATCATTCACGGAATTTACCAGACGTGTTACACCATCCACCAAATCAAACTGTGCGATCAAACGTGCCTGAGATAAATCGTAAAAATCGCCCGGTACATTTTGAGTCTTTACCTGGAAAATCTGATAACCCTGGAATTTATAATTGGTCTTGTCTGTACAAGCTCCGGCGAATTCCGAATTAAAGGACTCGATGGTGTCTGTCTTCACAATTTTAACAACCAGTTGGCGATCCAGCTCAACTATCTCGAGTTTAGGTGCATCCGGACCTGCAACAATTTTAAAATTATTGCGGAACAGGATTGCCGCCTTATCGCTGGCCTGTTTTAACAGGGAGAATGAACCGGTAGCTCCGCCAATGGCAGCTCGTGCCCATACTACACCAATAGTTACCGTATTTCGGGCACCCGGCAATAAACTGAAGGTTCCTGCAGTTTGAAGGAAGCGGCGGTCACCCGGCTGATTCTGTGAAATTCGTTCCGTCCATTCTGCGCGATTGGCAGGATCGGTAGATCCCGGGAACATATAACTGGCCGTATCGGCACCACCCTTACCATTTCCACCGTAAGTAATGTTGGTACCATCTCTCCAGCGTCCGTTCAGATAATTCCAATAATCCGTAGGCCGTGATGGATTACCTTGTTGCGTATTGTCGTTATTGTAGTAAACAAATTTAGTCAGACCGATTTCTGTGGTATCGGTAATAGCACCGGTGCTGTCGTGATTGATACGCGAAGGACCGGAAAAGAAGTTAACTCCTATGCTGGGAGGATTTAATCCATAACCCAAAATACCTTCATCATCATCATCGCCATTGTAACAAATACCCAGGTTACGATCCACATCACATTCCACATAATCATCGGAATAATTACCCAGATCCGGATCAACCCATTGACCAAAAATACAACTATCGATGGTTTCGTTACTCATATTATATACCACTGTGCGGTAAAACGTCATGTTGTTGATTGCATCGTTGGTTGAATAAGCAAAACACATGGTTTGCAATTCTAATCCGATAGGTGCACCGTATGTTTCGGTATGCAAATTTCCTTTATCGTTGTACACAATGAACAACATCATATCCGGAATATTGAGATTTACATTGTGATCGAAAGATGGATAATCACCATCGTCAATATTATAATTTCCGTCACCGTTTTCATCCCAGAAAGGAGCAAGAAATCTTTTTTCCTGTCCGCCTGCTGTGGTAGTACCCGGCCATAATTTAATATCGTCGCCAACGGTAGCTCTGGCTGCAGGATCATTGGCTATGCGGTTAATATCCAGCAAGGTTACTTTGTAAATCTTATCGTATGTTTCGCATGTAGCTGCATCAATGGATGCAGTACCAACGGTTAATGGACCCGGGTAATAGTCGTTTCCATTCTGACGATAGGTTTGTGCTGCGATGCGTAAATTGCCGCTCACAACACCCCCAATCCATAAAGCACCTGCAAACAAAGAGTTTTTAGAAACCTGACCGGATTGAACTTTTGGTATTTCGTATTTGGCATTGCTCAAATCCCACCACATATCGCCTCCATTCAGAATGGTAGCACGTACGTTGTTTACGTCAAGATCGACTTTTTGTGTTCCCTGCAAACAACCTGCGGATTTCATCAATCGCGGATCAACATCGGGAGATCCTCCTCCACCCTTCTTTACCGGCTCTGCATTGATGCTCTCGCGGGCATCTGAATGGATGCTGAAAATCATCATCAGCATCATTAAGAGCATGCATAAACTGTTCTTACTTGTTATCATAACCATAATTTCTTAACTGTTAAAAATACAGAGCTAATCCCAGACGGGTTAATCTTGGTAAAGCAAAACTGCTTGGATCAACCATTCTGATATTGTATAAGTCAACCAATGATTGAGCATTGGTTGCAGCACGCAATGTGGCTTCTGCCTGCCCTGAATTAATATATCCGTCGTCGTATGCCGAACCGGTATAACGGTATACACCTAACGCATTTATATTGTTGAATACATTTTGAACCCACAGGAATAAACGCAAGCGGTAGATGGTAGTTTTACCATCCAGACTTTCGCTGCGGAACATAAAGTTTTTATCGATGTTGATATCGGCAAAGAACTGCGAAGGCTGACGGGATCCGTTAGGGGTGCCTTTAACCTGCGGACGGTTGGTAGAAGACAATACTTCCGGAGTTGGAAGCAATTGCTCGGTATAAGGTCTGCCAGATACATAGTTAAAGATGATATTGATACCTGCATTGGTGAAAATTTTACGACCGCCGATTACCGGTCCATCGTATTCTTTTCCGTCTTTGTAATGGAAATCAAAAATCCCCTTCAAGGTGTTACGGGTATCGTAATCGAGCGGATAAACATTCCGCTGCTGAGGTAAATTTGCGCTGATCAATGCACCGCTGGAAGCCGAGTTAGAACCGGTTCCATCGGCAAACTGCAACATATAACTTGCAGAAAGATTAATATTTCCCAAATCACGCAATTCATATTCAATGTCGATGGATTTTACGGTAGAAAAGTCAATGTTTGAATACGAAATATAATTCACCGGCCATGCCTGATTGAAATTGTACAACTGAATCAGGTTGCGGTATTCGCGGTAAGAACCTTTGATACCAATGGCAGCATCTGTACCGATCTGTTGACGGAAACCAATCTGATAATCGGTTACCTGGGTCATTTTCAGATCCGGATTAGCCAATACTGATCCCTGACGCAAGGTTAAGAAATAGTAATCGTCGATTTGTGCTACGTTATTGCTCGGACGTTGTGCCAAAACATCATACGTTCCAAAGAATTGAGAAGTGGATGAGACCGGGAAGGAGAAAGAAATACGCGGAAGGAATTTCACATCAGCCTGGTAATCGGTAAAAGAAGATGCATTCGGTTTGGTTTGACCGGGCTTAACCAGGTATGGTGTATTACGGTTGATCTTAGCACTGTATTGCAAAACTGAATTCTTCCAAAGTGTATTTGGGTCGGTAACCGGATTACCTTCCGCATCGTACCAATCGTTGCCATTGCGGTAACCTGACAAATGGAAATTGGTTTTTTCAGGTGAAGCTGCAGGATCGTCAACGTACACTGCATAATCATCCCCAACAGATGTAGGTATCAATTTACCCAATCCATTCGGATCTTTCTTACGCACTTCACCTGCAGTATAAACAGGGGCCATTGAATACGGATCGATCAATACTTTCTGATTGGCATCAAATCGCTCCATGCGCACCCCAACCCGAACAATCAAATCTTTGAATACAAATTTATCCTGTAACCAGGCTGCTGTATAGGTTGGTTGGTAAGCTCCCAGCGTACGTTTGGTCGGATCATTGAGGAACTGATCAATATCCGGTTTGCCCTTTACACGGTTACCCAGATAATCATAACCTGAATACGATACAAACGAACTACCGTTATTGAACAATTCATCCGCGCTAAACATATCCAGCGAATACATACTCGGATCATACATATTGATATCAATCTGTGAGTATTCATTGATTGGATTTCCGTATGGATCTTTGGCTCCCATACGAATGAGTTTATTCCGCAAATTGCGGTCGAATGTGGTTTGAGAATCTACGATCAGGCGTTCAAAACGCACCGTATCGTTGAACACGCCATTTTCATCAAACTGTACAATAGGTTTGGATTCATCCATCCCCTGGAATTGGGTATTCACTAAAATGCGCATCAGCGACCAGAGTCCAGCTCCGGCTACTGCATAGGAACGACGGAACTGTTGTTCAAAGGTTAGTCCAAATTGAAAATCGTGCTTCGATTTCGGATTTCGTTTTGATCCTATAGAGGCTTCACTCATCACATACAACTGAATGGCTTCAGCTCTGCTTTTTGAATAAGATCCGGCTGTTTGTGTACCGGCACTTCCCCAAAGACTTGAATAAATACTAGCCGGATTATCCCCGTTGAGTAGTCCATTGAGTGCACGTAATTGCGAAGAGTTGGACATACGGATATTGTGATCTTTGTAATAATCCATTACCTGACGGGTATAATTACCGCGTACGGTATTGATATTGGCTTGTTGAAAAGTTAAGAGGGTATCGAAACTTCCGGTCTGTTTGGCATAATTGGTCAGGTACAATTTTCGACCATCAGGCAATGTGTACACATCGGCCGAATCGCCCATCCCTTTACCGATACGTTGATAGGAAGGCATGCTGTAGCTGGTGAATTTACCAATATAACCATAGCTGAAAACATCGCGTTCGAATTCGGCATCCATAGATTCTGAAAAGGCATTTTCATAAGATACACGCACTGAATAAAATGCATTGCTGATCATTGATTTTTTTGCTTCTTCGCCGCTCTTTTCGGTAAATCGTTGTGTAAATTGAAGGTATACACGGCCAGTATATCCGGAGCTTAAGGTATTCTTGTCTCCGTTCATCAATGAGTAATAATAACTAAAGTTACGTCCGCGGAAATATTCTCCCTGATAACCCAAACGGAAAGTCATGTTGTTGGCCGGTTGAAAAGCAAAATTTCCCTGAAGGTTAAACCGGTAAGAAGCTGCATTTTTGCGGTAATCGGTTTGAACAAAATCAGCCGAAGTAAGGTATTCTCCCTTGTTGATAAAACCACCGTTGCTCTGCGGCATCAATGGATTGTTGTTGATCTCGCGTTGTTTTTCTTCGGAGAGGGTATACATATTGGTTGCTGGCAAACGGCCATCTCTGGCATACACACCGGTACCGGCCAGTGAGAATCCCAGCAACACGCGCTCCTTATCTCCTTTTCCTTCATTCGCAATTTTGATCGGACCGGAAACAAAGGCCTGGAATTCGTTGTAGTTCGAATTATCGAGATAATTGTTGAACGGAGAAGAAGTAATATATTCAAATCCGCGTGTCCAGTTACGCGAAGGTGCTTTTGTATTCATGGAAATGGCCCCTCCGATAAAGTCACCATACTGCGCCGGAGTTCCACCGGTAATCACCTGTACCTGATCGATCGCGTTTTGGGGAATATTAATACTGCCATATACACGCACTCCATCAATATAATAGGCTGTACCTTCTGCACGTGCGCCACGAAAATTCGGTGTTCCACCGGCACGGGCATCTACCCCTACGGTTGTATTTGCAATCATATTGGCATTCCGTTGGGGAAGTGCCATAATTTCTTTGGCTGTTTTAGTCGAACCTCGCTGATCTGGATCTACCAATGGTTTTTTACGCTTGATCACCACTTCATCAAACCGTTTTCCTTCTTCGGTTGATTCCATTGTAATATTTACGAAAGCAATCTGATCGCTGATTACATCCACATTGGTGATCACCACATTGCGAAACCCGGTATACGTCACCTTAATTGTGTATTCGCCCGGTTGCAGGGTTTTTACGATGTAGGATCCATCGTCTTCAGAAAGTGTTGTTGCTTTTACCACCCCGCTTAGTTCGATGGTGATACTCGCATAATCGAGTGGTTTTTTCGTTTTAGAGTCGGTTATTTTTCCCCGGATCTCTCCCATTTGGGATTGGGCACTTACCACTAACACAAAACACAGCAATGCTGATAATAAACTGTATATTTTTTTCATCCAATTACACTTTTCATATTCAAATAGGGAACTATTCCACCCCCGCTATAAGGCGGTAAATTAAAGGAATTTGGTCTACATTATCAAAAATGAATTTTCTCCTTATTTACCCCCTTGTTCACAGGGACTTATATCTTTAATTTTTTTCAGTAAAACTTCCGAAATCCGTTGATACGATTCTACACTCCAACCTCCGGTATGAGGTGTGAGTACCGTATTGGCCGACGAAGCTAGAAATTCAAACCTTTCAGCCTGCTCTGCCGAAAGTGTCTCCAGTTGCTCATTTTCCAGCACATCTAAACCGGCAGACCAGACTTTTTGGCGTACCATGGCTTCTTTTAAGTCGGCCAGGTTTACCACCCCTCCCCGCGATAAATTCAGCAGGCAAATGGACTTCCTGAACCGTTCAAAAAACGCGCTGTTTCCCATGTTCAAAGTTTCTCCGGTTAAGGGAACATGAAAACTCAACACATCCGATTCATCAAACAACTGATTCATTTCTGCCTGGGTGGCAAATGCATCCGAATAATTTTCGAGGTATTTGTCGTAGGTAATTACCCGAACGCCCATTCCACTTAATTTACGGGCAAAAGCCTTTCCGGTATTGCCATAGCCTATAATACCAACGGTATTGCCTTTCAATTCCCGTCCGGTATTGCCAAGGCGATCCCAAATCCGGCTCCTTACTTCCCGATCCGCTTTAACAATATTGGAATACAGTGCCAGCAACATTCCTAATGCCTGTTCGCCAACAGCATCGGCATTGGCTTCACCTGCATTGAAACAGATAATATTATGCTTATTGCACCAGGCGGTATCAATATTATCGAGTCCGGCACCTGCACGGCCAATGAATTTCAGTTTTACAGCATGAGAAAGAACTTCGGCATCGATCATGGTTTTGGTTCTTACCACCAATCCCTCCATCTCTGCAGCCTGTTCCAGTAATCCGGTGCGGGTCAATTCAGGAAAATAAATCACCTCATGACCGCAATCCTTCAATCCGGAAATCAGACAGTCGTGCACAAAATCAATAACCAGAATTTTCATCGTCCGCTTAAGTAATTTTTATAGTGCACGAGTTTAAAAGAATAGTTCAATAAAAAACACAAATGGTTGCATGCCTTCAATACAACAAATGACCAACCGTGAAATAAATGACAAGACCCAAAATATCGTTGGTGGTTGTTATAAAAGGTCCTGTAGCCAAAGCCGGGTCAATTTTGAACCGGTCGAGAACAAGGGGAATAAAAGTTCCCAACAGGGATGCAAAAATAATTACACTGATCAGGGCCAGGCAAACCGTAACTGATAAACCGGAAGAATCAGCGAAATACATGGTATAAATAAATAACAAAGCTGAACATATCAGAGCATTGAGCATTGCCACCCGCAGTTCTTTCAGAATTTTAGGGATGATATTTTTGGTACCCAGTGTATTGTTGGCCAAACCCTGAACAACAATTGCCGACGATTGTACACCGGCATTTCCGCCCATGGCCGCAATCAATGGGATAAAAAAAGCCATTTCGGGATGAATATGCAATTGGTCTTCATATAATTCAATGAACCGCGACGAGGCTATACCGCCTACAAGTCCAATGAGTAACCAGGGTAAGCGGGCGCGCGTTAAAACCCAAACCTTATCGGTTGAAACCACATCCTCGGTAATACCCGACATCAATTGATAATCCTCAGCAGCTTCTTCACGGATTACTTCAACCACATCATCTACAGTAATCCGGCCCACCAACTGACCCAGGGCATTTACAACCGGCAATACCACCAGATCGTATTTTTTAAAAATATTGGCAATGGTATCTGAATCGGTAGAAGTTGAAACCGAGATCACTTCTTTGTTAAAAACATCGGCCAAACGCGCAGTAGGTTGAGCCAGTAAAATGTTTTTCAAAGTAATAATACCCACCAGCCTGTCGTGCTCATCGGTAACATATACCACATAAATGGTTTCTACATTCTCCGCTTGTCTGCGTATTTCTTCGATACACTGGGCGAGTGTCCAGTTGATATTGGCTTTTACCAATTCTACAGCCATCAGACTACCGGCGGTATGATCGTCGTAACTCAACAGCGACAACAAACTGGAGGCATATTCAATATCGCTCAAAGCACTGATAACTTCTTCTGATTCCCGGGCTGTAAGGTTATCGAGCACATAAGCTGCATCATCCGAATCCATGTTCTGAATAAATTCGTCGGCAATTTCTTTGGGAGAATAAGCACGCAAAAATGCGTTGCGCACCTGCTCATCCATTTCTACCAGTACCTTCACGATTTTATCTTTACCGATCAGGCTCATGATCATGCGCGACTCGCGCGCATTCAGTTTATCTACCAGTTCGGCAATGTCGGGAGGATACAACGATTCCAGTAAAGCATTCAAACCTGCATGTCCTTCTTCTTCCAGAAGTTCACGCACCTGTTTGATGAAGGCATTATCGACGTTGGTTTTTTCCATGCTGACGGATCAGGTTTGCAAGATGGACAAATTCTTTCACACTCAACTCTTCAGCACGTTTATTTATGTACTGATGTTCTTCCAGCAATGCATCATCTACCTGAAATGAACTTAAGGCATTGCGCAATTTTTTGCGACGCTGGTTGAATGCTGTCTTTACTGTAACGAATAAATCTTTTTCATTCACCTCATAATCGGTCTCACGGCGCATCATGCGAATAACTCCGGATTTCACGTTGGGTGGTGGCGTAAACACATGTGCAGGTACAGTAAATAAATATTCCACACTATAAAAAGCCTGTGTTAAAACACTCAGAATCCCATAATCCTTGTTACCGGGTGAAGCTCCAATACGTTCTCCTACTTCCTTTTGAAACATCCCAACCATGAGGGGTACGTAGTCACGATTTTCGATGATCCGAAAAACAATTTGCGAGGAAATATTGTATGGAAAATTTCCAATGATCGATACCTTATCGGGAAATAGTTGTTGAAGGTTGAGCGAAAGAAAATCGCCTTCTATGAGGCGTTCCTGCAATGCCGGAAAATGTTCATTTAACCATCGAATGGATTCCTTATCCACTTCGATGGCAGAAAGTTTTAGATCAGGTTTCTCCAACAAATACTTTGTCAGCACGCCCATTCCCGGACCAATTTCGAGTACGTTTTGCGTTGTGCATTCCGAAGTTAAAGCCTCTACTATCTGAATAGCGGTTTGTTCATCGTTGAGAAAATGCTGCCCCAGATGTTTCTTGGCCCTAACCGCATGTGCTTGTTTATTAAACATGAGGTGACCTTCTAATTCAGCGCATCAATTACATCCTGCCTGGTGATTATATGCACTGCACCGGAAAGTAATTTCACGAGTACCGCATTGTTATCGCGGGAAATGAGTTTGGATATTTCTTCGAGTGAAGCATCGGGATGTACAAATGGGAAAGCCGCCTGAGCCAGTGTTGCTACATGTTCGTTTTTGAACTCCGGTTGTTCCATCAATTTACTGAACAAATGGGAATCGTTTAGTGATCCTACAAACTCTCCTTTACTATTAACAACCGGGATTTGCGAAATATCGTATTTCCGCATTTTCAAAATCACATCGTGCACTTTATCCTGCAAATTTGCGGTTACCAAAGGCAGATGCTTATGGCGTTCTATGAGTTGCGATGCTTTCGGACTTTCATTATCCAGAAATCCACGTTCACGCATCCAGTCGTCGTTGAACATCTTACCCAAATACCGTGTACCGTGATCGTGAAAGATAACAACCACCACATCCCCTTTTTTAAACATCTGACGCATTTGTACCAACCCCGCCATGGCCGATCCTGCCGAGTTTCCGGCAAAAATCCCTTCTTCGCGCGCAATGCGTCTGGTATAAACGGCTGCATCCTTATCCGTTACTTTTTCGAAATGGTCGATCAGGCTGAAATCTACATTCTGAGGTAAGAAATCTTCCCCGATTCCTTCGGTGATATAAGGATAAATTTCATTCTTATCGAATTCGCCGGTCTCCTTGTATTTTTTAAATACAGAACCGTAAGTATCTATTCCCAACACTTTAATTGCCGGATTTTTTTCTTTCAGAAATTTTCCGGTACCGCAAATGGTTCCTCCTGTTCCCACTCCCACCACAAGGTGCGTAATTTTACCTTCTGTTTGTTCCCAGATTTCAGGTCCGGTAGTTTCGTAATGCGCCTGAGTATTGCTGAGGTTATCGTATTGGTTGGGTTTCCACGAATTGGGAATTTCCTTTTCGAGGCGCGATGAGACGGAATAATACGAACGCGGATCTTCAGGATCCACATCGGTTGGGCAAACAATTACCTCTGCACCAAATGCTTTCAACGCATCCACTTTTTCGCGCGATTGTTTATCGGTTGTGGTAAAAACACAGCGGTATCCTTTGATAACAGCTGCAATGGCCAATCCCATTCCGGTATTGCCGCTGGTTCCTTCAATGATGGTGTATCCCGGTTTGAGCAATCCATTGCGCTCGGCATCTTCAATCATCTTCACTGCCATCCGGTCCTTAATGCTGTTTCCCGGATTGAAGCTTTCTATTTTAGCCAATACCGTACACGGTAGGTCGCGGGTAATTTTGTTGATTTGAACCAAAGGTGTATTCCCAATGGTTTCCAGTATATTTTTGCTCCACATATCAATTGCGAAGGTATGAAATGAAGGGAGAAGAAAAAGCCGAAAATTAGCCCGGCATTGGCATCTGCACCATCGTAGACAGGAAATAGACAACAAGGGTTAATACCGAATAAAACAGGTATTCTTTAACAGGGGTATATTTATTGAACTCCACTCCTTCCATTTTACAATAAACAATCAGCATCAGCTTTTCGGCCATATAGGCGATTACTGTGGCATAAGCTATACCCTTTACGCCAAACAGGTAGATAAACCAAAACGACAAGAGCGAATTAATAACGAGGTAGTTGGATGAGATCAGATAAAACACCCTGTTCTTCATCAATCCCATAATTACCGTTTGCGGGAAGAGCATGCGGCTGATGATCAGCAAAAGATAAATATTGAAAATTTTATAGCCTTCATACAATTGATCATTGTACATGTATTTATACATATAAGGACTGATAAACATCAGCACCATGGTAATTGGAAACAACCAGCGCATCAATCGTTGCGAAGATTTTCGAAGCCGGGCAATTCCATCTGCCAGGTTGCCTTCCTGATTCATTTTGGCAATTTCCCCACTGTAAATATTGCTCAATGAATTGGCCAGAATCAGGAAGATGGGCAATTCTTTAGCTGCATACCGAAACAAGGCAAATTCTTCGTCGCTGAAATTGAATTCAATGATATAGCTATTGATATACTCCATGCTTCCTGCCAGTAAAATGGAAAACATGATGGGCAGGGCCTTTTTCATGAAATCAGCGGAGAGTCTTGTCTGAACTGTGATGATTGAATACTTCATCAACAGAATAATGGTATAATTGAATTTGAACAAACTCAGCAGCAACAACATATTGATGGCCAGTCCGAGTGATTGTTTGAAAAACAACGGCGTACAAAGCAAGAGAACATGAGCTACAAAGGTGATCACCCCCCAGCGCAAGAGCGATTTGTATTTCCCGTTCAGGTAAAACACATAATCTGTAATATACGTTGGAGTATTTAACAGCACTACCAGCGCAAACATATCGAAGAGGTACTTGTCTTTTCCCTCAACGAGCCGCCCCATGAGTGATACCACAAATGCCGCTACCATAGAAAACACAATGAGCAGCACAAACGTGTTGAACAGAAGTTTCTTACGCAGAACCTTGTCGGAATTGTTGTAATAGGGTATCAGTGTATTGCAAATGGCCGAAACCCAGAAAAATGTTAAGCTTGAACTCACCAGCATAAGGTTTTCATACTGGCTGATCAGATGGAGCCCATACTCGTGTTGATACAGGATGGCAATTTTAGCCATCAGTACCGAAATCAGAAAGAAAGTACCAAAGCGCAGAAATTGAAATATCTGCAGACTATTGAACTTGTTTAATTTTGATTCCGCTTGTGCCAAGGAGGTTGTTGTTCCTTCAAATTACAGCATCCGCATTCAAATATCAAAACTATTAGTGTCCGGGGAATTAAAGAGGGAGTGATTTTGGGGGTGCCCATAAGGATGCGCAAGGGATGACTGCTTTAAAATTAACTGCTCATGCGCTTACCTTCATGGTCGGGCTCTGCTCAACAGAGAACTTAATCTTAAATTAGAAATCTAACTATAACAGATTATTTAACTATTCACCAGTTTTATATTTCAAAATTTAGAATTTCTTGAAGAAAGCCCCTAATCCGACAGATTAAACGTAAACCTTTATCCTCATTGACTTTAATTGAGTTTGCAATTTATTATCCCTGAAAGCGGTGTATCAAAACTTAACCTTTGTATACCTCAATCGTATGGCATTCCCGATCACCACAACGTCGCTGAATGCCATTGAAGCTGCTGCCAGCATGGGATGCATATAGCCCATGGCTGCCAATGGAATGGCCACAACATTATAAGCCAATGCCCAAAACAAGTTTTGTTTGATGGCCGCATATGTTTGTTTGGAAATGACGTGAGCACGGGTAAGGCTTTCAAAGGATGGCTGAATCAGAATAATCTGTGACGTTTGTTGTGCAATATCCGTTGCACCGCCAAAGGAAATGGCCACGCTGGCACGGGCAAGTGCCGGAGCATCGTTGATCCCATCGCCTACCATAGCCACCTGACTTTCGTGTGTAAATTTTTCAACCAATGCTAATTTTTGCGCCGGAGTCTGACGCGCATAAACCTGATTTAACTGCAATTCCTTTTTTACGGATTCGCATTTTTCAGCCGAATCTCCACTGATCATTACGGACTGAATCCCGAGTTGATTGAAGTATTTTATAGTTTTCGCAACACCCGGTTTGATCTCATCACGAATCAGAAATCCTCCTACAACCTTTCCGTTTTTCAGAACGATCAGGTCAGTATTGGGTTGACCCGTTTCTTTGATGCGATCCGATCCAACCTGCCACACACTGCCATCGGCTGCTGTTCCTGAAAGGCCCATGCCTTTGGTTTCTTCTACAGCAGTAAACGGATAAACCTTGGTGAACCAACCCGTTTGCTCCAAAACCGATTTGGCAATGGGATGAGAGGAATATTGCTCCAGATTGATCAACGCATTTTTTAATTCCACTTCTTCTATGCCATCTGTAAATGCTACTTCAAACCGAAATTTTCCATCGGTCAGGGTGCCGGTTTTATCAAACAGAATGGTTTTGATACCCGCGAATGTTTCCAGTGCTCCTGCTTTGGCAATAACTACACCGTTTTTAGCCAACTTACCGATTCCAACCATCACGGCCGTTGGGGTAGCCAGTCCCATGGCGCAGGGACAGGAAATAACCAATACGGCAATAGCCCGCATGAGCGAATCTTCTAAAGCAATATCAACGGCCCAATAATTAACGGCAAAAGTGACAAAGGCAATGGCAATTACCACCTGCACAAAAACCATACTGATGCGGTCTGACAAACGTTGTATCGCCGGCTTATCGGATTGTGCTTTCTTCAGGATTTCAATGATGGAGGTAATGAACGATTGATTGCTGTTAACCGTGGCCTGAACATAAATATTCCCTTTTTCAACAATGGATCCACCAATAACCGGCTGTCCGGATTCTTTCACCAGCGGTAAACTCTCACCGGTTAAAATAGCCTCATTCAACGAAGCCTGACCTTTGGAAATGATTCCATCAATGGGAACCAGATCACCCTCATTGACCAGAAATATATCGCCTTTTTGAATGGATTCGAAAGATATGGTTTGAATATGTTCGTGACCATTATGCATCTCTACTTTTTTTGCAGAATGCTTTTTAATCTTTTGCAACTCATTCAATTCCGTTGCAGTTTGCTTAACCGACCGCTTTTCAATAAGATTGCCCAACAGCACCAAAGAAATAATGGTGGTACCTGTTTCGTAAAACAAAAAGCGGTGCACGGTGGCGTGATCCAGGGCACTCAACGTGCCCCAAAGGCTGTATACAAAGGCCGAAACCACACCGGTAATAATGAGGACATCCATATTGGGCACCCCGTTTTTAACGGATTGCCAGGCGCTACGTCCGAAAACCCAAAATCCCAACAGGTAAACAGGAAATGAATAAAAAAGTTGAAACCAGTGGTTGTTGAGCAGAGGCAAATCCACAAACATGTGGAACAGCAAAGGGATGGAGAATATAAGGGAGAAACCAAACTGGCTCTCAAGTGATCTCAGGAATTTTTTTTTTCGGGTCGATCGGCATGAATTACATGATATCCCAGATCATCGATATGCCCGGCGATTTCATCCATGCTCAATGCAGTTGGGTTGGCAAAAGTAACCTCACCGGTGGCAAAGTTGACATTGATTTCCTGCAATCCGTCTTTCTCCAGTCTGCGACGTACAGTTGCAGCGCAATTGGTGCAGGTCATTCCTTCTACGTGAAGTTCGGTTAATTGAGGGTCGGCCATATGCTTGCAAAGCTAATAAATTAAACGAATTTGGAAGCGATATGTTTGACATTGAAGATTGATTTTACAAAGCTTTATTCCAGCTAACATATAGAGAAATTGGAATCTTACAATACGTTTCCCGATTTACAAATCTGGAGATTGATTCTTGCTTTGAATTAGAAAATCAATTAAACCAGATGTATAAGACGCAAAAAATCCCGCGAAAGCGGGACTTTGTTTTGGTGGAGGCACATGGATTCGAACCAAGGACCCTCTGCTTGTAAGGCAGATGCTCTGAACCAGCTGAGCTATGCCTCCTTGTTTTTAGGGAGTGCAAATATAGAATTGGGCTACTTATTTGCAATATTTTTTTGAAAAAAGATGATTGATCTGATTCGCGATAGATATATGAAGACTTAAGCAACAAAATATCAGTGCATTATATTGAGAATGAACACAAAAAAAGCCTCATTTTTCAATGAAGCTTTTTTAATTGATGGACACCTTTGCCAAGGCTACGGTGTCCGAGGGGTGGAATACCGGGCTCGAACCGGCGACCTCCTGAACCACAATCAGGCGCTCTAACCAACTGAGCTAAAACCACCATTTAAGGCTGGCAAAGGTAATACTTTGAGAATATTTGTCAATTTCTTTTACAAGGTATTGTAATTTTTTTCTGCCTGTTCCCAATTCACGATATTCCAAAATGCCTTGGTGTATTCGCCCCTGCGATTCTGATATTTAAGGTAATATGCATGTTCCCAAACATCTATACCAATTACCGGTTTACCTTTTACGCTGGCTAAATCCATGAGCGGATTATCCTGATTGGGTGTGCCAGTTATGCTCAATTTCCCTTGATTTGATATGAGCCATGCCCATCCTGATCCAAACTGCCCGTTGGCTGCTTTTTCAAAAGCTGCTTGAAAATTCTCCAAACTGCCAAAATCACGGTTGATTGACTCTTTTAATGTTCCATTTAATTGTGTTCCCGGTTTCAAAATCTTCCAGAAGAAACTATGGTTCCAATGCCCGCCTCCATGATTGCGTACTGCCATTTGTACTTTCTCTGGTAGTGTATTGATACTGCCTATCAAATTTTCCAATGACTTTCCGGCGAGTTGTGTCTCTGATTTTACAGCTTCATTGAGCTTAGTTATATATGCCTGATGGTGCTTGACGTGATGAATTTGCATGGTTTGAGCATCAATAAAGGGTTCCAATGCATCAAATCCATATCCTAGTGGCGGTAATTCGAAATTGCCGGCGAATGGTTTTCCGAATGCCTCGCTTATCAAAGACGGTGTCATTAATCCAACTCCAGCCAATGCAGCAGATTTTATAAATTCTTTTCTGTTCAACTCCATAATTCTTGTAATTAAATGCTCAACTTATTAAACAATCAAAGTTAGATTTGTTTTTTGAAATTGAATAGTTGATTTGTTTCAGCCTAAAATAGCTATTGCTTTGTCTTTTTCTCCGCTTACACATGGTCGTTAATAAATCCAGCCCCCCATCCACCAAAAAAAGGGACACCGTTTTCACGGCATCCCTTTTCGTTGTTTAGCAATAAACTTATTTTACGATTTCGAGAAATTCAACTTTGAATTCAACTCGTCTGTTTCTGGCTTTTCCTTTTGCTGTTTCGTTGGTATCAACCGGAGCTGATTCACCAAATCCTTGTGATGAAACGCGCAACGGGTCAACACCATGTTTGATCAGGTAATTGGAAACTGCAGCAGCACGGTCGTTCGACAAAGTCATGTTCATTTGGTCGTCGCCTACATTATCGGTATGACCACCGATGATCAGCTTGTAACTTGGATTCTCTATCATCACTTTTACAATGGCATTCAGGATTGGGAAAGATGCCGGCTTAATCACCGCCTTTCCGTTTTCGAATTGAATTCCCTGCAGCGCACGTTGAAACAATTGTTTGGTTTCCTTTTTTAATTCCGGACAACCATTATTGCTTGCAACTCCCGGCAAATTGATGCAACGATCCACATCGTCATAAATTCCGTCTTTATCTGAATCGGGGCAACCGCTATGTGTTGGATCTCCCGCAACTTCAGGACATTTATCAATTCCATTGTGTACTTTATCGTTATCCGTATCGGGACATCCGTTGGTAGAAATCGGGCCTTTTTCGTTCGGGCACATATCTTTTGAATCTTCTATACCATCTGTATCGGTATCCGGGCAACCTCCCAATGCGGCCAAACCATTAACTTCCGGACATTTATCTTTGCTATCGATCACGCCATCGCCATCTGAATCCGGACAACCGCCCAGCGTAGCTAAACCTTTACTATTCGGACATTCATCCTTGCTGTCTATAACTCCATCTCCATCTGTATCCGGACAACCTTTCAGGACAATTAGTCCCGGTTCATTCGGACACTGATCTTCGTTGTCGGCTACACCATCTTTATCCAAATCAGGACATCCTTTGGTAGAAGATGTTCCTGCCAAATCTTTGCAATTGTCTTGAAAATCAAGTACACCATCGCCATCTGAATCCAATGGACAACCTTTGGCATCTACTTTCACTTTCTCGGGAGTATGTGCACATTTATCTTTTGCATCCGTTACACCATCCTTATCCTCATCTTTACCCATGCCCAGGTTAAAATTAAATCCCAGGGTATGAAACATGAACTGATCTGTTCCGGTTGCCGCTTTAAAAGGAGATACATTGGGATTGTTATAGGCTACAAACATATATCCGAATGTTGCCTGATAATTGATGCTTAATACATCCGACATTTTAAAATTGATTCCGGCTCCCAAAATGGCGGGAAAATCGCTGCCGTTACGAATATTGGGACCTGTAAAATTGGAATAACCCGCACCGGCAAAAATATAAGGTGCAATTTTGCTGTCGGCGGAAATAAAATAATTGTTGTTGAATTTGTATTTCAGGGTCAGATTCGCATGCGCCATCTTTCCTTTAAAAATTTGCCGACCTTCATCGTAGTAGCCCCAGGTACCGTATGTACCCGTTGCCATCAGATCTAATGATGCATTCAGATAACGCGATACCTGAATACTTCCCAGGAGGTTTTGCCTGAATATTTCGAAATTAAAATCCATTATGCCGTTTCCCAGATAACCGGCATAAACGCTGGTTCCTCCTGCAAATCCAGCACCCCATCGCCGATCTTTGGATTGTGCCGAAGTGTTAAAAATAGTTCCGTAAAACAGGAACAGAAACATGAAAAAGCTTAACAATCTTACGGGTGTAAAACGTGTTAAAGGTTGATATGTTGTTTTCAAAATAAGTTGGATTAAGTGTAAAATTTTATTCACACTCAAACCTACAACTCAAGTTCATTCTGCATTTACACGGAACTCAAAAAAACTTATATAATTCACACCATCAATCGAACCTAACTCACTTCTTTTTATCTTTATCAACGGGCTTTTTGAAGTAACCCCTCAGAAAAATACTTTGTTTAGCAGCATCCATATTCTGCTTAAATCCTTTTGTACCTTGCTTTACATTTAAAATTGTCCGATCCAGATTATCCGCAAAAACTGTGTCCATAAATAATTTTCCGATGGTACCCCTTCCAGATTTTATATTGTTCATGATAGCCGCCAGATCTGTGGTAATGGAAGCCGTATTATCGATTGAACTTTTGAGTGAAACCAGCATATCATCAAAACTCACCGGAATAGTAGTGCCAATCTGATCATAGTCTTCAATGATGGGTTGACGGCTTGTGCCCGGTGATACATTCATGATTTTATTTCCCATTAATCCATCGGTACCTATTATGGCTTTGGCATCCTTTTTAATAAAGGGTTGCGTGCTTTTTGCAATGACCATATCTACTTTAACGGTTGTATCGTTGAGAATTTCAATTCCCTCAATGGTGCCCACATTAATACCGGCAAAACGCACATTGTTACCAACCTGCAAACCGTTCACATCTTTAAACAGAGCACTAATCCTGAAGGTAGCCGTGAACATGTTTTTAGTTTCACCCACAAAATAAATGGCCGAAACCAGTAAGGTTATTCCGATAGCTACAAAGAGCCCTAATTTAACCGTGTTGATGGATTCCTTTTTCATATGGTAAGTATTAATTTAAGAACGAATGCACCCACTCGTCGCTGGATTTTTGCAATGCACTAAAAGTTCCGCTTTCCTTTACCAGTCCTTCTTTTAGTAGCATTACCTTGTTGGAAGTCAGTTTGGCACATTCGATATCGTGGGTAATGATGATCGATGTGCATTGGTACTTCTTTTGAATAGAAAGTATAAGTTCGCTCATTTCTTTGGATGTGATAGGATCTAACCCTGTTGTAGGTTCGTCGTATAAGATGATTTCCGGTTTTAAGATGATGGTTCTGGCTAATCCAATGCGTTTGCGCATTCCTCCGGAAAGTTCAGAAGGCATTTTATTCCCGGTATCCGGTAAGCCTACTTGCTCCAGCGCTTCCTCGATTAACTGATTTATTTCCGCTTCTTTCATTTCCTTTTCTTCGCGAAAGCGAAACGCCAGATTCTCTCTGACGGTCATCGAATCATATAATGCACCCGATTGAAAAAGGAATCCTATTTTCTTACGTAATGCATTCAAATCTTTTATGGTCAGATTGTGCGGATTTTCACCCAGAATAACAATGGCTCCACCGTCGGGTTCAATTAACCCAACCATACATTTTATGAGCACTGATTTACCGCATCCCGATTGTCCGAGTACAACCAGATTCTCCCCTTTATTCAGTTCAAATGAGATGTTTTTTAAGACATGCAAATCACCAAACGACTTTCTCAGGTTATTGATTTTAACAACAGGGTCGGCGTTGGATTGAATGGGGTTATATAATTCTTCAGCTGTCATTGGTTCAGAAAAATGGAGGTGATTTGAACGGCAGCAAAATCTATGACGAATACCATCAGTGAGCCCATTACAACCGAAATGTTAGCGGCCTTACCTACCCCTTCCGTTCCATTGCCGGCATGATATCCATTGTAACAGGATATAAGTCCTATGGCCAATCCGAAAAACAGGGTCTTTATCAAGGATGGAAAAATATCTGTAAAACTCAATTGTGCAAACGCCTGCGTAAAAAATAATGTAAAACTCACATCTCCACTAATATTTACTCCGGTAAATGAACCGATCATGGCAATGGTATCGTTGAAGATGGTAAGCAGTGGCAACATAAACATAGCTGCCAAAACACGGGTTACAACAATGTATTTGAAAGGGTTGGTCCCTGAAACTTCCATGGCATCAATTTGTTCGGTAACTTTCATGGAAGCCAGTTCTGCCCCAATTCCCGAACCCACTTTTCCAGCCGCAATCAATGCAGTAATTACCGGACCTATTTCACGAACAATAGAAACTGAGATCATGGCTGGTAACCAGGATTCGGCACCGAACTCAGCCAATGTTGGGCGCGATTGAATGGTTAATACCAATCCCATGATAAATCCTGTTGTTCCAATTAATGGAAGTGATTTATACCCCAGCAAATAACATTGCTTCAGAAACTCCTTTAACTCAAACGGGAATTGAAACCATTCTTTGAAAAACCGAACAGTAAAAAGAAAAAAAAGAGCCAGTCCGGATAAAAAAGAGCGGATCCAGGCTTCCACAATGAAAACCCGTTCCGGTAACTTCTTTTTTAAATCCTTGTATTGTTTCATAAATATGCCCGACTATTAAAGGTAAGCATACAAAATTTCGAAAAAAAGGTGGCAATATTGTTATACAGGAAGGATTAAACTTTATATAATTCAGGGATTTTGCCTGAAATTGACGCATACGGTCTGTTATTGATAAGCGATGCGCTCCGGCTTGGTTATAAAATAATCAGTTGCCCTGACATTGTATCCTGAAATGGGATTTCCTTTTATGGTATAATCATTGCTTCCCGGCATGAATGGATACAAACCAATTGATAACTGAAAAGTACTTGCAATGAGGTATTCATTCCGGATTAAAATACCCAACGCATACGCCTGATAAACGGTGGGCTTGTACAACATCGAAATATCGTTCCCAACGGTAGCAAATCCTGCCAGCAGAACCGGCGCAAATTGAAATCCAAGCCATTTGTAAGGGGTATACATCAGAAATTCCAGATTTAGGACTGCTTTGGAAGGTGCTGCCAAAATTTCGCTGGAAAACCCATACATCTGTGTGCCGTTAATATTGAGTTGTTCATTGGGTGCGCGGTTTACACCCTGAATCAAATTAAAGCGCATAAACTGGCGGAACTTCCATCGATTCACATTCCAGAGGTCTGTAAAGTAGAAAACTCCGAAGTTCAATACACCGGAATAAATCGATTTCACATCGAGCGATGTTCCCATTCCCAGCGAGGTTGAGAAATATCCCAGTTGGTCGATATGTTTCCCGGCACTTAATTTTACTCCGGAATAATACAATGCAGAATTGGATTCTCTTACCTGTAATCCTTCGATAAATTCCAGTGCGATGCCTTCAGGAATATCTTCGTTTGCGCCATACCGAAACAAATATCGGTCGCGGTAATATGTACGTCTAGAAAATCCGAAATTGATCAGGAATAATTGTTCATTCAAATAATCCAGTGAAGCAGCAGGTCTCAGATTATATGTTGTCGTGTAGATACCTGCTCCAATAATGAATCTGCTGCTTCGGGCATCCACCAAACTAACTCCATGCTGTTTAACTTGAAAACTTCGGGCTGCCCATACTTCCGTTTGGGTATAATTAACCGGATAAGATGGTGCTTCAGCTGTTGCCGGTACAATGTTATTGCTGCGCATCGCCCCTACCCCTCCTGCCCAAACTGTTATGGGTGAATAGAACGGGCGATTTAAAGATCCACCATACAGGTTCAGTGAGGGACTGGCTGTATAATATACATTTCCCTGGATATACGATTTACCAAAATTGTAAACTCCATATCTACCGTGAAAGGCCGGATAAGGGTCATTCAAATTCCATACTATCTGTTGCTGATACTGATGACCAATTCCCAAAAAATTATTTTCTCTCAGTCCGATGTCGGGTGCATTTAGATTAAAAGCACTCCAAGAAATGAGCGACCATTTATCCTGAACCACAATCAATACATCCAATGAATCCGTTTTCCCGACTTTAAAGATATAAATGCGTGCATCAAATATGGAAGGGGAGAGCCGCAACAGTCGTTCTGATTCACTTAACCTGAGTGGATCTGCTGTGCTGCCTTCTTTAAAAAGCAACAAATTCCGTACAACCTTTTCTTTGGTGGCTATATGCAACCTGTTTCCAACACGCTCCAGAAAATCGGGTCGGGTTCCATAAAATTGATTGACTGATCCGCCAAACGGATCCAGCACAATAACCCGAACGGTTTGAATGGGTTTCCCCCGATATTGATAAAATGGATTCTTGGAAAGTTTTGGTGCCTTTTTAATTGTAATTTCTGTACTATCATCAACCACCGGCACTGTGCTGCGCAAACTGATATTAAATAACCAACGCGTCCATTTATGCTTTCCGGAAGTTTCGTGAAGGTTTTTGTAAAATTCAGAAGTGGCAGTATCAGTTTGACTAAAGCTAACCGATATATGCATTGAGAACAGGAACAGAAATGAAAAGTATTTCATCATTCAAACAATCCATTCAGTCCGGGATTTCATCCATTCAAATGTAAATGGAATTTATCCGTAATAGCCTATTTCTGACTTTTATCCTTTTGCAGTACAGATTGGATAAAATGCACTACACCACCGGCGATTTTATGAACGGTTTTAGGATTTTTAGCAATTAACATGGAAAGTCCCGCCTGCGTAATATTTCCTGCGATTATCTTAACCGGATTAATTGATTTACCAACCAGCAACGAACGGGTCAATGCTCCAACGGTAATGCCGGCTGCAGACGAGAGAAGATTTTCTTTTGTTTCAGGATCGGTTACGAAATCCTTTATGGATTGTTGAATCATTTTCACAGGATTGATCATTCCGGTGACCCGAATCAATTCTTCACGCAATAAAACTTCCTGCTCGGTTAATGATACTTGCTTTTGAAGGATCAACTGTTTTAACGCATCACTATTTTGGGTCTTTTTCATTTCAGGGAATTGAGTTGTTTGGCAATGAGCATTTCATTGATATTACGCTTTATAACCGGATGGAAAACAGCCAGCAGAATACATACGACCAGATAAAATCCGGATACAATAAAAAATCCCAGCGCCAGATTTTCCAGGTAATATCCCAAAGCAATGCTCCCCCCAACGCTCAATACAATCAAAAATATGAAAACAGCAAATAATAGAATCATATGAGAAAAAAGTGCAGAGAGGATTTCTGCACTTTTTTCAATAAGCGTTAGTTTAATCAGATCATAAGCAGTTTTCCCATACTCTTCACCGCGTTGAATGAGCGTATCCAAAATTGTTTTGAGATTATCCATATGAATCGAATGGGTTAAAACATTTATTGCTGCTGATTACTTGATTGGATTCTTTTCTGCTTTGGCTGTAGCATTATCCATAAAACCGTTGGCTTTCGCCTTTACAGCTTCCATTTCTGCTTTAATTTCTTCCAGCAAAGCATTGTATTTTTCCAACAAGTCGTCCGACAATTCCTCGCCTTTATCTTTGATTTTGCGACGTGTTTCGCTTCCCTTAGCCGGAGCAAAAAGAACTCCTAATGCAGCTCCAATGGCGCCGCCGAGTATGAATGCACCGATTATTTTTTCGATGTTGTGATTTGAATTTTCCATATTATTTGAATTTGAGGTAAACGAATTGGTATTGAGTGCTTCATAAACCGGTCAATCTGCCAATACCTTACAGATGCCGGCGATTAAACCGCGAATTAAAAAATAATTATCAGGATCAATAAAATAATAATGATCCCACCTAACGAAATGTAAATACCACCTCCACTGTGATTTGTTTTTGCCGCCTTTGAGTCTTTCTCTCCTTTACTTTTCTCCACAGGCGTTAATTCTTCCTGCTTCACCGAAGGTTTTATTTTATTTTCCGCTAGCAAAGGTTGATTTACCCCTGTTACCGAACCTGACGGATCAACCGGTTGTTTTGAAGCCTGAGCAGTCTGCGGAATAAACGATATAAGCAGAAAAGCGCTGATGATCGTTGCGTGAATGAGCTGTTTCATATGTGTTTGTATTGAATGTTTAAAGTTAGAATTTTTTTGAGAAAGGTGCATTTAACATAATAATTGAAGATTTCATCCAAATGTTGAATGAAACAAATCGGCGTTACCCCAGAGGCTTCTTACCTTGTATAACCCTCAGTAATACAGCAATCAAAGCGATAACGAGCAATACATGAATCAGATTTCCGAAATGGTAACCAAAGTACCCTATTGCCCAAAGTATGACCATAATCAGGGCAATCGTGTAAAGCAAATTTGACATAATTGTTACGATTAAGTTAATGGATAGCTAAACCAATGGTTGAGACACCACTCGACAGATCAAAAAATCCACCCAGATGGCTGTTAAAATGATATTCTACTCCCAGGTGAATATTAGCATACAAATTACTGCCACGACGGTAGTAATTTTTATCGCCGTAATACCCCTGATCCCAGGAATGATTTACAATGGCAAAACCCAAAGACGCTCCCAGATAAATATCCCATTTGGAGTTGAGTTTAATCAGATCGTCGAAATAATAGGTGCCTTTTACACCAATTGGAATAACAGTTTCGCGATAGGTATAATAGGCATAAGGATAATTGTTGTTGCCCCAATAATACGAATTGGTGTAAGTAGAAAAGCCGATAAATGGTGCTAAAGTGAAATTCTTGGCTACATCAAACTCATAATTTACAGTGATCACCGGTAAACTACGCCCGACATAACTGTAATAACCGGAATATCCGCCAACACCGATACCCAGGTTAAGGGCATTCCCATATTTTTCCTGTGCCGACACGTATGCAATGTTTAAACACAATAAACAAATAACGATGGTATAAAGTTTTTTCATGGTATTATTTGGTATTATCGACGGTAATATCATTGATTGCAACTGCCAATTGTTCCAAATCGTGGTTGAATTCATCCTTAAATTTGGTCCATGAATCCTCCCCTTGTTCTTTGTATTCTTCTATGCGTTTGCGCATATCGATATTACTTTGCTGCAGGTTATCGATCATTTTCTGATCGCTTTCTTTAATTTTCTTTCCTGCAGTTTTCATCCGGGTTTTATACGCTTCAATGCTTTTTTCGTTTTCAAGGATTCGTGCTTCAGATTCTTGTTTGAATGCTATGAAACTGGCTACTGAATCACGCTTTTCCTCGCGTAGTTCAGTTTTGGCGTCTTGCAAATCTTTGGATGCATTTTCTACCTTTTGTTCGCCGGAGCTACATCCAATTGTAGTGGCTATCAATATTACAGCTATGAAGCTGCCCGTTCTTGATTGTATCATGTTTGTGTGTGTTAAAAGTTCTTAAAGACTGGCAAATAATTTCTCGAGTTGCATTTTTGTTTTGCCCAACCGGAGTTGCAGCCTTCCCAGCAATTCATCTTTCTTGCCTTCTACCAGCAACAGGTCATCGTCGGTCAGAATGGCGAATTTTTGTTTGAGCTTTCCTTTGGTTTCATTCCAGTTGCCCAGGATATCGGATTTAGTATTCATAATTTTGTTTGTTTTATTTGATCAAAGATGTGTAACAGATGCAGTCTGATAATTACAGAAATGCATATTAAGTTTATATAATTTACGTCAGGTTAAAGTGCCTAGTTGAAGCGAATCATTTGTTTGCAATAACACCACCGTTAACAATGGTAAATTCAGTATTCCGGCCCAGTTGATATTGATCTTCGCTACAATCTGTAATCGCGTCTCCACCGCAAGGACAATCCCTCGAAAGAGCTTCACCATAACCCTTGCCACTGATGCGCGAAGGCTTTGTAATTCTGGCCCGTATGTAGTTTACTGTACTTTTCGCTCTTCTATCCGATAATAACTGATTGTATTTTTCGCTGGCACGGCAATCGGTATGCGAACGCAATGCAATGATTAATTCCGGATTGTTGTTCATCACTTTTACCACCTTATCCAGTTCAATTTTTGCATCGCTGCGCAAATTGTGCTTATCCAGATCAAAATAGATGGTATTCAGTTCAACAACTTCAGCTAAATCCGATTTAGGTTCAACCTTTATTGGCTCTGGCGAATAAATCTTACTCAAAATCACATTGGCATAAACAATAGAATCCGATCCAAAGGTGCTGGCTGTATTACTTCCGTATGTATAGGTAGCTTTGGTACCGGTTAAACGGTATTGGGTATTGGTGTTCACATTAAAAGAATAAGCACCATCGGCTGCTGTCAAACTAGAGTCAATTGCTCCTACTTTATCGTGGTAAAGTGTAACCATTGTATTGGCCAATGGCTTGCCTTTTTTCTCCAATGCAAGTCCGTTAAGCTTCTTGTTAAAATCTGCCGGTATTATGGTCAACGAATAAATATCATCGGATCCACCTCTGGATGTGGCAAAATAACCGGTAGTAAAGGTAGCGTCGGTAATAGCCGAGAAATCGTCGAATTGTGTGTTGATGGGAAAACCGGCGTTGTAAACTTTTACAACAGCTGGACCGTTAAATTCTGCAACAAAAATATCTAATCCACCAATTCCATAACGTCCATCCGAACTGAACAACAATTTCTGGCTGTTTGCTTCAAAGAAGGGAAATGCTTCATCGCCTTCGGTATTGATTTGGTTTCCCAGGTTGATGGGTTTAGACCATTCACCGTCTTTATTGCGAGTAACTTTATACAAATCGCCTCCTCCAAAACCTCCGGGGATATCGCTGGTAAAATACATGGTGTTTCCATCTGCTGATAATGCCGGATGCCCAATAGAATAAGCCGGATCATTGAGGTAAAAAGGTTCGGGTTCGCTCCATTTGTCGTTGGCAAATTTCGAAAACATGATTTGCAGTTCAACTACACGATCCTTGCTTTTATCGCGGTGATTGTTACGGGTAAACGCAATGAAGGTACCTTCTTTATTAAAACTTGCCGGGCCATCGTTGTATTTGCCGTTCAAATCTGAATTGAAATATTCCGGTTTCTCCAGTTGTTCATTCTTTACCGTAGAAATATACAAATCGAGATATGGCAAATTATGCCAGTTATCTTCCCGTTCAAATACTTTTGAAGTAGGACGACTTGAAGCAAATACCACCCTGTCTTTATAATAACTTGGTCCAAATTCACTTCCTTCTGAATTGATGGATTGACGGGTGATCAGGTGCCTTTTGTTTTGTACAAGCCAATTTGCATATTCAAGCTTGTTTGCCTGATAATCTTTGGCTCTTAAATCATTGGGCTTTGCACTGCTGAATTTATCCATCCAAACAACAGATTGCTCATAATTTCCGTTCATCTTAAGCACCATTGCATAATTGAAATAGTCTTCCGGCACTACCCCGGTCGAACCATTGATAAAAGTTTTATAAACCGAATCACTTTTCAGGTTCTGGTTCATTTTATGATAACTCACAGCCAGCGAGCGTTGCCCGTCAACGGTTAAATCATCTCTGCCTTCCAGTGAGTTTATCACCTTATCGTAAGAATAACTAAACATGTCTTTGTTGGCACGTTTCTCTCTTGCTGTTGTGTCTTGCGCTGAGGCTAAATTGCTCATGCCAAACAACAGCATAATGGGTAAAATTAAATTCTTCATAGTAATATTATTTGTGATCATTAAAAGTATCGTGGGGTGTGAACTTGCTTCTTGTCAAAGAGCAGGAAATCGTAGCGCAATAAAATCTCATGACTACCCTGATTGTATTTTGCAGTGCTGAGCCCGTAAGAAAAATCATACGAATAACCGATATGCAATTTCTCGGTAATATCAAATCCAATCAAACCTCCTACGGCATCGCCCGAACGAATCATGGCACCTGCCAGAAAACGCTTCAGAATGATAAAGGAAGCTGTGAGATCTGCTTGCACCGGTGCACCAGCTGTAATCTTTATCAGGGTTGTAGGTTTAAACAGGAAGTTGTCGGAAAGCTTCAAAACCGTTCCGGCTATGAAGAATACATGCCTTTGTTCAATGCCTATTAATGTGCTGCCATTGCCTTCTGTAATTTTGGAATAATTGTTCTCCAGCAAATTGGGAGTTGAAAGTCCGGCATAAAAACGTTCCCGCGAATAATAGATACCAAACCCAACATCGGGGGTGATCTTATTGTTGATGTTGTTTGCAAAAACCGGATCGTTTTGCTGATCCAGATTCAGGGTATTGAGATTCGCCTGAAACATATTTGCTCCTGCGCTTAAACCAAAAGCCAGACGTGCTTTACGTGTGAGTTGCATGATGTATGCAAAATCTGCAGTGATACTGGTTGTTTTAACCGGCCCGATTTTATCCTGCATGAGCGCAAGACCTAATCCAATATGCTGATTGCGCAGTGGAGTGTGAATGGTTAAGGTTTGCGTTAAGGGTGCACCTTCAAAATTAACCCATTGCGATCGCGACAGTGCTGTAACGGTTAATGCCTCGCGGCTACCGGCATAAGCCGGATTTACTACCAGGGTATTGTACATATAATGGGTGTACATTGGAACTTGTTGAGCCTCGACAGTCAGACTGCCAAAGGCAGTCAGACCAATCAGGGTTATTTTATAAATTGCTTTCATGTTGTTTGTATTTTAGTAATGCTTGTTACTTGTTGAGATAAATAGTTCCTTTAATTACAGGCGTTCCGTCACCTAAATCAATGACGTAGAAGTATGTTCCAACCGGCAACTCTTCTCCACCAATGGTTATACCGGTGGTTGAATTTCCATCCCATGTATTTTTATATGGATTCGCTTCAAAGACTTTGCTTCCCCAACGGTTGAAGATGGTGAAACTGTTCTCCGGGAAATATGCTATTCCGCGAATCACAAAGAGATCATTCACTCCATCACCATTCGGTGAGAATCCTTCAGGTATATTAAAGTCTGTTGGTATCGGTTCAATCACCATCAGGTTGTTGGTTAAATCGTTGTCGGATTCGGTACCCGAAACGGTTACCGCATTCTGATAACTTCCGTATGAATTTACTTTCGCAGTAATCGTCATCACTTCAAACTTTCCACTATCAATGCGCCCAATCGTCCATACACCGGTAACTACATCGTAGGTACCTTTGGTTGTGGTTGAAGATTGATACGTATAACCGCTTTGTAATACTTCACTCACACTTACATCATTGGCCGTATCCGGACCATTGTTGTAAGCAGTTACAGTAAAGGTTACATTTCTGCCAATGAGCGGATTCATGCTGTTCGCTGTTTTCACGATGCTCAAATCTGTTACACAAACCTTTACCACTATATCGATCACAGATGGAATGGAATTGCAACCATTGGCGGTGACAACCACGGTGTAATTTCCATCCATTACCAGTGAAGCATTCAATATGACAGGCATGCGATCATTCGATAAGAACGCATTCGGACCTGACCACTGATAGGTTCCACCGGTAACCAGCGGAGTATATAATCCAATGGTTGTGCCGGTACAAACAGGAGTCGTTCCCCCCGCAACTGCAACCGGTAATTCAATCACCTGCAACGAAATATTGCCCGTAGTAACGGAAGGACTGCAAGCTCCGGAAACAACCACATTGTAATTGAAAGCCGTATCTGCATAACCAAATCCATTTATCCTCAGCGTGTCGGTTTGAGTTCCACTTACGTTTCCTATATCAGCAAGCAATACGTTTCCTCTTCTCCACTGATATGTCAATGCCGAACCTGTTGCCGCAACTCCAATTACCATATTGCTTCCAAAGCAAATATTCTTATTGGCGGGTTGTTGCACCAATAACGGCAACGACAAGGTATTTAATGAAACAATAACTGAAGTATCTGCCGGAGCGCATACGCCGGTTACGATTACTGAATATAAGCCGGATGTATCGTTTAATGTTACAGCAGCAAATTTTAAGGTATCATTATCTGCTCCTGAAATATTCAATGTATTGTTTACATTCACATTCCCTTTTCTCCACTGGTAAGTAAGTCCGGTTCCGGTTTCCTGAATGAAGAACATTGCAGGAGATCCAATACACACAGCCTGACTTACCGGTTCAGTAATTACGGTTGGTGGCGTGTTCACTATCAATGAAGCCATTACTGAAGTATCGGCCGGATTACACAATCCGGTAACCCTTACGTGGTAGAAACTTGAACTGTCGGCAACACCCACATTTGTAATGCGTAATGTATCTGAATTTACACCGGCATATTTTGAGTCATTGGCCAGGATTGTATTCCCTTTTCTCCACGAATAACTTAAACCAGATCCTGTTGCACGAACAATGATAGTAACATTAGCACCGCTACAAACCGTGTTGTTTACAGGTTCCGATACAATAACCGGAGGTGTCAGAAAGGTTAAAGCTACCATTGAACTGGTTACAGAAGGCTGACAGGTTCCCGAAATCACAACATTGTAATTGGTGGCAGTATCTAAAATTCCAACCGGATTAATAAATAAGGTATCACTTTGCGTTCCACGCATACTGATTGAATTGTTCAGGTTAACCAAACCCTTTCTCCACTGATAAGTGAGTCCGCTTCCGGTTGCACCTACATGAAAGAATACGGAATCGCCCTGGCATATTGTTTTGGACACCGGAGCAGTTAGTATTACAACCGGTGGCGAAATACTCAATGAAGTAAACATAGAAGTATCCTTTAATCCGCAGCGACCGGTAACAATTACATTGTAATTGAAGGCCGTATCGGTATAAGCGACTAATTTGATTTTTAATGAATCGGTTGTTGCTCCTGATATTTTAAGATTATTGAGCATATTTACATTTCCCCTTCTCCATTGGTAACTGAGGTTTGTTCCACTAGCATTCACAATGAGGTACACCGAGTCGCCCAGACAAACTGTTTTGCTTTGCGGTTCAGGTAAAATAATTGGAGCCGTTTGCGGCAGCAGAGAAACTTTAAGGGAAGTATCATTTGGCAAACATGTTCCGCTTACCACCACATTATAAAATGAAGATGTATCGGATAAGCTGAGCAAACGAATGGTCAGGGTATCGTTGGTAGAACCGGAAACATTGAGCGTATCCTTTAATGGAATGGAATCTTTATGCCATTTGTACAATAACCCCGGACCGGTTGCTTTTACAATAAAGCGAATCGAATCGCCTAAACAAAAAGTTGCGGGTATGGGTTCTACGGTAATATTTGGAGGAAGATTGACCATGAGTGAAACACGGTTAGAAGTATCTACCGTAACCCCATTGATGATCACATAATAATTGCTGGAAGTATCAGCTAATGTAGCTGAAAGAATATTGAGGGTATCTGCATTTGCACCGGTAATATTGGGCGAATTAGAAACGTTTGAATTTCCTTTACGCCATTGGTAAGATGCACCAATCATACTGGTTTTAACGGTAAATTGTGCCGGAGTACCCAAACAAACTACCAAACTGTTTGGTTGACGGGTGATGCTGTTTGTATTGCAACCCGGCGACATTACAGCTGTAAGTCCTTCAGTTAATATGGCACCGTTCAGCGTTAAAGCGCGTCCGTCGAGATAAACACCTGTATTTAGAAGATTAATTGCACCAACCGGCACAATAATGGTTCCTCTGAATATGGAATAATTGTTTATGCTGACTGCACCCTGAACAATCCAGAATACATTTTTCGATTGTGCACCATTAATCAGTTTTACACGGCAATAGGTACTGGTTGTTAAAGCCCCGGCAATTTTTATAACAAAAACGGCATTCGGATTATTTTGAGCATCCAGGTACAATGAATCGGTAAATGTAGCAGCCGAACTCATGAAATATACATGTGGAGTCAGCTTTAAATTATTACCAAACTGAGCCGGATAAAGCAATTGAATATCCGGAGTTAAGGCATTCAATGTGTTGTATAAGTTCGTTAAGTCGGATGCCGCCTGAATGGTTGAAGCATCACGCAGATTATGCAAGGTTCCGGTGACGGCTCCTGCTGTCCAACCGGTAATGGCACTTCCGTCATCATCTTTACCAACATCTCCTGTTACTGCGGTTGTTCCAACCGTATTGTTGAGTGGGCCAATAGCAGTAAAGAGCGTGTAACAATTTAATCCACCGGTATTGGGATATGCCGGACCTGTTAATACAGGTGCACTGCAACCAATCGGCATAAAACCGGTAATTCCGTCGATCCCAATAGAACCAACAGATACAAAAGCACGTCCTTCCAAAGAATCTCCTGATCCCATGAGAATGGCACCCCCGCTGAAAATATTTCCGCGCATGGTAACCAGACTGGCCAACGTAACTGCACCACCAATTTGCCAATATACATTGCATGCTTCAGCTCCGTTTATCAGCACCACTTTTGAATTGGTTGCCGCACCGAATGTGCCGGATATTTTTATAATGAATTGTGCGCCGGCTACATTTGCTGCATCCAGATTGAGAATACCAACCAGAGTAGCATTTCCTGCAATGGAATGCACTCCCGCAGTTAATGTGTTTCCGCCCAATGGTGTCAGAGGAAACATGGTTGCAACGGTGGCATTTAATTGTGCGGTGGTGGCTGCAAGCGCCAGATTACATGCGGCAGTAGCCACATCTGCACCGGGATGCATCACACCATCCACATTGCCAAATCCAGGCATTAAACCAGCCGTACTGGTACCTACATCGCCTGTCAGGTGAGAGTGAGCACTGGCATTATCGCTGATTGCGCCGGAGGATGAGTATATAACAAATCTTGAAGCCGCAGCTCCCAGGGTAACTTGTGCAAAGTTCCTCAGTGGTAATAACAGCACTAAGCATGCTGTTAGCATTAGTAAATGTTTCCGTTTCATGTTCTATGTATTAAGTGAGTAATTTTCATGACCCAAAAGTGGTTTCTGTTTCAGATTATTCTGTTATACATCTCCTGTGAAAGATTACATGATTCACACCTTGGATAACATACAAAGAGCATCTGTGCGTTATACACAGATGCTCTTTGCGTGTTGATAATACTGATGTGCAGCAGCGTTAATGCTTGCCCTTGTGTTTTTGTCCCTTGTTACCTTTCTGCTGATTACCAGAAGATGAATGACCCGATTGCTTTTGTGAACGGGATGAATTTCTTACCCCTGGGTTTTTGCCCCGGTTGGATTGATGTGGTCCGCGATACCCTTTGGCATATTGTTTATGATGATGTCCATATAACGTATACGGCGTGCTGCCATGATAATCGTATAACACCACCTTATATCCATTATACAAATCGTAGTTTCTGTAACGCGAAGGCAATTGATGATGGTGAATCCAAACGCCTCCGCTATAAAATATAAACATCGATGTTTCTATATCATAATATGCTTCTACATCCGGAATGTAATAGAACCGTGCACTTGAATTGTCAACAGGACCCCACATAGGTGGAGAACCAATATTGACCTGAATGGAAACCTGGGCTTGTACTGAACTGAAAAAAATCAGCGTTAACAGGCATGTGTAAAAAATACGTTTCATGTTATGTAGGGTTTATGGAGAAGTTTGCAGACGCAAGAACAGATGTTGTTCTTCCGGTAAGGATATGTTTTTATATTTCTCTACGGTCAGTCTCGACAATAAATAACTCAACGTTGATTCGGCACCCTGATTCAGGTTCATGTGATGCTCTTCCAATCCGTCGTAACATCCTCCGGTACGAGGATTATAAACAATCTGACCAAGGTGATTTCTGCCCTGAAACCAATCAAAAGCAAGGTTCATTTTTATCCGGTAATCATCGTCTTCAAAGGCATCGTAAAAACGGCTCAGCGCCAGAATGGTATAGCACACGTCGATGGGTTGTTCACCAAATTTGTCGGGAGTTATTCCCTTGTGCAACCATGTTTTGTTGGAAATAAGTTTAATGCCTTTACGTGTAAATGTATGATCCAGTAAAAAGTCAAACGAAACACGGGCAATGGCTTTATATGAATATTTCCGGGTTATCTGATAAGCACATAACATGGCTTCCGGTAAAATACTATTACCATAAGTCAGATAACTTTCAAACCAATTCCATTCAGGTTCGGACTCATGCAGGTACATCCGCTCGAGTTTATTGGCCAGATTCTCGGTTAACGCTTCATACTCGAGCAATGGTGCTGCCTGATATAAATACCAGATTCCTTTTAACGCGAAAGCAATAGACCTGGTAGAATGTACCGATTGAATATAAGCCAGCGATGGAAGGACTAAACGCATGGCCCTGACTACATAGTCTGATGGAAGAATAGATTTATGAGAAACAAGGTAACCCAGTGCCCAAACAGCCCTGCCATTGGAATCATCCAGATTGCATACCTGGTTTTGTAAAGATACTTCTCCATAGCGACCTGTGTAATTGGTAAACCGGCCATCTGCTGTTGAACAACGCTCAATAAATGTCAGGTATGTATGAATGGCGTCGAGATCGTCGTTGTTTCTGGTCAGTGCATAATGCATGCACATACTGATCAATGCCCGGGCATTATCGTCCAGAGTAAAACCAGATTCAATGTCGGGTTGATTGAATTTTGAAAACTGTATGATCCCGATATCCGTAGTCATGCGCTGAATATGATTCAGATTGATCGCGGGTAAATTGTATTTTAAAAGACAGGAATCATCTGTCATTTCTTCTATCAGCAAAGCATGTGCAGTGGCAATATTCTCCCAGGCGGTAGATGCTATACGATGCAATCCCTGATTGCTGATTTCTTTTTGTCTGTCTTTTTCAGCCAGCAATTTATTCACGGTAGTACTTAGTTGTTCATGATTCTCAAAATCAATGAACACTCCGGCATCTTTGCCCAATACTTCTACCGCATGTGGGATAGGTGTTGAAACAATCGGACACCCGCAACCAATAGCATAGGAGAAGGTGCCGCTTACAGCCTGATTCGGATCCTTTGAGGTGAACAGGTAAATATCGGTCAGTTGCAGGTATTGCAATAATTCCGGTAAAGGCGAATAGTAATTTATAAACCGAACATGCTCATCCAACTGTAATTCAATTACCAAAGCTTTCAATTTCTCACGGTATACTTCGCCTTCCTGTTTAACAACGGATGGGTGAGTCTTGCCAATTACCAGAAACAATACATCCGGATAATGTTGAACAATCTTTGGCAAAGCCTTTAAGGTGGTTTCTATGGATTTCCCTGAACTGATCAACCCAAAAGTGGATAAAATGGTTCTGCCATCCAATCCCAGACTTTGTTTCAATTCCTCTTTATTGCAATAATCGACCAGGTGTGTACCATGAGCCACAATATTTATTTTCCCAAGATCAACTGCATACGTTTCATTGAGAATCTTTGCCGCACTGTGTGTCATCACAATTACTTCCGATACAGCATCCACCAGTTCCTGTACGTGCAGCTTTAGGCCGGGCTCCGGATTGGGCAATACGGTATGAAACGTAATGGCAACCGGCAATTGTACCTGATGAATGAATTTAAGTAAATCTTCCTCGTGCCTCAGATAAAAACCGAATTCATGCTGAATCAACACCATGGTCAATTCGGTATCAGCATTGATCTGATTGCTGAGCTGACGGTATGAAGCCGGTTCATGCGTTTTCAATTTATACTTGACTTCTTTCGGATAGTTATGTTGTTCTGTTTCATTCTCCAATGCACAAATGCGCACATTAAAGGATGCACTGAATTTGCTTTTCAGGGCATTTACCAAATCTTGCGTATATGTAGCAATTCCACATTCCCTGGGTGGATAAGACGATAAGATCAGTACTTCGGATGTGGCTATATTATGCATGGGTGATAGGGTATAAAGCGAGTTCCTGCAACAATTCAACCATACTAACTGAGGCGCAGGCAACCATATCGTCGGCTGCTCCATAGTAGATATAAATCGTATTGTCAATAATGGCAGTTCCGGTAGGAAAGCAGACATTATCCACTTCCCCGATTTTTTCATAAGTTAATTCGGGTTGAAATAAAGGATAGGGTAAACGCGCCAATTCTTTGCATGGATCGTTTATATCAAACAGTGCCGCACAGGCACAATACACATAACCGGAAGGAGAATCGTGCACCCCATGATAAATAATGAGCCAGCCTTCGCTGGTTTCAATAGGTGGGCAACCCGCTCCAATATAACTCACTTCATGCGGAAACCGTGGTTCCATCATTATGTGCTGGCCTATATTTTGCATGTAAAGTTCCCAAAACTCCTGCGTCAACTCTTCCAGATTTTCTATGCTGACCAGTTGAATATCGGGTTTGATACGTTGCATAAAAACCAACTTACCGTGAATACGTCTGGGAAAAAACACGAGATTTTTGATCCACATATGAACCGGTTTGTTGCGCTTCATCTTGCGGTTTTCGCGTTTGTTGTAACGCACATATTTTTCATTGAGAGGCTGCATTACTTCTGCCAGTCTTTTGAAATCGTTGAAAAGAAATGTGGGACAAATCAGTCCATATTTGGTGAAGGTGACCAGATCCTGTGATGTAGCGAGTGCTCCCAATGCATTCACACCGTCATATGCAGTGTAACTCATATAATAGGTATCATCGATTTTAACCAGTCGTGGATCTTCCACTCCTTGTGACTCATAGTCGAATTGTGGAAACAACACCGGTTTGTCTAACTGTTCGGCGACCTCCAACGGACTTTTTAATTTACAATAACCGATACTGGAATAATTTCCGGTAGCTACTGCACGGTAGAAAACATGGATCACATCTCCTTCCTGCAATACTGCAGGATTTAATACGCCATCCTGTTCAAAACCCTGGCCCGAACTACGAATAATAACCCCAAGTCTGTTTACTTTTAACATGCATTTACGATAAGAAAAAGGAAAAAAGAAAAGAAAAGCCTTTCAATGAAAGGCTTTCTTTAATGGATTTTTGTATGCAGGATTACTCCCCTACTTTGGCTTGATGTTTGGCATCTGCCTTTTGAATATCGATAGCCTGGTGGGCATGTCCGCTTGCCAGCAATGAACTGTGCAACGCTTTGGTATGATCACCGGTTTCATGAAATTTGTCTGCTTCAGTATGCAATTTACCTGCCATCTCAAAATGATACGCTGCTTTTTGATTTAAGTCGACGCTCTTTTTTGTTTCAGGAGAAATTTTAACTGCCTTTGCAGATACATTCACTTTTTTAAGAATAGGTTTTGCCATGATAAAGTTTATTAATTGCGTAATTTTTTCGCAAACAAATATGCCCTTCACATATGGTTTAACTGTTATACTGCGATGCAATTAGCTTACATAATTCACTTGTTTGCGGGATAGTGATCAACATTGGTTGACGACCCCACCCTTTGCAGCACACCTTCGCTTTTTGATAAATAACCATTAACTTGCTTTGGCCTGCAACACCAAATAAAACTATGAAAACAAGCTTTTGTATGATGACCACTTTTGCATTGGCATTCTTTGCTCATCAACCCTGTATCGCTCAATGCGCTTCCGATTCCAACTTGTACCGCTTCACCTATCAATCGCATGCTTATGATGTAGTACGGGAATTAAAGTCATTTGATGATGCCGCTGCCTGTGCTGTGTTAAAAGGAGGTTACCTGGTTCATCTGGATAATCCGGGTGAACAAACCGCTGTTTTTGCAGGTATTCAATCGGCTGGCATTACATCAAATTACAAACCGGTTACCGATGGTGGCGGAGCTTCGTATGTGTGGATCGGTGCCAATGATAAAACGACAGAAGGTACCTGGCTATGGGATGGGAAGAACGATGGCACAGGAAATCATTTCTGGACCGGTCAGGGTTCAGCCGGAACTGGTGGCGGAAATCCGGTGAATGCTGCCTTTGTAAATTGGGGAGGCACACCTAATTATAAAGAACCCGACAATTATAACGGTAATCAGGATTGTGCAGGAATTGCTCTTTCTGCCTGGCCACTGGGCAGTGCCGTAGAATGGAATGATCTTAGTTGCGCCAATACGCTTTACTATATTATTGAATACAATTCCAGTACCGGATTAAATCAAAGTGAAGCAAATCAAACCGTTTTTCGGATTCAACCGAACCCTGCAAAACATTTTGTAAGCATTGAATCCTCAAAATCCGGAATGGTTACGCTCATATCACTTAGCGGGAAAACGATCAAATCTGTTGAACTCGAAGCGGGTTCAAATCAGTTGGATCTCGTTGATCTGGAGTCTGGCATCTATTTTGTACAGTTGAGTCAACCAAATGAAGCACCACAAATTCAAAAAATCTTTGTACAATAAAGCATACCTGAAACGCTTTCGGGTCGTTTAAACGAATAACCATGTTGCCCCGAACCAAACGTATTATTCGCTATGCTCTTGCAGGTCTTTTTGTATTATCCTGTACGTACCTCCTGTTGATTTTTTCGAACCGAGAAAAATTAAAATCCTATATCCTGCATCAAATCAACGAGCAACTTATTGCCAAAGTTGATGTAGAAAAAATTGACTTATCCCTGTTCTCTCATTTCCCGATGGTGAGTCTGGACTTCAATAATATCAAAATCAGTGAGCCCGAAAATGCTAAAAAAACATTGCTTTCAGCACAGCATGTGTATATCGCCTTTAATCTTTACGACGTTCTGCTCAAACGATATACCATACGACAGATCGTAATTGATAGCGGCATTTGCAATATTCGTTACAATAAAAAAGGACAAGCCAATTTTAACATCATAAAACAGTCCGATACGTTGCAATCTTCCGGCATTTTGCAATTAAAAGAAGTACACCTGAATCGTTTAACCATGTATTACGATGATCAGCAAAACGATCAGTTATATGCTGCTCATTTGCAGGATGTAGAGATTGGTTTTAAACGGGAGAAAGGACTGGATGCACTCACTTGTAAAGGGGTATTTGATCAAATGAATTTGCGGACCGGGAAAGTACGCCTGATACGAAACAAGCGTGTGGAAACGGATCTGGAACTGACTGTGGATGAAAGCAAACAACTTTTCCGGATCAAAAAAGCCGGTTTACGCATTGATGAGCTTGAATTGCGCATAGAAGGGTCTTACACCTATGGTAAAAATTCCTTTATTGATCTGAACGCTTCAACATCTGAATCATCCATTCCGGCTTTGTTATCAATATTACCCAATTCAATTGCTAAAAATCTGAACACGTATAAAAGCAAGGGAAACATTCGCCTGAACGTTCAGGTGAAGGGTAAAGTCAATAAAAAACAGAGTCCTTCTATCGAGGCTGATTTTGAAATTCAGCAAGGAACATTAACCGAACCCTCCTCCAAAACATCCTTCACTAAAATACGGTGCAAAGGTCATTTTTCAAATGGTAAAGAACATAATACTACCACTTCATCTATTACACTGAATGCCTTTTCAGCAGAACTCGAAGGTGGTCAGGTGAGTGGAACCATGGAGATTCAGAATTTCAGAAAACCGATTCTCACACTTAATATAGAAGGCAAATTACCATTTGAGGCCGTGCTGGCATTTCAGCAAAACAAATGGATTAAATCAGCCAAAGGAATACTCGAAGCATCGGTAAACATAAACGGACCCTTATATGCACTTTACGGTAAATCAGGATTGCAGCATGTTTCATCCGGCAGGCTCAATATCATTGCATCCGATCTTGAATTGCACAACGGTCAAAAGATCTCCAATTTCTATACCGATTTAAACCTTACAGGAAATCAGATAGCCATTAAAACCTGCCGCATTGTTTCCGAAAATGCTGACGCAAATCTGGAAGGGAATATCACCCATGTTTTTGCCTACCTGTTCCAAAACCAATCGCTTGAATCGGATTTAACCATACGTTCAACTCAAGCCGATATACCAACACTTATTGCACTTTTTGCTCCGGATAAAAAGGATACTACACCTTTTGCTTTACCCGATCGGTTACATATGCAACTGCGTTTTGAGCTGGATCAACTGCGCTTCCATAAATTTTCGGCCCGTCAGATTCAGGGCTCGCTACGTTATACTCCCCAAAAACTGATTTTGACTGATTTGATTTGCGAAACCATGAAGGGAAAAGTAAAACTTACCGGTCAGGCAGAGTCATTAAAAAATGGTAACTTTCTTGTTAGTATCCAATCCGATTTAAACCGGATCAACCTGAAAGAACTCTTTTACAGTTGCGCCGATTTCGGTCAAAATGAAATTACGCACAAACACCTCAACGGAACTTTAACATCCAAAACTGAAGTAGTATCTGTATGGACCAATTCATTCGATTGCCTTACCGATAAACTTTATGTAAGCAGCGAAGTGCATATCAGCAATGGAGAACTGAATCAATACCAACCGTTGGAATCTCTCTCCAAATATGCTAAAGTAGACGACTTACGTAACTTACGCTTCAACCAATTGAACAACCATGTTGTCATTCGAAACCGCATCCTTTCCATACCCGAAATGGATGTGGCCAACAACGCATTAAACCTCACCCTTTCAGGCACTCATACCTTCGATAACATAGTGGATTATACGTTTAAAATCAGATTGAAAGAGTTGCTGGTTAAAAAACGCAAGGCGGCTGAAAATGAATTTGGTGAAGTGGATGAGACAGGAAAAGGACTGTATCTGTATCTGAGCATGAAAGGCCCAGCTTCAAACCCGGTAATACAGTACAACAAGGTAGCGGTAAAACAAAAAATCCAACAGGATCTGAAAACAGAAAAGGAAACCATCAAGTCAGTTCTGCGAAAAGAATTCGGCATCGAAAAGGACAGCCTGATCCGGGAAAAAGAAAACAACAGCGATGAATTAGAATTTGAACGGGACTGATTTATTCGCGAGGTTCTTTTAGCTCAACTACCCTTTTCCAAGCCGGTTGATGTCCTTTACCTCCAGCACCGGTTTTTCGTAACCGGAAACAGTTGCACCAATCATTGCTTTTCCAATTTCTTCCAACGTAGAAGTAAAGCCACCGAACAACAGTCGAAACGCCGGATACATCCATGAAATCCAGTGATAAAAAGCATGTGTATATTTCATTCCTGCAATGGGCTGAATATATCCGGGCCGGAATAAATATACGTGCTTAAATGGAAGTTTTTTTAAATCATTTTCAGTTTTCCCTTTTACACGTGCCCACATGGATTTACCTTTTTCGGTAGAATCAGTTCCGGCTCCGGAAACGTAAATAAATGTCATTCCGGAATTTTCCGCGCTAACTGCCGTTGCAAAATTCAGTGTGAGTGTATGGGTGAATTTTGTATACACCTCTTCATCTTTTCCAATGGAGGTTACACCCAGGCAAAAGAAGCAGGCATTGTAACCTCTGAATTGTTCCTGAATGGATTCCAGATTAAAAAAATCAGTATGAATTATTTCTTTCAATTTTGCATGTGTGTAGCCACAAGGTTTGCGGTTGATCACCAATATCTCGCTGACACGATCATTATTCAGGCAAACATGCAAAACGCCTTCACCTACCATACCGGTTGAACCGGTAATTATTACTTTTAGTTGTTCCATTTCAATATACTACCAGATGCTTGTTTTTTCCGTCTACCTGAAGGGAGACATATTGATCTGTTCTGCTATTGCGCTGAGCCGATTTGATCAGCGAATTTGATCCCAAACCGAGGGCCGCTCCAAAGATGATAAAAGAAAACCCAACACCTGGCACCTCTGTCATTGCTACGATCCCGAAAATTAACGACACGCTCGCATAAACTCCGGTCAACGCGCCGAGTGCATATTTCCCGACAATAATTCCATTCATTCCTTTATTGCTCTTTTTATACGAAATCGATTGAATCTGATTTATGGGTATTTCAATCATCAGGTGGTTAAAATCTTCCAACGTAATATATTCAAAATCTATATCCGTTATGGTGCCGGTAATGAATTGCTCCTTTCCCACCAATGCAATGGTGAGTTCTTTGTCTAACTCCACTTCGCGATAATTACCATGGTATTCATCCACATGAAAAAGTCGTCTTTCCTGAGCAGTTAATGCTATTGTAGTGCATAAGCATAAACAAAAAAGCAGTATTTTATTTTTCATCAGCTCAAATATTTTGCAACTATAGGTACCCTTCTTCCGGGTCCAAAAGCCTTCACCGATACACGCAGAACCGGAGGGGCCTGAAGTCTTTTCCACTCGTTCATATTTACCATTCTTAAAACCCTTTTAACCAAATCCGGATCAAATCCGGTTTGCATTATTTCCTGCGGGCCTTTTCGCTCCTCAATGTACAAATATAAGATACGATCCAACAGGGAATAATCCGGTAAAGAATCAGAATCTAACTGATCGGGTCTTAATTCTGCAGATGGAGGCTTGGTAATGATATTCTCAGGAATCAGTTCTTGTTCCTTGTTGATATGACGGGACAGACTGTAAACCTCAGTTTTGTACAGGTCGCCAATAACCGATAAGCCACCGCACATATCGCCATACAAAGTTCCATATCCCACAGCCAATTCGCTTTTGTTGGACGTGTTGAGTAAAATATATCCAAACTTATTGCATAGCGCCATCAGAATAACACCACGACTTCGCGATTGCATATTTTCTTCGGTCAGGTTTGACGGCAATCCTTTAAAAGATGACGCCAGCGATTCTTCAAGCGCATTGAATGTTTTCTCAATGGAAATGATTTCATGCTGTATGCCCAGGTTATTCACCATGTGCAATGAATCATCTATGGAATGTTGGGATGAATACCGCGATGGCAATAAAACGGCTTTCACATTGTCTTTACCCAATGCCTCTACTGCTAATGCAAGCACTACAGCCGAATCAATTCCTCCTGACATTCCCAGGATGGCTTTATTTAAATCCTGCTTGCTGAAGTATTCCCGAATGCCTAAAACCAGAGCCTGCTTTATACATTCAAGCGTATCCACATGCTTCTTTTGCAGGTGCTTCTTTAACACCTCAATCCTTGTTTGATTTCCGTCTATGGTAAGTTCATAAATTCCTCCATCGGGAATAAAATGATTCAATTCATCAGCTATCGTTCCATCGGCATTCACAACCATTGAACCGCCATCAAAAATCAATTGGGTTTGAGCACCGGTCAGGTTGCAATAAAAGAGCGGAATTTTATACTGCTCTACATTTTCCAGCATTATCTGACGGCGTTTTTCAATCTGTACTTTTGAAAAAGGAGAAGCGGCAATATTGATCATTAAATGAGGTTGCTGACGAATCAGCTCATCCATGGGATTGATGATATAAAGTGGATTATCCGTATTGTTCCACAAATCTTCGCAAATGGTGAGCGCTATGCGAAATCCTTTGAATTCAACAATTTCGAAAACACGGTTCGGTTCAAAATAACGGTACTCATCAAAAATATCGTAATTGGGTAGCAAGGTTTTGTGACGTACTGCTTTGACTTGTCCATCCTCCAGCAATATCGCTGAATTGTAAAGGTCTTTCCCTTTGGGAACCGGATTGCGGGTTGGTGCACCAACGATAGCAGCAATTCCCTGGCAAACTGCAGCAATCTTTTTTAAGCTTGCATCCGACTGATGGATAAAATCATCAAATTCCAGAAAGTCGCGCGGTGGATAACCTACCACACACATCTCAGAGAAAACGATCAAATCAGTACCTTCAGCTTTGGCCGTTTCGATCGCCTTGATAATTTTAGCCGTATTGCTTTCGAAATTACCGGTGTGGTAATTCATTTGTGCCAAGGCTACCCTGATTTTCTGCAAAACGATTTCCGATTAAAAGATCAATCCTAAATTGAGTCCGATATAATGCAAGGTAGTTCTCCAGCGCTCATCTACCATTGAACTGCTTAACCCGTTATCGTAACGCAACCCAAGTACAAGTGATGAACTGGTCCCTAATTCATAATGAATTCCGGCACCGATGATCATGGAACTTCTGACCGAGCTTATATCATCTTTAAAATTGGTTGTATGAATGGTATACACATCTGAAGGATCGGGCTCGTTCACATCCACATTGGAAAGTGATTTTGAGCCGAATGTTATATCAGCTTTGGAACGGTATATAAATCCTAAACCAAAACCGAATTCGGCATAATACCGCATTCTGTTTTGTAGGCCTGTTCGCATTTTTAACAAAACAGGAATCTGAATATACTGCAACTTATAATCGTATTGCAACGCACCGATACTCGGATGCATCACACCCTGATATTCAACCATGGTATATTTATCTTTTGCCAGATTTACATTGGCTCCAAAAGTATTCATGCACAACTCGGTACCGACGGCATAATTTTCAGCAAAGTAATAATCCACCATCAACCCATAGGCCATGTTGATGCGCGTACCATTGCTACTTGTGTTTTTGTTATCAGATGCTGCCCACGTTATTTGTGGTGCAACCTTTAAGCCCAGCCGGATTTGTGCCTGACTTATATTTCCTGTCAACAATAGGACCAGGCATAGTGATAATAATTTTCGCATGATTAGTTTTGTAATATGAACTTGTTCAAAAGTAACAAAACAGCTGTGCATTTGCTGCTTTCATTTTGCACAATACTTTTTCTTTCCGGATGTTTTGGGTGTCAGAACAATTCGCAGGCAGTTTATGAAGGTGAACCGGTAGAGCCTGTAAAAATTAAACGCTTCGAAAGGGAGTTGTTTTCCATTGAAGCAGGGCAGCTTGAGCCTGCACTTGAAAACCTGTTCCGTAAATACGGCGACTTCTATTTTTATTATGCCCAGGACATGCTGGCCATGCCTTTCGAGGGTGACTCGTTATTTACAAAACAAATTCGCATGTTGCTGAATTATGCTCCTTTCCAAAAGCTTTATCGTCAGGTGGATTCATTTTATACCGATCTGAGTGATGTGGAAACGGGATTAACTTCGGCCATGGGTATATACACTGCTCAATTTCCGAATGCACGGATTCCTGAGTTTGTCAGTTTTATCAGTGAATTTGGTTATGCCAATGTAACTTTCGATAAACAAATCGGAATTGGACTGGATATGTATATGAATACTGTTTTCAAGGACTATTACCATTCGCTGGAATTTCCCGAATTCATGATCCGGAAATTGCGTCGGGAATATATTTTACCCAATATTATTAAAGCATTAGGACTTGCCCGTTATGAATCACAAACCTCACGTGACCGTAGATTTATAGCACAAATGCTTTACGAAGGCAAAGTCAAGTATTTCACCAAAGCATTGTTGCCGGATGTTCATGATACCCTGATTCTGGGTTATACAAGCGCACAATTAAAATGGGTTGAAGAAAACGAAGCGGAAATGTGGGCACATTATGCCGAAAAGGAATTGTTATACAAAGATGAACCTACTCTATACATGCGTTACCTCAATGATGGTCCCTTCACCTCCGCCGATGGTGTACCTCATGAATCGGCGCCTGCCATAGGCGTTTGGACGGGCTGGAAAATCATTCAATCCTATATGCGTAAGAATCCGGAAGTAACGCTGGAACAATTGATGCAGGAAAAAGATTTTGATAAAATTTTAAAGCTAAGCAGGTACAAACCCGCTTAAACAAAAAAAGGAGATTGAATTTCAACCTCCTTTTCCATTATTTTCAACCCTTTATGCTAATTGCGCTTCGAGTTTGTTTACCAATACATGTTTTGGTACCGCTCCAACCTGTTTGTCTACCACTTTACCATCTTTAAAAAACAGCAGGGCCGGAATACTCATGATGCCATAATCCATGGATACTTTTGGATTGAAATCCACATTTAGTTTTCCAATGATTGCTTTTCCTTCGAATTCCTTCGACATTTCTTCTACCACGGGACCAACCATGCGGCACGGACCGCACCATTCTGCCCAAAAATCTACCAATACCGGTTTTGTTGATTTCAATACCACTTCTTCGAAGTTGGTGTCATTTATTTCTATTGCCATATACGTTTAAGGTTTCTGTTTAAAGAAGTGCAAAGTACACTTCTATTGTAAAATTTAACAAGTTCAATTCAGTTTAAAATCGATTTCCTTCTTTTGCAGTGCTTCAATCAATTCGTTTTCCATAGAAATCCGCAGCTTGGTACTCAGAGTTGAAACATTCACATTCATTTCTGCATCCCGGATATTTACTTTTACTACCGCATTTCCTTTATGCGATTCAAGCATCTGTTTAAACTCATTAACAAATCCATTCGCTAATTGTTCTGATTTAAGGAAAAAAGTTACCTGATTCAATAATTTTTCACGGGCTTCGGCCAGGAGCATAATGGAATTAACCCTGAATTCATATTGATCGGTTGAGCCATAACGGAGTTTGTTGGCTCCTTTGATATACAACATCTGACCCACGTTGAGCAGATGCTTAAATTTCAGATAATCTTCACTCCACATGGTGATCCGGATATTACCGGAATAGTCTTCCAGCGTAAATCCACCATAAGGTTTATTGTTTTTGCTTATTTTCTCGTAACAATCCGTAACCACGCCTGCAATGCTTACCTCTTTAAGCCTGACTTCCTCAATTTTATCCAATCGGCCGGTAACAAACGTATTGAACTCCAGTTTGAAATCATCGAGTGGATGACCGGAAAGGTACATCCCAATCACTTCCTTTTCTTTATGCAGTTTTTCCATCAGACTCCAGCTTTCGCAAGCCGGAATTACAGGTTCTGCCAGCGTTACCGTAGAGACTCCGCCAAACAAGGATTGCTGGTTGGCCGATTCGTTCGACTGGTACGTATTTCCATAACGGATGGCGCGTTCCAGCAAATTGATATCATCGCCATTCACAGCATAAAAGTATTGCGCCCGGTGAATCCCTGTAAAACAATCGAGTGCACCGGCATAAACCAACCCTTCCAGCGTTTTCTTGTTCAATGCCCGCAGATTAACGCGTTTGGTCAGATCAAACAGTCCTTTAAAGGATCCGTTGGTTTCCCGTTCTTCAATCAATCCTTCAACTGCACCTTCCCCTACACCTTTAATAGCGCCTAATCCAAACCGAATCTCTCCCTTTTTATTGACGCCAAAATTGATTTGCGATTCATTCACATCAGGACCCAATACCGGAATTCCCATACGCTTACATTCTTCCATAAAGAAGGTTACCTTCTCAATGTTTCCCTGGTTATGCGTGAGCACACAGGCCATATACTCAGCCGGGTAATGTGCTTTTAAAAATCCGGTTTGAAAGGCTACAAATGCATAGCAGGTAGAATGTGATTTATTAAATGCATAGGATGCAAAAGCCTCCCAATCAGTCCATACTTTTTCCAGAATTTTCTGATCATGACCATTCTTCTGTGCATTTTCCAAAAACTGCGGCCTCAGCTTATCCAGGGTCTTTTTATCCTTTTTACCCATGGCCTTGCGTAAAATATCCGCATCGCCTTTGGAGAAATTGGCCAGTTTCTGCGACAGCAACATCACCTGTTCCTGATACACCGTGATCCCATAGGTCTCTTTCAGAAATTCCTCCATGGCATCCAGATCATAGCTTACCTCTTCCTTGCCGTTTTTACGCGCAATGTAATTGGGTATATACGCCAATGGTCCCGGACGATACAGGGCATTCATCGCAATAAGATCATCGAACCGATCGGGTTTCAGTTCTTTGAGGTATTTCTGCATCCCTGCACTTTCAAACTGAAATGTTCCATTGGTTTCCCCTTTTGCAAACAGATTCAGGGTTTTCTCATCGTCCAGCGGAATAGTATCAATATCCAGCTCCAGGTGATGATTTTGTTTTATCAGTTTTAACGTATCACGGATAATAGAAAGATTTCGCAAACCCAGAAAGTCCATCTTGATTACACCCGAATCTTCAATCACTTTACCATCGTATTGGGTAATCAGCAAATTGGTTTCTTTGGAGGTAGCCACCGGAATCAATTCTGTTAAATCGCGGGGAGCAATAATGATCCCTGCAGCATGTATGCCTGTTCCTCTCACGGATCCCTCCAGAATCAGCGCCTCTTTTAGTACCCGCGCCTTGAGATCGTCACCGCCATATACCTCACGCAGCTTTTTCACATTTTCCAGATCCTCACCACTCAATCCTTCTTTTTCTTTCAGGCTCTTATCTCCGTCTATCGGTGCATTGAGGACTCTGTTTAATTCGATTCCCGGTTTATCGGGAACCAGTTTAGTTAAAGCAATCGACTCAGATAAGGGCAAATCCATTACCCGGGCTACATCCTTGATACTCGATTTGGCAGCGATTGAGCCATACGTAACAATTTGTGCAACCTGATTTTTCCCGTATTTTTCAACTACATAATCGATCACCTTCTGACGGCCTTCATCATCAAAATCGGTATCAATATCGGGCATCGACTTTCGATCCGGATTCAGAAATCGTTCGAACAGTAAATTGTATTTGATCGGATCAATATTGGTAATTCCAATGCAATACGCCACTGCACTGCCTGCAGCAGAACCACGACCTGGCCCCACAAAGACACCGATATCGCGGCCCGCCTTTATAAAATCAGCTACAATCAAAAAGTATCCGGCAAATCCCATGGTTCGGATGGTATGCAATTCGAAGCGGAGCCGTTCTTCAACCTCCTGGGTTATTTCTTTATATCTTTCTTTCGCACCGGTATAAGCTAAAAATTCGAGGTACTCATCCTGTGTGGTAAAATCGGGTGGTACCGGAAAATTGGGCAACAATATATCGCGCTTCAGATCCAGCCATTCTATTTTATCGACAATGGCATTGGTATTATCAATAGCCTCCGGCACATCCGCAAAAAGGGCCGACATTTCTTCCGTGGTCTTGAAATAAAACTGATCGTTGGCAAAGGCGAAACGTTTTCCCTTCATCACCATATCATCGTCACCAAAATCTTTATTGGATGGAGTGCTTTGTTTTTCACCGGTATTGATACACAATAAAATATCGTGTGCATTGGCATCTTGCTGATCTACATAATGCGAATCGTTGGATGCAATTACAGGAACACGGTATTTTTGTGCAAATCGGAGCAAAACTTCGTTCACCTGATTCTGCTCTTTGATATCATGCCGTTGCAACTCTATATAATAATCTTCTCCAAAGAGATCGAGCCACCATTTAAATTCCTGCTCACCGGCTTGTTCTCCTTTTTTAAGGATGGTACGGGGCACCAAGGCTCCCAAACAACAAGACGTAGCGATCAGACCTTCGTGGTATTGTTCGATTAGTGCTTTGCTGATCCGGGGATATTTTCCATATAACCCTTCCATATACCCCAACGAACTCAATTTAATGAGATTGCGATAACCCTGTTCATTTTTGGCCAGCAACAACTGATGATAACGCACATCTTTATCGTCTTTGGTAAAACTGCGTTTGGTATGTTCTTCGACCACATAAAACTCACATCCAACAATAGGTTTAATTAATGGCTTGCCATCTTCTCCTTTGTGCTTGTATGCTTCGGCAACAAATTTAAATACGCCGAACATATTGCCATGATCAGTAATGGCCAGAGCAGGCATTTTATCGTGGATCGCTTTTTTATAAAGTTTACCTATATCTGCAGCACCATCGAGGAGTGAAAATTGGGTATGGACATGGAGGTGTGAAAACGATGGCATCTGAACTTTTTCTGGGATTCCAAAATTACTAAACCCTAACCGATTTATCCGACCTTGTTGAAAAATGAGTTGCATGCCCATGGATGCAGAAGAAACCCTGTGTGTTATGCAACCTTTTGTCAAAATAGGTAATCAACACCAACAATTGACAATACTACAACCCTGATCCGGTTGAATTTTTAAAAAACTTGGTTAGATTTGAATTTTACGTAACCCATAAATTAACACTAAACTACTAACAATCAATAAACAACAAACAATGAAAAAGTTCTACTTACTCGGACTTTTGGGATTCAGCGCAATGGCACTTGCACAAACCCCAAGCCAATCCAACGCTACAGGGAAAGCCACCATCCGTGCAACCCGTGCTGTTGAAAGAGAAATACCTTCACCGGTTATCGAATCAACGTATGCTCAGTCGAAAATAAAAAACCAGAAATTCGGTAAAACCGCCGGTGGAACAGTAAACATGAAAATCGGTACCACCATGTTTGTAAATCAAACCGGTAATGCCACGTATCGCCGCACCAATGCGTATTCAGATGGTAAAGTATCAGTTACCTGGACTACCACAAATGATAATGGCACCAATGGTTTCTTATCCCGTGGTTCAGGGTACAACAGTTACAATGGAACTACCTGGAGCAGTTCACCCAATTCAAGTCCGCGTATTGAAACCTTCCGTACCGGATTCCCTTGCATGGTAGCAACACCTGACAACAAAGAGATAGTAATTGCTCATCGTATAGATACCAATGGATTATCACAGGGTTTGGCCGTAAGTACCAATACCGGTATCGGTAGCGGTACATGGTCAACAACCACCGTTCTTCAACCGGCTCCTCAAACTCAAGCCATGTTATGGCCAAGAGCTGCCGTTTCCGGAGATTATATGATTGTACTTGCCAACTACCAGGACTCTACCGCCAACCAACCCATCAAGGTGGTTAAAAACGGCGTTGAAAGTCCGTTGGTATACTCCCGCTACAAATTCTCAACCGGAACATGGGTTGATGAAGACATGACTTTTCCTAACTACGATTACGATCTGTTTGTAGAAGGAAGTCCGGATGTTTACAGCATTGATGCCAAAGGCAATGATGTAGCTGTAGTTGCCGGCTACTATTTCAGCAATCTTGTATTGTGGAAATCAGCAGATAACGGTGCCACCTGGACCATGAAAATTCTGGATTCTTTCCCGGTTCCGCACTATCGTTACGACAAAGATTCATTACCTGTAACTGCAGTTTCAAACGGAAGCTGTCATGTTTTGGTTGATAATGCCGGAAAAGCACACGTGTTCTCAGGCATGGCCCGTATACAGGATTCTATTCTGGGTGACGGATTCTTTACGTATACCTATTCACGTATTATTGGTGGTGTAAACGACGCTATTCTTTACTGGAGCGAATACAATCCTGACAGTTCCCTGCGTATCATTGCATCTGCTATGCCAATCGCAGGCGACTCATCCGTTGCTGCCGGTTCATTTACTGAGGCTACCCGTCGTTATGGCATTTCAAACTCTACTTATCCAAGTGCCGGTATTGATGCTGAAGGAAAAATATTCCTGACGTATTCAGCGCTTACTCCAACCGACGTTACTGCAGATGGTACCAATGCCAATTACCGCGATATCCTCGTTACCTATTCTACCGACAATGGTACCAACTGGGCTACACCGCAAAACATCACACAGCATTTGGGTACCAATATCGAACAGGTTTATCCAACCATTGCAAAATTTGTGAACGATCGCATTCATGTTTCCTATTTAGGAAAAGCATTGCCTGGTAACAGCGTTCCTGCCAGCAGTACCGATGTATTTGATATCAACTACCTGACTGTTCCTGTGGCTCAGATTTTAGGAAATACAGTTGGAATGTTGGAGAATGAAGCTCCATTTACAATTGCTCAAAACTATCCGAATCCGTTCCACGGATCAACTAATATTGATGTGCATTTTAACCGCAGCACTTCAGCTACTATTACTGTTACCGATATTATGGGTAAAGTTATTACCAGCGAAACATACGATCAAATCCCTGCCGGAAAAAGCAATATTGAACTGCATGTAGGCGAAATCCCTGCCGGAGTTTATCTCTACAGCATTGAAGCTGATGGATTCAAAACCACTCAACGCATGATGGTAAACTAAATCGTTTGCTATCAAAACCGCTTACTTAAAAAAAAGCCGTTCCACTCCGGAACGGCTTTTTTTTGTAGCTAAAACACGTTGTAAATACTGTATCCGGATAATTCCGAAATGCTGTTAACATGTTAACGAGCTGTGTGAAAATGGGGATTGTTGCAGGATGAAAAGGCCTGAAAAATGAAAACCCCCTTTCGGGGGTTTCCACCTAGCCTATGAAACAATTGCATCTCTACTCGTAGATGCAATATTTTAAATCAAACAGATTGCACAACTGAGGGTAACAAAATTACCAAGACAAATATACCACCTAGAATATAAGTGTCAAGGTAATTTGTGTAAAAGAACGGTTTTAGAATGTAAAACTTGACCAAAGGTAATTTTACAGTATAACCCGCATTAATTAATGGACGCTTTTGTACCCGATTTTCTCCTTAAATCGTTCAACTATATAAATCATAACCGGTACAAGAATCAACGTTAAAAATGTAGCAAATCCCAATCCAAATATCATGGTCCAGGATAGCGGACCCCAGAATGCTACACTGTCGCCCCCGAAGAAAATATGCGGATTAAACTCTGTAAAGAGCGTTACGAAATCAATATTCAAACCAACGGCGAGCGGTACCAGACCTGTGATAGTAGCAGCTGCCGTAAGTAAAACCGGAGTCATACGGGTACGACCAGCTTCGGCGATTGCCTCCTTCAAAGGCAAACCCTCTTTCAATAAGGTTTCTGTAAATTCAACCAGCAAAATTCCATTTCTCACCACAATACCGGCCAGTGCCACAATCCCCACACCGGTCATAACAACGGAAATTTCCATTTTGAAAATTGAAAAGCCCAACAGCACTCCGATCAGGGATAAAATAATCTCACTCAAAATAATGATGGGTTTAGAAATCGAGTTGAATTGTGTGACCAGGATCAGGAAAATCAACCCCAATGAGATCAACATGGCTTTCCCTAAAAATCCGCCGGTTTCTTTCTGGTCTTCCTGCTCACCTCCCATTTTAATGCTCACACCGGAAGGCAATTCGAAATTCGGTATCGCTTCCGAAATTCTTCCAACAATATCGTTGGCATTGTATCCGGTCAGTACATTGGATGAAAGCGTAATGATGGGTTTCTCATCCAGACGCTTGATCCCTCCGTAGGTATTGTTGTAAGCCAGGCTTGCTACCGACGATAAAGGAACTTGACGGATCTGTCCGCCCATGTTCATATCGCGGTAGGTGATTTTCAGGTTCATCAAGGCATTCAGATTGTCGCGTTGTTCTTTCTTGTATCGAACCTGGATGGGATATTCTTCATTGGCTTCGCGGAATTTTGAGGTTTGATCCTGACCGAATACAGCATTTCTCAGCTCACGTGCAATCTGACCGGTAGAAATACCCTCCCGGTTTGCACGCTCACGATCTACCATTACCACTACCTGTGGTTTGTTCGCCTGTACATCTGATTTCAATTGCTCTATGCCCTGAATACCCAGAGATTCAATATACTTCTGCAAATCTTCTCCGGTTTTGGTTATTTCAAGAATATCTTCACCGGTAATTTCAATGGAAATGGGTTTACCAGTTGGCGGACCGCCCTTTTCCTGATCCACTACAATTTCGGCACCGGCAATTCCCCTTGTTGCTTCACGAATTTTATCCAGATAGGTTTTTGTTGACTCCCCTTTCCGCTTTGCAAATTCCACAAAAGCAACAGTAACCTTTCCCAAATGCGGTTGTGCACTAAAGTTCAATTCGAACTGTGAAGGATCGTTGGCTCCAACTGCAACATTGGCTATGATAGACTCTACGATCGGATTGTTTTCACCAACTGCATTATAAACACGTTCTTCAACAATTGCTGTAATGGAATCGGTATAAGCCTGATCAGTACCAATGGGCAATTGTATATAGGTATAAATAAAGTTTGGCTCCGACATGGGGAAGAATACCACTTGTGGCGCACGAATGGCAGTGAAGATAATGGTGAAAATAAACAAGCCGACTGTACCCACCATCAACCAGATGGCGCGTTTTTTATTTAATGCCCAATACATGATGGCCTTATAACGATCCTGCACACCCGGCCAGAAACTGTTCTGAAATTTAGCGATCCATTTATACAGTACAAAACGGTTGAGACTGTACAATCCATAAATAGTGAGTACAAAATTCCCGAACCCGAAATTACCCGCCAGGTAAGATAACAAAGCAATCACGCCAAAAACAATCGATACGATTTTGAAACCCTTCATGTTTCTCCTTGATTTCTCTTCCTCTTCATGGGTTTTCATAAAATCGACGGCAAAAACCGGATTAATGATATAGGCCACAACCAACGAGGCCAGCAGGGTAACAATAAGCGTTACAGGAAGAAAAAACATAAACTTCCCGATAATTCCCTGCCAGAATGCCAAAGGAATAAACGGAGCAAGCGTAGTAAGCGTTCCTGAAAGTACCGGTAAAAAAACTTCACCGGCCGCAAGTTTTGCCGCTTTCTTGATGGGCATTTTTCCATTGGCAAAAATCCGGTGCGTATTCTCAATAACCACAATGGCATCGTCGACCACAATACCGAGTGCCAGCAAAAATGAAAACAATACGATAAAATTCAGCTTGAAACCGATGGCCGGGAAGACCAAAAATGCCACTGCACAGGATAGCGGAACCGACATGGCCACAAACAATGCGTTGGTTGTACCCATGAAGAACATCAGGATGATGGTAACCAATACAAAACCAATGATAATGGTATTGATCAGATCATGCAAGGTTACCCGGGTCTTCTCCGATTGATCACCTGTGATGGTAACCTTTAGTCCTTTGGGAAACTCATCGTTTTCCATTTGGGCACAGATTTCACGGATCTTATCCGACGACTCTATCAGGTTTTCTCCGCTGCGTTTGATCACATTCAGCGTAATTACGTTTTCATGATTCAAGCGCGCATAACTTTCCTTTTCTTTAAATCCATCAGTAATGGTGGCGATATCTTTGAGGTATATTGTTGCTCCGCTCGCGCTGCGTAAAATGGCTTCACCGATCTTGTTCACGTCTTTGTATTGACCAATTACCGTGATGGAACGCTTCAGGCCATCCATGTTTACATCTCCACCGGATGCTGTAATATTCTCATAATTGATAGCACCGATAATATCCTGAAAAGTAACATTGGCTGCTTCTGCCTTGTACATATCCACTTCTACATTGATTTCACGGCTCAATGCTCCGATGAGATCAGCACGGGTAATTTCTTTCAGCCCTTCAATTTTATCTTGCAAATGCTCTGCATAAACCTTCATCTTATCGAGTGGATAATCGCCGGAAATATGGACGTTCATGATAGGAATTTGCGAAACATCTATCTCGTTTACCTGCGGATCATTCGGCATGCCTTCGGGCAATTCCTTTTTGGATTTTTCAATGGCATCTTTCACCCGTTGTAGCGCCAGATCTACATTCTGATCGGTATTGAATTCCACATTAATCACCGAGAAATTCTGAGACGAATTGCTCTTCAGTTTCTTGATACCCGGGATGGTCTTTATATTTTTTTCCAGTTGTTTGGTTACCAGTTGCTCCATATCGCTCGGAGATGTACCGGGATAAATGGTGGTAACAAGTATGCTGGGGAACTTAACCTCAGGGAATTGTTCTTTCGGCAATCCTATGTAGGAAAACAATCCGGCCAGTGTGATAATAATGGTGAGTATATAAATACTGGTTTTATTATCAATGGACCAGCTGGACGGCTTAAATTCTTTTTCTATCTTTTGCATAATATGGTAATGATTAAATCATATTGCCTAACAACGTCTTTGATTGAATGATGTACAGGCTGTAAATTCTTAGTAACGAATAACTACTCCTTCGTTCATATCCTGAAACCCTGTTGTAATAAGCTGATCGCCCGGATTCAATCCTTTCAATACCTCCACTTTTCCATTGTACATCTGACCGGTTTCTACTTCTACCTTTTTTGCAATGGTATTTGCACCGTCTTTAACAGCGATATAAACAATCTTCTTTTCATCGAGGTTCTGAATGGTATTGATCGGCACTACCACCACATCCTTGTTGGTATAATCAATAATGCTTACCTGCACAATCATATTGGAACGATAAGCTGCATCTGTAGGTAATCCTATTTCTACACCGAAAGTTCTGGTCATCGGATTGATTTGCCGTTCAGCATACGACAATTTGCTTTGAGTACGCTTGTTGATATCCGGGAAGTAAAGATTTACCGCATCACCCTCACTAACCGAAGCGGCATACGATTCTGATAAATCTGCTTTTACTTTTAAATTACTCAGGTTCACAACACGTACTCCCGAGGTAAGCGGAGCAGCAGCTGAAACCATCTGACCAACTTTTAAAGGCATCTCATCCACTACCCCGTTAATGGGCGATTTATAATAATGCATGTCGAGTAATTCTTTGGCTTGTGCCAGTTTTGCTTCCAGCGATTCTTTGTTGGTTTTGGCTTGCAGGTATTGTACTTCTGTTCCCACTTTTTGCTCCCACAAACTTTTCTGTTTCTGATAAATCTGATTCACCAGTTCGAGATTGGTATTTAAATCATGAATCTGAGATTTAACCATATCGTTGTTTATTTCGGCAATGATTTGGCCGGCTTTAACCTGCTGGCCGGTGCGCAGGTAAATTTTGGTGATCGGTCCTTGCGCACGGGGCAGTATGGTTACATTTTCGTTGGCATCCACACGACCTTGCACATCCACCGCATGTTCAAACGTAGTCTTCTCAACTGCCGTAACCTGAACATATTTCACATTTGCATTTTCAGTCTGATTCGTATCGGCACCTGACGCAGCCAATTCGGTCTCCAGAGTTGCAATCTGCGCAGTCAGTTCCAATTGTTGTGCTTTCAATTTTTCGAGTTGCGCCTTTTTGGATTCCATGGAATCCGAACTGCCACATGCAGTCATAAAAGATAAGACGGCTAATCCCATCAAGGTATAAAATAGAGTTTTCATATAGGTATTGTTTGTTATTTTCATGTGTGGTGTTTTATTTGATTTCGCCCAGCGCTTTTCGCAATTCGATTTGCGCAATAAAATATTCGTATACGGTTGTGAGGTAACTGTTACGTGCATTTTCAAGTTCATTTTGTGCAGAAGTATATTCCAGACTTGAACCCAATCCATTGTTGTATTTTAACGTAACCCGATTGGCAATATCCTGCGCAAGCTTCATGTTTTGTTCCTGAATCAGCAGTTGCTCACTCGCCCGTTTGTATGCCATTTTCGACTGATAAACCTGTTGATCAATGTACCGCTCCAGATTTTTCAAATCATTTTCGTTTTTGCGGATATCTATATTAACCTGTTGAATCTGGGCTGATTTGCGGAATCCGTCGAATACAGGTATACTTACATTGAGTCCCCAATAAGTTCCCGGATACCAGGTGGATCCCAACGTACCGAAATCTGCACCGAAAGAGTTTTGTTGATGAGTTAGAAAAGCACTCACGGTTGGTGCATATCCGTATTGATACCGTTTTTTATTGTAGGTATTCAACAACATCTGTTGTTTTAACAATTTATATTCTGTCCGGTTGGAATACTCTACCTGTGCCTCGGTTGCCGATACCTGCGATTTTTTATATAAAGCATCCAGATTATCCGTAAGCATTATCGAATCATTCACATCCATTCCCATTTGCATCTTCAAAACCATTAATGCCACTGCCTGAAAATCCGAAATTTTATCGCGTTGCAAACTCAGTTGTGAATACTGCAAACGCATACGATCGTAATCCGTTGATTCAACCAAGCCGTGCTGGTATAATTTTTCCAGATCATTTTTTGCCTTACTCACCGTTTTCAGGTTGGTATCAATCATGTTCAGGTTGGTTTGCAACAACAATGCCTGATAGTAAGCCTTGGAAACAGTTACTTTGGTTTCAATTTCGTTGCGGTGAATATTGATCCGTGAAAGGTTCACAAATTCGCGGGATGCCTTTACACCCATCAAAAATCCCCCATCAAAGATTAATTGACTGGCGGTTATACTTCCGGTAGTAGAAAACTTCTGACCAAACTGTGCTTCAATGATATCCGGTATGGCTGATGCCGAACCCGGATTTGCTGCAACCAGTGTGGGTTTTAGAAAATTGGGTAATACCTGCGTAGGAATCTGAACATTGTTCATGAATGATCCGGTTGCATTTACTTGCGGCAATCCGCTCGCCAGAATTTCATTTACTTTTTTCTGTGCACTCTGAACATCAAGCTGGTTGTTTTTCAAGGCCAGATTGTTTTTCAATGCATAGTCGACAGCCTGTTGCAAACTGAGCAACTGTGGCTCTTTAACCTGAGCCATAGCTGGTCGCGAATTAACCATGGGACCAATTCCTATGCCTGCAGCTACGGTTACTAAAACGATTAATTTTCTCATATTATGGTAGATCTATTTTTTGATTTTTTTCAATTTCTCATCCAGAATTTCACGTCCTTTTTCGGTGCAAACAGAATTCAGATGATAGCTCACAATTTCGAGCAGTATTTTGCGCAAATCCATTTCAGAATCGCGGTGATTAGCCGGATCTATAACCAAACTAACCAGGTGAATATAAATCATTCCAACTACTTCCGGATCCAGTTCCTTGCGGTATAAACCCTTTTTCATTCCCAACTCCAGATTCGCCTTTATGCTTTTATATATAAACTGATTGCGGTTCTCCATCAGTTTGTCCCAGGCTCCCTTGAAATATTTCTTAAGGTCGTAAATAGAACTTTGACTTACCCTTTGCAATTGCTGAATATTGAATTCAGTAATGGCCAATAACGTACTGATTGGATCCTCCTTGGTTTCTATCAGGTGCGAGCAGGTTTGATTCATACGCTCCAGATGACATTCCACGCATTGATTCACCAAATCGTGTTTATCGGCAAAATGCAGATACAAGGTCTTCTTCGACACACCCAGCTCCCGCGAAACATCATCCATCGTTATGCTTTTAAATCCATAACGCATAAACAGGTTTTCGGCCTCAATCAGAATTTTCTCTTTTACTTCATCCATCATTTGAACTTCACTGTATTTTCCGCAACAAAAATAATACAGAATTTGAATCCGGAAACTATTTACGCATTAAAAGTTTCCTATTCACCAAAAGTTTCGGTAAGTAACCGCCCTATGTCGGTAAAACACCGAATTATTCGTTTGAAAATGCGGCTAAAAAGTAACTACTTGCACATAAACTGTTCTCCCAATATGCAATACAAACCCTATCTGGTAGGAATTTCCGGTGGCAGCGCGTCTGGTAAAACCCATTTCTTAAACGAACTGGGGGCATTATTCCAACCGGATGAATTGTGCATCATTTCACAGGACAATTATTACAAAACGGTTCATTATCACAAAACGGATGAAAATGGCCATATCAATTACGATTTACCGGAATGTATTGATCTCGACACCTTCAGCAACGATTTGCTGCAATTATCCGGAGGTCGTTCCATCCGCACGCGTCAATACCACTTTCAACACGAAGAACAATTCGGCGAATGGCTGGAGTTTAAACCAGCACCGATCATCATTGCAGAGGGTTTATTTATTTTCTACCGGGAAGACTTGTTCCGGCAATTTGATTTGAAAGTATTTATAGAAGCAAGTGAAGACATCAAACTGAATCGCAGGTTGAGCAGAGATACACGCGAACGCAATATTCCGGCTGAGTTTGTTTTATACCAATGGGAAAACCATGTAATGCCTGCTTATCAGCAATATTTGCTCCCTTACCGCGAGAAAGCAGACCTGATCATCAACAACAACAGCCATTTTGGAAACAGCCTGAAAGTGGTGGAAGATCATTTCAGAAGAATCCTTGAATCGAAGAAATAATCCATAACACTTTCACAATCAAACAAGTGCGAAGTTTGGGTTCCGATTGCGAAATGTAGATGCCATCCCTTATATTTGCCCGCTTTGTAGCAGATTACAATTAATACGAATTATAAACACAGATGAAAAGTAAAGGCGCAGTTAAACTATTTACAATTGCATTGGTACTGGTTTCCATATTCCAGTTATCGTTCACATGGGTCACAAGCCGCGTGGAAAATAAGGCAAAAGAATTTGCCAACGGAGATCCCGTATTGGAACGCACATACCTCGATTCCATTGCCCGCGAACCGGTATACAACCTGGGATTCAAAAAATTCACCTACCTCGAGTGCAAAGAACGTGAGCTGAATTTAGGACTCGATCTCAAGGGTGGAATGAACGTAACTCTGGAAGTTTCTTTGGGCGAATTGGTTCGCGTTTTGGGTAATAACAATCCCGATGCGGCGTTCAATCAAGCCATCGAAATGGCCAACAACAAGGCCAAAACCAGTAGCAAAGATTATGTTTCATTGTTCGGAGATGCCTATGCAGAAATTGCTCCAACCGGGAAACTGGCAGCTATTTTTGCTAACCAGACCAACAAAGACCGCATCAAAATAAGTTCAACCAACGAAGAAGTATTGCAATACCTGCATGTTGAAGCTTCTCAGGCAATCGATCGTTCGTTCCAGATCCTGCGTGCACGGATCGATAAATTTGGTGTAACGCAACCCAATATTCAAAAGCTCGAAGGCAGCGGTCGCATCCTGGTTGAATTACCCGGTGTAGATAATCCTACCCGCGTGCGCAAACTCTTACAGGGAACAGCGAAACTGGAATTCTGGGAAACTTTTGACAATCCGGAAGCCTACAAATACCTCGAAACTGCCAACAAAACATTAAGCAAAGTACTGGCTGCCGAGAGATCCGGCATCAGCCTTACCGATACCACTTCAACTGCTTCTACTGTTGCAGATACCACTGCTAAAACAAGTGCTTTGGCGGGACTTGCCGCTTCAGGTGAAGTTGCAGCAACCGACTCAGTAAGTAAAGATACTTCGACTGCTGAAAAGTCGTTTGAAGAATTCCAAACCGAAAATCCTCTGTTTGCAGTTTTGCGTCCGTATGCCGATGAGCAAAACATGCTGGTACCAAACGGTTCTACTTGTGGAATTGCATTGGTAAAAGACACTTCAAAAGTGAACGCCTTTCTTAACCGTCCTGAAATTAAGGCGGTATTGCCTTCCAATATCAAATTTATCTGGGCATATAAAGGTTTTGGTGAAAACGACAATGCAGTTGTATTGCATGCCATCAAAACTTCGAAAGATGGCAAAGCCTCTTTAGAAGGCGATAAAGTAACCGATGCCAAACGCGATATTTCACAAACCGGTCAGGTAGAAGTTTCCATGAACATGAACGCCGAAGGTGCACGGATCTGGAAAAACTTAACCAAAAACAATATCGGTAAATGTGTCGCCATTGTACTCGATGACATCGTATATTCTTCACCGGTGGTACAAAACGAAATTCCAAACGGACGTTCTTCCATCTCCGGAACTTTCACCAATGAAGAAGCATCCGATTTGGCCAATATCCTGAAAGCAGGTAAATTACCGGCACCTACCCGCATTGTGGAAGAAGCTGTGGTTGGACCAACACTCGGACAGGAAGCCATCAATCAGGGATTAATATCCATGATCGTTGCAACTGTATTGATTCTGATTTTCATGGTATTCTACTACAACAATTCAGGATTCATTGCTGATATCGCTGTATTGATCAACGTCTTTTTCATCATGGGGGTACTGGCTTCGCTGGGTGCCGCACTCACTTTGCCTGGTATTGCCGGTATCGTGCTTACCATTGGTATGGCTGTGGATGCAAACGTACTGATCAATGAACGGATCAAAGAAGAGTTACGCAATGCCCGAAGTTTGAAAAATGCAGTGACGGATGGATATGCGCATGCCAACTCATCCATCATCGATTCCAATTTAACCACACTCCTGGCCGGTATCGTATTGTATACTTTCGGAACAGGACCTGTGCAAGGTTTTGCCATTACCCTGATCATCGGTATTCTTTCATCCATGTTTACAGCAGTACTCTTAACGCGTGTGATTACCGAATGGAGAATCGACAAAGGTCATATACTGAAATACGCACGTACCTTCTCTGAAAATGCTTTCCGCAATTTCCACTTTGACTGGGTAGGTAACCGGAAGAAATTCTACCTGTTCTCAGGTATCCTGATAACCCTTGGTATGGTTTCTATGTTTACCAAAGGATTTACCCTGGGTGTAGATTTCAAAGGCGGTTGGACCTATGTAGTACAATTCGATAAGGATGCAACATCAACCGATATCCGCGAAAAGTTAGCCACTTCCATTGGTATTGCGCCGGAAGTAAAAACATTCGGAACCGATAATAAATATAAAATTACAACTACCTACCTGATCGATGATCAAACGGAAACAGCTTCTGAAAAGGTAGAAGGTAAAGTGCGTGAAGGTTTACAAAATGTAGGTGGCAATTTCGAAATCCTGAGTCAATCCAAAGTTGGACCTACCGTTGCAAGTGATATCAAGATTGCCTCCCTTTGGGCTACCATCTTTGCGTTGATTGGTATCAGTCTCTACGTGTTGATCCGTTTCCGCAAATGGCAATATGCCTTAGGTGCAACTGTTGCCTTAACACATGACGTTTTGATGATGCTGAGTCTTTATTCCCTTTTAGATGGCATTTTACCCTTCACGATGGAAGTGGATCAGGCCTTTATAGCTGCAGTGTTAACCATCATCGGTTTCTCCATCAATGATACTGTGGTTGTATTTGATCGTATCCGTGAATTCCTGGGAACCCATCACCACGAAACCAATAAGAAAAAGATCATCAACGATGCATTGAATAATACGCTAAGTCGTACCATTCTGACAGCATTAACTGTTTTCATGGTGGCCCTGGTCCTGTTTATTTTCGGCGGAGAAATCATCAAAGGATTTACCTTCTCATTATTGGTAGGTATCATTTTTGGAACTTATTCTTCATTGGCAATTGCCACACCTATCGTTGTTGACTTCGATAAAAAGACGAAAGAATCTGTATAAGCATTTGCTTCTCAAAACAAAAAAGGCTGTTCTGTTTTTAGAACAGCCTTTTTTGTTATACACCGGCCAATTGGGCACAACACACTTTCCAAAGCGGGTTTTCGTTCTTAGTATTACACAAATATTCGATTATGGCATTATTGCAGATATTATTACAAGTTCAGGTTGCAGTAGAGAATGCACAACCGGAAGGTTTATCGGTGATTGGTTTGCTCATCAAAGGTGGTCCGATCATGATCCCGATTATTCTGCTTTCCATGGTTTCTGTTTACCTGTTTATAGAACGTTCGGTTTTTATCAGTAAAACCGGACGGATTGATCCGAACCTGGTCAACAATGTTAAGGATATGTTGCTGCGTGAAGATATCAAAGGCGCCATAGTATATTGCGAACGTTCCTCTTCACCTTTCTCCAGCATCGTTCACAAAGGTCTTACACGTCTTGGTTCACCTATTCGCGACATTGAAAGTGCAGTTGAAAATACAGCCCGTGTGGAAGTATATAAAATGGAAAAGAATGTGAACCTGCTTGCCGCTATTGCAGCGCTCGCTCCCATGTTCGGATTCCTCGGTACCGTGATCGGGATGATGATTACGTTTTACAATTTATCTGTTTCTGATAATATCAGCATTGCCAATATTGCCGATGGAATCTATGTGAAAATGGTGACCTCTGCTTCCGGTTTAATCGTGGGTGTATTGGCCTATATTTTTTACACCTACCTGAATGCCCGCATCGAACGCGTGGTAAACAAAATGGAAGTAACAGCCATCGATTTTCTGGATATCTTATACAAACCGGCTTCTAAATGAATTTTAGAAAACACAAATACACGCACGCAGAAGTACAGGCCGGACCGCTCTCCGATATCCTGTTCTTTCTGATGCTGTTCTTTCTGATCATCTCCACGCTGGCCAGTCCCAATGCCATAAAACTGCTTTTGCCCAAAGCCAATACCGGGAAAACCATTCCAAAACAGGTGATCAATGTTTCGATATCTTCCGATTTGAAATATTATATCGATAAACAGGAAATCCAACTGGATCAACTCGAAACCTCCCTGCTGGCTCATACCGCAAAACTTGAAAATCCTTCTGTTGTGTTGCGCATGGACAAAAGCATTAGTGTAAATGATATGGTGCAGGTAGTGGATGTACTCAACCGGGCTAAAGTTCCCGTGGTAATTGCAGTGAACAAACCCTCCGCGGAATAGCTGCATCCTTTTCTTCACACAATTTCTTACCTTGGTCCGATGACCGGATTATTTACACACGAATATTTCATGCAAATGGCTTTTAAAGAAGCTCAGAAAGCGTTTGACGAAAATGAAATACCGGTGGGATGCGTTGTGGTTTGCGAAAATAAAATCATCGGGAAAGGACATAACCTCACCGAAAAGCTGAACGATGTAACCGCCCATGCCGAAATGCAGGCTATAACCGCTGCTTCCAATTATCTCGGGGCTAAATATCTCAATGAATGTACAATGTATGTAACGCTCGAACCTTGTGTGATGTGCGCAGGAGCCATTGCCTGGAGCCAACTCGGACGTTTGGTAGTTGGGGCTGGTGACGAGAAACGAGGATTTATGCGTGAAGGCCAACATTTGCTGCATCCTAAAACGGAATACATATCCGGTGTGATGGAAACCGATTGCAGTGAATTGCTGAAAACGTTTTTTCGGAATTTGCGTTTAACCTGATAAATAACCAGTAAATGCAACATGTTTTGATAACCGGAGGTACGGGTATGCTTGGAACCCGTCTCACGGAATGGTTGTTGCAAAACGGAATGCAGGTGAGTCATCTGAGCCGGTATCCAAACCCACATGCAACAGTCAAACAATTTCAGTGGAATTATAAAACCGGAATTATGGATCCGGAGGCCATTCAAACAGCTGATGCAATCATTAACCTGGCCGGTGCCGGAATTGCGGATCATCGCTGGACCCCTGCTTATAAAAAAGAAATATACGACAGCCGCATTCTTGGCACACGCTTATTGGTGCAAAGTCTGAAACAAACGGAACATCGCATCAAAACCATTATTCAAATCTCTGCCATTGGTATCTACCGGCAAAACTTAACCGGACCGGGAGATGAAAACACAGCGATGGGAAACGACTTTTTAGCTAAAACCTGTATGGACTGGGAAAATGAACTGATCCAAACCATTCCTTCCGAAATTCGCACCGTTGTAGTGCGTACAGGAACTGTACTGTCGCCACGGGGCGGCTTTTTAAAAAAACTATACCTTCCTTTCAGGTTTACAGGAGGAGTTTATTTTGGCAATGGGACTCAACAACAAAGTTGGATTCATATCGATGACTGGTGTGCAATCATGATGCATGCATTAAAAGATTTAACCTTAACCGGTACGTATAACGCTGTTTCGCCCAATCCAATCGATCAAAAACAAATGATGCAGGAAATTTCACGTTCCCTGCATCGTCGACTTTGGCTACCGCCTGTACCCGCTTTTGCCCTGCGCTGGATTCTGGGTGAATTAACGGGTGAACTGCTGGCATCACATGCTTTGGTACCGGACCGTTTGTTGAAGACGGGTTATCATTTTCAGTACCCTGAAATTAAATCCGCACTGAAAGATATTTATCCGGATAAGAAAAACTAAACACCGGCGTTGATAAGGTTCAAAGCAGGCAAACCCCTTAAATCGTTTTAAATCAAAAGAGTTGGGAATGCTGCTTCATCGTAATAAATTGCACCGGTGAAAAAAGGAATAAACGTTGGTTTTGGACTCCTGCTTATGGGCTTGATTTTCGGATCATGCCGTAAAGAAGATTCGATTACAACAGACGCTTCAGCAAAACTCTCCTTTTCAACAGATACCCTCTTCTTTGATACCGTTTTTTCTCAATTCGGACAATCGGTACCGGTGTCGGTTACCAAACAACTGTGGGTGATAAATAAGAACAGCCAGGGAGTAAAAACCAATATTTCTATAAAAGGTACCGCAAACGGTTCTGTTAAGTTGAATATTGATGGGCGTCCTACCACTTCAATCAGTGGAAAGGAAATCAGGGGCAATGACTCAATCGTTATTTTTGTACAGTTATACTCCAATCCGGGCAACGATTTCATAGTAGTGGATCAAATTCTGTTTGAAACCAATGGAAATAATCAGGATGTAGAGATCGTAGGTTTTGGGCGGGATGCGCATTACCACGACGCTGAAACCTGGGATAGTACTGTAACGTCAATCACATGGACCAACGACAAGCCACATGTTATTTACAATTCAATTCTGGTAGAAAAGGGTCAAACACTAACAATACAACCAGGCACCAAAATATATTCTCACATCAATTCTACTTTATATATACGCGGCAGCCTTTCGGTAAACGGAACGCCGGCTAATCCGGTCGTATTTTCCGGAGACCGTCTCGATCTTGAATATGCCGATATCCCGGGACAATGGAATGGTATCCGTATTTTACCCGGTAGCACAGGCAAAATTGAAGGTGCTATTTTAAGGAACGGATTTGTAGGTATTGAAGTTGATTCAGCTCCTGTTATCAGCACCAACCCAAACCTGATCGTGAATCAATGCATCATTCACAATATGAAAGCAGCCGGTATTGTAGGTTACTCTGCCTCAATTCTGGCCGTCAATAATCTGATCACCGATTGCGGACAATTTTCTTTTTATGGTGCTTTGGGAGGAAACTATCAACTCTATTACAATACGCTTTCAAATACAAATTCATCCTCAGGTCGGCAAAACGCACAATTGTTGTTAGACAATACCCCATATGATGATGGAAAAGGAACAGTACTGAAATTTGAATTGAATTATGTGCTGATCAACAATATCATTTACGGCAATATCGAAGAAGAATTGTTATTCAACAATGATCCAAACGGGAATCAGGCTTCTACTGTGCGCGACATCCGAAACAACTTATTGCGAACCAAACTGACGCAACTGAACACCAACAACAATATACTCAACCTGGATCCGCAATTTGAGAACCTGGATCAGTATAAATACACATTGAAAGCTGAATCTCCCGCAAAAGGGAAAGCTCTACCTGTTACAACCGTAACAGTTGATTTGAATGGGAACTCCCGGAATGCGACTAATCCAACCATGGGCGCTATCGAATAATCAGGCCAATGCTTTCTCGCTGTTAGCTACAAGTTCGTTCACTTTTTCTTCCGTTGTTTTTAAAATACTTTGTGCCTTTGAAACGATTTCGTTTGCATACGTTTTATCCTTTAATCCCAAGGCATTTACTTTCACATTCAGGTAAGCGGCATGCACTGCTGTACGGATGCACAAGGCTCCAACTGCAGCATCTGTAACCGAATTGGGATTTCCGTGTGCAATCATTTGTTCAATCAAAGGCAATGTTCCTGAAGCCAGTTCTATTACCCGCATCGGAACTTCACATGCATATTTGGTAGCCGATTCAACTGCAGCACTTCGCAATTTCTTTTCTTCATCTGTACCCTTTGGCATTCCGAAAGCATTCAGAATTGCATTAAACGAACGTGTATCTTCATCTACTGCTTTCAGCAACTCCGATTGAAAGTACATGCCTTTTTCAGCCCACTCACTGAAAAACGAAATTTTGTCTTCCCATCCCCTTTTACCGGCCGAAAGGTTAGCCACCATAATCCCCAGCGATGCGCCTAAGGTTCCGGCATAGGCTGCTATAGAACCTCCCCCCGGAGCCGGTGAATCAGCTGCAGTTTCATTGGCAAACTGTTTCAGGTTCATGCCAATCAATTTCTCGTTGGAGGCATCTCTCAATTTGTATTCAATAATTTTTGCAGCAGGATCAAATGGTGCCAGTTCATCTAATCCCATTGATTTTACAGCAATGTGAATCAACTCTTCCTCGCTGACTCCGGTTGAACGTTTTTGCTTGGCCAGGTAATATTTTCCCGCCTGTATCATCGCATCCAGGGGCACCAAACCCACCAGTTCCGAACCGGTTACGCGCAATCCCCTGCTTGAGGCACTGCGACTCACCTCATCAAATGCCTGATGTATGGATGTTACCTTGTAATTGATCAGGTTCATCGAAATCTGAGCAATCCTGTATTCTTCAATATACCAACCGATAGCTTTTACTGCTTTCAATGTTCCCGGGATCCGCACATCTTCACCCATCGCATCTTTAACTACCTTACCGGTAATGGGATTTCCTTCGCGTTTCACGCGGCCTGCTTCACGCACATCAAAAGCTACTGAATTGGCTAACCTTACTGATTTGGTATTTAGGTTTACATTGTAGGCAATCAGAAAATCACGCGCTCCGATAACCGTTGCTCCCGACTTCGCAGACATCACAGCCGGACCGAAATCAGGTTTCCATTCGGGCAGTTTAATCTTATCAAAAAATCCTTCGTATTCACCACCCCTGATAACCGATAAATTATTTCGCGCCGCATTGCTTTGCGCATATTCATACAGGTATACGGGTATGTTCAATTCTTCGCCCACGCGTTTGCCTAACTTCTTAGCATATTCGGCAGTTTCTTCCATGCTGATGCCTGAAATCGGAATCAATGGACATACATCGGTGGCTCCCATACGCGGATGTTCTCCGTGATGTTTGCTCATATCAATCAACTCGCTTGCTTTGCGAATGGCCTGAAAAGCCGCTTCGATTACAGCATCCGGATGACCGACAAAAGTTACTACTGTACGGTTTGTGGCTTTGCCCGGATCTACATCCAGCAATTTCACTCCATCTATTTTTTCAATCTCTTCCGTAATCTGACGGATCAATTGCAAGTCACATCCCTCACTAAAATTGGGTACACATTCTATTAACGCTGATTGATTCATGCTATTCGAGTCTTATAATTTTTCATAAATAATGGCTGCACCTTGTCCAACACCCACACACATGGTTGCTAATCCATAACGTACATTTTGCTTTTGCATTTCATGGATCAGGGTAGTACTGATCCGAGCACCGCTGCAACCCAAAGGATGACCGATAGCAATAGCACCACCATTCACATTTACCAAAGCAGGATCAAGCCCAAGATCACGCATACAGGCTAAACTTTGAGAAGCAAAGGCTTCATTCAATTCCACCAATCCCAGATCGTTAATGGATAATCCTGCACGCTTCAAGGCTTTTTGTGTAGCCGGAACCGGACCAATTCCCATAATCGCAGGATCAACACCAGCAGCCGCTCTTGCAACAATACGTGCCAGCGGTTTGAGGTTAAATTGTTTAACCGTTTCTTCGCCGGCCAGCATCAATACAGCTGCTCCATCGTTCACACTGCTTGAGTTTCCGGCCGTAACTGTTCCATCTTTCCGGAATGCCGGTTTTAATTTCGATAAGGCATCCATAGTTGTATCACGGGGTTGCTCGTCTTTATCGAACAACAAAGCATCGCCCTTTTTTTGCGGTATGGATACTCCGGTCAATTCCTGTTTAAATTTCCCTGCCTTGTGGGCTGCAGCATATTTTTGTTGAGAAGAAACAGCAAAGGCATCCTGTTCTTCGCGGCTTATTTTCCATCGCTCAGCTACATTTTCTGCAGTTTCGCCCATGCTGTACGGATGATACAAGGCTGCGAGTTTTTTATTGGTAAACCTCCAACCAATGGTGGTATCATACATTTCAGGAGTTCTTCCAAATGCCGTTTCTGCCTTCGCCATCACAAACGGTGCGCGGGTCATGCTTTCTGTTCCGCCAGCCAGATACAAATTTCCTTCACCGCACTCAATGGCACGGCTTGCATCCATAATAGCCTGTAATCCGGAAGCACATAAACGATTAACAGTGGTGCCGCCAATATGAACGGGTAAACCGGCCAGTAATAAAGCCATGCGAGCCACATCGCGGTTGTCTTCTCCGGCTTGATTGGCTGCTCCAAATACCACATCTTCAATAGCATTTACATCCACTTTCGGATTGCGGGCAATCAATTGTTGTATAACCAGCGCAGCCAGATCGTCGGGACGAATGGTGGAAAGTGAGCCCCCATAGCGACCAACAGGCGTGCGCACGGCATCAATGATATAAACTGGTTTCGTCATATTGCGCGTCTAATTTGGTGACAAATGTAAAATTAAGCCGTTCAATTTTTTTAGATTAATTTCGCCCTAAATACAAGATTATGATACAACGTCTTCAAACCATATACTTAATCGCTATCATACTGATTTGCGCGATTTTATGTACCGGTTCAGTGATCAACATGCAAACCGCGATGAATGGTGTAAACCGTGACTACGTCATGAACTTCATGTATTATCGGATTTACGAAAACGGCATTCTGATCGAAAGTCACTTACAATTTGCCTTGATTCTGATTACAGCATTGCTGATCGGATGGACCCTCAAAGTAATTTTTGATTACAAAGACCTGAAAAGACAATTGCGTAATGCTAAAATAAATTACATATTTATGGGATTGCTCCTTGCAGGAACCTTTTCTTCAGCATCTCTGCTGATTCCGGGTTTCAATTTATCGACGCTCAATTTTAGTTCTGTATTTGGAATTGCTTTGATGATTTTTATGCTATACCTGAACCTAAGAGCAATAATGTTGATTAAACGCGACGACAACCTGATAAAAAGTGCTGACCGGATCCGTTAATCAACAACCCTTACTGCTTGCCATTAGAAGTATTTTATCCTATTAAACTGCAACATGTTAGAAAATTCCGGCAGAACAAACATTGAACAATTGGGCGAATTCGGCCTGATTGATCTGTTAACCTCGCAAACAAAAATTCATCATGCATCTACCATCAAAGGAATTGGTGATGATGCGGCGGTGATCAAAACAGGCGACACTTGTATGGTGGTAACAACCGATATGTTGCTGGAAGGTGTGCATTTCGACCTGAGCTATTTTCCTTTAAAACATTTAGGATATAAAGCAGTAACAGTTAACCTTTCGGATATATGCGCGATGAATGCTGTGCCCAAACAAATAACAATTTCCATGGGTGTATCCAGTAAATTCTCCGTAGAAGCATTGGAAGAGTTGTATGCCGGAATCCATTTGGCCTGTGATCGTTTTTCCATTGACCTGATAGGTGGCGATACCTGTTCGTCGCGTCAGGGTTTGGTGTTGAACATTACAGCGATAGGCGAAGCCAAAGAAGAAAATCTGGTGTATCGCAGCGGAGCCAAAGCCGGAGATTTGTTATGTGTATCAGGCGATTTAGGTGGTGCCTATGTTGGGTTACAATTGCTGGAGCGCGAAAAACGCGTGTTTCTGGCAAACCCCGAAGCTCAGCCCGATCTCGAAGGACACGATTATATCATTGAACGGCAATTGAAGCCTGAACCCCGCAAAGATTTGATTGAGCTTTTTGCATCCATGCAACTTAAGCCCACCTCTATGATTGATATTTCGGATGGATTATCCAGTGAAATATTTCATCTGTGTTCGCGATCCAATGTAGGTATGAAATTGTATGAAGAGAAAATTCCGATTGATCCTACCACTTATAATATGGCACGCGAATTTGATTTAGATCCTACCATGTGTGCATTGAACGGTGGTGAAGATTATGAATTGCTGTTTACCATCACCCAAAACGATTACGAGAAAATAAAAGATCATCCGGATTTTACCATTATCGGGCATTGCACTGATGCGCAGGAAGGAGTGCACATGATCAGCAAAGCAGGCAATCAGCATGCATTGAAGGCACAAGGTTGGAAGGCATTTTAGCGGATTTAAGATTGAATTAGTCTTACCTCGTGCTTATGCACTTGTAATTGACTCTCTGCACCAAATACCATGGGTAGGTTTCGCTTCTCATGTCCGGCTGGGAATCCAAAACAGACCGGATACTGATAACTTGAAACGTGTTCGGCAATAATTTCTTCGGCCGATTTACCGAATGGAATTGCATTGTCTTTCATATCGCTCATGTTGCCGACGATCAGGCCACTCAGAGATTCCAACTTTCCATTCCGTTTCATGTTCATCATTATGCGATCGATGTGATAAACGTATTCGTCGATGTCTTCCAAAAACAAAATGCATCCTGCTGTATTTATATCCGATGGTGAACCCAATAAACTGTATAAAACCGAAAGATTACCTCCAACCAACGACCCGCTGGCTGTACCTTCTCTGTTCAGGGCATGCGGTTTGTAGTCTATAAAAAAAGGCTTATCTGAGAATAATACTTTTTTAAGTGCCAACATACTTTCTTCGTCCCAACGCTCCGGTTGCATATTCAAAATCATAGGTGCATGCAGGGTTTGCATTTGCACATGACGATGCATATGCGCATGCAATACAGTTGCATCGCTGAATCCTATCATCCATTTGGGGGATTTTTTTACAGCAGAAAAATCAAGATGATCGATAATGCGTACTGTACCATATCCGCCTCGCGCCAAAATAATAGCCTTCACTTCCGGATCATCCAGCAGAGATTGCATCCCACTGGTACGCGCTTCATCCGATCCGGCAAATTGATTTAGCTCCTGAAATAAGGTAGGAGATAGCTTAACCTGCAATCCCCACGACTGAAAAACCTGCTTTGCAATTTCCACTTCCTCCCTTGAAATTTTCCGGGCTGTGGCTGCAATACCAATGGTATCGCCGGGTTTCAATGAATCTGGTCGAATCATCAGGAATATTTATCCTCAAATTTAATTTTGATATCGGTTACAATCTGTTTCACTTCCTGTTCCATACTTTTATCGCAAACTAACGTAATGTCGGGCGTATCCACTATGATCAGGTTGTTCACTCCCTTTACAACCAGTAATTTATTTTTACCGGCATTGGAATTGACCATGCAGTTTTCGGAATCATAAACCAAAACGTTTTTCCCTTTGATCACATTTTGATTCTCGTCTTTCTCCGAGTTTTCATACAAAGAAGTCCAGGTTCCCAGATCACTCCAGCCAAAATCCGATGGTATAACAAAAACATTATCCGCCTTCTCCATCACACCGTAATCAATCGAAACTGAACGGCATTGCTCGTATATAGCCTGAATCACTGCGGGTTCTTCAGGGGTGAAATAACTTTGTGATGCTTCCTTAAACAAGGCGTGCATTTCCGGCATATGGTGTTTGAAAGCATCCCGGATTGCTGAAACGCTCCAGATAAAAATTCCGGCATTCCAGAGAAATTCTCCGCTTTCAACAAATGTTCTGGCAATTTCGAGAGTAGGTTTTTCGGTAAATGTTTTAACCTTATAAATCTGGTGATTGTCGTGCTGTTCGGGATTAAACTGGATATATCCATAACCGGTATCAGGTCGGCTTGGCTTGATCCCAAGGGTTACCAGCGAGTTATGCTTTTGTGCATACTGAATGGCGTCGTAGATTTGATCCATAAAGCGCGATTCATCCAAAATCAGGTGATCCGAAGGTGCAACTACACAAACTGCATGCGTATTGTGCTTTTGAATACGCGAAGTGGCATAAGCAATACAGGCTGCGGTGTTCTTCATAGATGGTTCACCTAACAAACATTGCTCAGGCACCTGAGGTAACTGTTGATGAACCAATCCCAAATATGACTGATTGGTGACAATGTAAATATTGTTGGTATCAAAGTGCTTGGCAAAGCGATCATAGGTTTGCTGCAACAACGATTTGTCAATACCCAGGATATCGAGGAACTGCTTTGGAAGGTTGATTCTGCTGTAAGGCCAGAATCGGGTACCCATTCCACCCGCCATAATAATGGCATAGTGATTTTTATTTTTCCCTGTCATGTAATAGTTGCAAATTAAACTGGAAAACTCACTATCTTAGTCTTCGTGAGATTCATTAGCAAAGAAATATTTTGTTCCCTAATTTTCAAAAGCGGGTGTTCTCTTGTAAATTCGCGTCCCTTTGGCATAAAAACCAGGATTTTACCTTTTAATTAATTCCCATGGCAAAGACGAAAACGGCGACGAAGAAGTCCATCTCTTCACCCGTAAATGTGAAAGAAAGTTTACGCGAATTTTTTGGATTCGACACTTTCAAAGGTGAACAGGAAGAAATTATCACCAACCTGATCTCCGGAAACGATACGTTTGTTATCATGCCAACGGGTGGCGGAAAGTCTTTGTGTTATCAATTACCGGCTCTGATGCTACCCGGAACAGCAATCATTATCTCTCCCCTGATTGCGTTGATGAAAAATCAGGTTGATCAGATTCGGTCTTTCAGTCACGATACAGTGGCACACTTCATGAATTCCTCCCTGACAAAAACTGAAATAACTGCAGTAAAAAAAGACGTTTCTGCCGGTGCAACCAAAATGCTTTATATAGCTCCGGAAACGCTCAAGAAAGACGAAACCATAGAATTTCTTAAAAGCATCGACATTTCTTTTGTGGCGGTAGATGAAGCCCATTGTATTTCGGAATGGGGACATGATTTTCGTCCGGAATACCGCCGCATAAAGCAAATGATCAAAGAGATCAAAGACGTGCCGATGATGGCGCTAACGGCAACAGCTACCCCGAAGGTTCAGCAGGATATCATCAAAAATCTCCAAATGGGAGATGCCACTTTATTTAAATCTTCCTTTAATCGTTCCAATCTTTATTACGAAGTAAAGCCCAAAGGCAAAAAAGCCGACACCCTCAAGGATATTGTATCGTTTATCAAAGCCAGAAAAGGTAAATCCGGAATCGTGTATTGCCTGAGCCGTAAAAAAGTTGAGGAGATTGCCGAAGTATTAAAAGCAAATGGCGTTAAAGCACTACCCTACCATGCCGGTTTGGATGCCAAGACCCGCGCCGCACACCAGGATGCATTTCTCATGGAAGAAAGTGATGTAATTGTGGCAACCATTGCATTCGGGATGGGAATCGACAAACCCGATGTGCGTTTTGTGGTGCATTACGATATACCCAAGAGCATTGAAGGGTATTATCAGGAAACCGGACGCGGCGGACGCGATGGTCTCGAAGGGGATTGCCTTCTGTTATACAACCCGGCAGATATTGATAAGCTCGAAAAGTTTTTGAAAGATAAACCGGTAGCCGAACGCGAAATCGGATCACTCTTAATTTTCGAAACACAGGCATTTGCAGAAACTTCCAGTTGCCGGAGGAAATTCCTGCTGCATTATTTTGGGGAAGAATTTGCTGAAAAAGATTGCCACAAAATGTGCGACAATTGTCGTCATCCAAAAAAGAAGGAAGATGTAAAAGATGCAGCAGTCATGGCTTTGCAGGCAGTGGTCGAAAGTGGAAATTACGTCATCGATCATATCGTAGATGTATTGGTCGGTAAGAAAACACATGAAGTAACATTAAGCGATCACCACAAGCTCAAGGTTTTTGGAAAAGGAAAAGACAAAGAACCGGTATTCTGGAGATCGGTCCTTCGGATGCTGCTGGTACACGGTTATATTACCAAGAACATCGAAAATTATGGCTTGTTAAGCATAAACGAAAAAGGGGAAGCGTATCTGAAAAAACCGGTGAAGCTGGAAATGGCTGTTGATCAAACCTTCGAGGGTGTATACGACGATGATGACAATGCCGTGGAAGTTGAAAATGTTTTTGATGAAGTGCTGTTTGATTTACTGAAAGATCTGACCCGCAAGGTGGGCAAGTCGATGAACCTTCCGCCATATGTGGTATTTACAGAACCTTCGCTTGAAGAGATGGCCTTTAAATATCCAATCACACTGGATGAACTCAGCAAGATTTCAGGGGTAAACAAAAACAAGGCTAACCGTTTTGGTAAATCCTTTGTTGAGTTGATCAAAAAATATGTAGAGGATAACAATATTGAACGATCGGAAGATGTGGTCATCAAATCGGTAGTCAATAAATCGGCCAAAAAAATTGCCATAATTACCAATATTGATAAAAAACAAAACCTCGAAGATATTGCCCGCTCACAAGGAATGACCATGCAGGAGTTGCTCAATGAAATACAAAGCATAGTTACATCCGGAACTAAGCTCAACCTTCAACCCTATGCAAATCATGTGGCTGATGAGACCTTGCAGGATGAACTGATGGATTTTTTCCGTAGCTGTCAAAACGATTCGCTCGACGAAGCTTTGAAAGAATACGGTTCGGAATATTCCAAAGAAGATTTGCAATTGCTCCGTATTCACTTCCTGAGCGAAATGGCTTATTGATTTTTTCATGTTTAGGAAAAGCTACCCTGCATGAATGTATCTTTTAAGATAGCACGCCGTTATTTTTTTTCGCGCAAGGGCGGAGGTTCATTCAATTTGATTTCCATCATTTCCGGCATTTCCCTGATGGGTTATATTGCCGGCTCTGCTGCCCTGATCATCGTGTTGAGTGTGTTTAACGGCTTTGAAGATATCTTCACTACACTTTACAATAACTTCGATGCCGATATTCAGATTTCAGCAACCTATGGGAAGTCATTCAACGAAAATCAAATCAACTTTGATGAATTGAAACGTACTCCGGGCATACAAACCTATTCAAAAGTGCTGGAGGAAAATGTATTGCTGCGTTACGATGAACGACAAAGTATTGCCACAGCCAAAGGAGTCGACGAACAATTTCTGCATATGACCTCGCTCGACAGTTGTATGGTTACCGGAGAAAAAATGCTGGAAGAAAATGGCCGTTCATATGCGTTGGTTGGACAGGGAATAGCGTATCAACTGGCCATTGATCCGTCGGATGTATTTCAACGTCTGGTATTTTATGTGCCCAAACGGGGAGAATATAACCCATTGGAAACTATGGAATCTTTTAATCAGGATGCGATCTATCCTGCAGGTAGTTTTACCGTTCAGCAGGAAGTAGATGAACGGTATGTACTGACTCCATTGCCTTTTTTGCGTAAATTGATCGACAAACCCAATGCCCTTTCTTCCATTGAAATAGAATTAACGCGTGATGCTGATCAAAAATCCATCATCCGGCAACTGCAAAAGCAATATCCCGGTTTTACCATCAAGAACAGGTTTGAACAACGGGAAGCATTTTTTAAAGTAATGCAATCGGAAAAACTGATGAGCTATTTTATACTGTTCTTTATTCTGCTGATAGCAGCCAGCAATACCATCGGATCTTTGTATATCATGGTAATCGGAAAACAAAAAGACATTCACATTCTCAGCAGCATGGGTCTCAGAAGCAATAAAATTGCAGGAATATTTTTGTTTCAGGGAATGTTTCAGGCACTTGTAGGTGGAATCATCGGATTGTTTCTGGGAATCTCTTTATGTTATTTTCAACAGCAATATGGTTTTGTTCAACTTAGCCAGGCTGCCTCTTTCATGTTTCAATCGTATCCGGTCATGATGCGTTTGAGCGATGTGTTGCTGGTATTCGCCACCGTTCTGGTGTTGGGTGTAATGACAGCCATTTATCCGGCAATTAAAGCCAGGCAATTAAGCCGCTGAATTTTTTGACTTTCGCTGTTTGTTAATATTGTTGAGTATAGGTATGGTGGTAACCACAATAAAGGCGATGATGATGTACGAGATATAATCCAAAACGTTGGGGAAAACACTCCCGATATAATAACCCATCGTTACAATAATGCCGGGCCATAAAATACCTCCGATAATATTGTAAATAAAAAACAAACGATGATCTACTTTAACTACTCCTGAAAGAATTGGTGCAAACGTTCTTACTATAGGCAGGAATCGACCCATAATGAGGGCAAATCCACCGTACTTTTTATAAAATTGTTCCGCCGTAGTCAGGTAACTCTTTTTAAAAAATATGGTATCTTCCTTCTTATATAATGCTTCGCCGGTTTTGTATCCAAAATAATACCCCACATAATATCCCAGGACTGCTGAAATGGAAATCCCGGAGAGTAATACCGCAAGATCTACATCCAATACTCCGAGATAACAAAGTAAACCTGCTGTAAACAGAAAGGAATCTCCCGGTAAAAAAAAACCAAAGAAGATTCCGTTTTCAATAAATACAATCAGGTAAACCAGAGCCAGACCACCATATCGGATCAACTCTTCCGGATTAAAAATGTCCCAAAAACTTTTCACTCAGCGAATTTGTGTAAACTTAAAGATTTACGGTCGAATAACAAACAATGAGAGTCTATTCAACGTTTAATACACATTCAATAATTTTTACCCTTACCAAACTTCCGCACTTGTGCTTATTTTTGACGACAAATGAATCAATTCAGGCAAACCAGCATACTGCCACCGGTAGTAAAGAACCTTCTGATTATTAACGGACTCTGCTTTCTGGCCAATGTAGTTTTGGAAAGTCGCTTCAATTACAGCCTGAATAGTTTGTTGGGTTTATATTACCCGGCCAGTACTTTTTTCAAACCGGTGCAGTTCCTTACGCATGTCTTTATGCATGGTAGTTTTATGCACTTGTTCTTCAATATGTTTTCACTGTGGATGTTTGGCAGTGTCCTGGAAAATCATTGGGGAGCCAAAAAATTCTTTATCTATTATTTTGTCACTGCGCTGGGTGCAGCCTTGCTGCATTTGGGTGTAAATACGTATGAAGTGTATGGATTAAATACGGCCATAGAGTCGTACATGACCAACCCCGATATCAATAATTTTATCCTGTTTATTCAGGATCATAAGCAAATGGTGAATGCACGGGCTTATGAACAACTGAATTCATTCTACCGCGAATGGATGACTCAACCCGGTAATCCGCTGTATATTCAACAATCGGGTGAATTGTTGCAAAGCTTTATTCAGCTGAAAATGAATATTCCGGTAGTTGGTGCATCCGGAGCAGTATTTGGTTTGCTGCTCGCATTCGGTATGTTATTTCCGAATACAAAGTTAATGTTGATTTTTCTGCCCATACCCATCAAGGCTAAATACTTCGTATTGTTTTATGGTGCATTAGAACTGTTTCAGGGCATTTCAAATAATCCGGGTGATAACGTGGCCCATTTTGCTCACCTTGGAGGTATGTTGTTTGGTTTTATTCTGATCCGTATCTGGAAACGTACCGAAAATCCATTTAACCGGTTTTAGCATATGAATATGCTTCAGGAAATAAAACAATCGCTACGATCGGCCAACAATCCGGTAAAACAACTGATTCTGGTGAATGTTGCGGTATTCCTGCTCGTAGGCTTATTAAATCTTGTGGCACTCATAAGCGGAACAGAATCATCGCTGATGCATAAATTTATGCTCTACCTGATGTTGCCCGCTTCCTTACCGGTTTTTATTACACAACCCTGGTCTTTGTTTACCTACCTCTTTCTGCATGATAATTTTTTCCATATCCTGTTCAATATGCTTTGGCTGTATTGGCTTGGTGGTTTGTTACTGGAATACCTTGGCAAACGAAAATTCAGGGAAGCATTCTATGGCGGTGGAATTTTTGGCGGATTGATATATATACTAATGTATAATATTATTCCTGCCTTCCAGATGCAAATACCGGCAACCTATGCGTTAGGTGCTTCAGCCGGTATATTGGCAGTGGTGGTTGCCACCGCAACCCTGCTTCCGGATTATAGTGTTCAATTGCTTTTCTTTGGCAATGTTAAACTTAAATGGATTGCCCTGGCTTCTGTAATCTTAGATTTAATCAGCATTCCGAATGGAAACGCCGGAGGACATATTGCACATCTGGGGGGTGCCCTGTTTGGCTTTTTTTATATCCGTTATTTATACAAATACGGAGGACATTTAATACCCGACCGTATCACGCATTTGTTTAAACGCAAAGAAAATATTCGTATTCATTATAAATCCGCTTCCAGGCCCAATACGGCTAATCAACCTTCCCAATCTGATATTGACTCTATTCTCGATAAAATCTCAAAATCAGGTTACGACAGCCTGACAAAAAAAGAAAAAGAAACCTTGTTTAAAGCCAGCAAAGAATAATGTTTATCTTAAACCGCATTCTATTCTATTTCAATACGATGGCAATATTACTACTGTTGGCTTCGTATCTGGCACCATTCATTACTCCCGAAATTTCATGGCATATTGCATTCCTCGGACTGGCTTATCCGGCTATTTTAGCGGTGAATATGCTGTTTATCCTGTATTGGATTATTTTCCTCAACCTGAAATTCATGTTTTCGCTGGCTGCTATCATCATCGGCATTAATTATGTTCCGCGATTTATACAAATTGGTTCTAAGAAAGCACCTCAAAGCGACACGGCTTGTGTTCAGATTTTAACCTTCAATGCCAAATACTTCAATGTTCCGGACCCAGTAGATAAAACAACAGAAGATTTTTTCTTCGAAAAGATCGATAAGATTAATCCGGATTTATTGGCGTTTCAGGAAATGAGCTCCGATAATACCCTGAAAAACAATGTTTACAGCCGATTGCAAAAAAAGTACAACCACTTTCACAAGGGTAATATTCGCGTGGTAAAAGGAACCTGGGTTAACAACAATATTGCAATCCTCAGCAGATTTCCATTGATTGAAAGCGGAATAGTGGAACACGATCCAACCAGCGGAAATTATACTATCTATGCTGATTTTACCATAGACCGCGACACCTTGCGCTTAATAACAACTCACCTGCAATCCATCGGAATTCAGGAAGAAGAATACCAGGCAGTTGAAAAGCTGAAAGAAGAATTTGATTCTCTTGAGATTTCTCAATACCGTAGAATTGCAGGAAAAATCAAACGCGCATTTATGTTGCGCGCCTTACAGGCCGATCAAATTCGTGACTTTATTGCAAAATCCCCACACAAAGTAATTTTAACCGGCGACTTTAACGATTCTCCAACTTCCTATGCATACCGAACCATCCGTGGTGAGATGAAAGATGCTTTTATGGAGGCCGGTGTTGGGTTAGGTCGAACATACGTCGGTCCAATGCCTTCACTGCGTATTGATTATATTATGGGCGATCCTTCATTTGAATTCTACAATTATTACGCGAAATCGTTTTCTTTCAGCGACCACAAAATGGTAAGTTGTACCGTTAAACTTCGATAAGTATTTGGGGTTATTCCTGTTTGTTTAATAAATCTTCACTGTATCCAATGCCTGTAAAAAATGCCGTTACCCTATATGGAATACCAAACTGCGATACCATGAAAAAAGCGTTCAACTGGTTGAATAAAAAACATATTCCTTTTCATTTTCACAATTATAAAACAGAAGGCATTTCAGCGGAAATAATCAAACATTGGCTCCAATATGCTGAATTGCTGCAACTCATCAACACAAAAAGCACCACATTTAGAAATCTGACTGAGCAGGAAAAAAAATCAATTCAAAAACCGGATAGGGCTATTGCCCTGATGATTAAATATCCTTCTATGATTAAAAGACCGGTAACTGTATACGGATCCAAATTACTGGTTGGTTTTAGCGAACCCGTTTGGGAAAATTCATTGAAATGAGTTTCTATATTTAACGGATAATCTTCCAGAATCCGGATCGGTATACTTCTCCGGAAATTTCATTCCTATTTTTTCCAATACCCTTAAAGAGGCTTTGTTTTCCTCCGCTGCTCTTCCAATAATATTTGGCAAATGAAGCCGGTTTCCAAAATCCAGAACCGCTCTGGCTGCTTCCGTGGCATATCCTTTTCCCCAATATACCTTAAGAAAACGATACCCCAAATCTATTTCATTGCCTGTATCTTTCAACCCGCACCATCCTATGAACTGGTTATCTGATTTCAAATGTACAGCCCATCTCCCCATTCCATTTTTATACTGTGGCAGTATTATTTCACTTAATATGTTCTGTGTTGCCTGAATGCTGTCCCATGGGAACGGATCGCCTGTATAGCGCAAGATTTCAGGATCCTGATGCATGTCAAATAAACAGGAAGCATCTTCAAGAGTGAATTCTCTCAGGTACAAACGTTCGGTCTCAAGTCTGATTCGCATCAGATCGAAAATAAAGAAAGACAATCGGAGAAAAAAATATCGGGTTTGTGATTTAAAACTTTTTGGTGATACCGAACTTACCTCCATTAAATGCATTACCTCCTCCAAATTCGAGGTTTATACCAAATCCACTGTTGAAATAATAACGCCCACCTAATTGTCCGCCTATACCCAAACCGGAAGCACCCGATCCGGGATATCCGGATGGCGAACTCCATACGAAGAATCCAATATTTAAACCGGCATACAAATCAAACTCATCTGAAATATTAAGCAGATTATTGAAATGGTAGTTTCCATTTCCCAAAAAGCCTATAATGGTATGTCCGAATTTTTTTCCGGCTATGCTTTCATTGTATGAACGAAAGGATGCTTCTGCACCCAATGAGATATCTTTTCTGAACCCGTAATCAAACCCTACATACACAGGCAATCCCCAGGAAGATAATCCCACTCCGGCATTCAGTTGCATGCCTCCTTTTGCCAACGGATACTGCGCCCATGCCTGAACTGAAACAACAGTAATCAATAAAACCAATAACTTTTTCATAGTATTAATATAGGTCTACAAATCTAAACGAATTGCACTTGTTCAAAGTAAAAGATTAGTCATCAAATGTTGCTAAGCTAAACCATCTTCCGATCACATACTTCTGCGGTATTGCCCGCCAACATCAAAAAGGGCTGCCGTAATCTGACCCAGCGAACAATATTTAACCGTTTCCATAAGCGCTTCAAAAAGATTCTCGTTATGAATGGCTTTTTGTTGCAAAGTATGCAGCATTTCTTGCCCTTTTACCGCATTGCCTTTCTTCATCTCATTCAACATCTTGATCTGATATTCCTTCTCTTCTGTTGTTGATCGAATTACTTCTTTCGGTAATATAGTAGGCGAACCTTTGCTGCTCAGGAATGTATTCACACCAATAATCGGGAATTCACCATTGTGTTTCAATGTTTCGTAATACAAACTTTCTTCCTGAATCTTAGTACGCTGATACATGGTTTCCATTGCACCCAATACACCGCCACGTTCAGTAATGCGGTCGAACTCCGTCAATACGGCCTCTTCAACCAGATCGGTTAATTCTTCAATGATGAATGAACCCTGCAAAGGATTTTCGTTTTTGGCCAACCCCAGTTCACGGTTGATGATCAATTGAATGGCCATAGCCCTGCGCACCGATTCCTCTGTTGGAGTGGTGATAGCCTCATCGTATGCATTGGTGTGCAACGAATTGCAATTGTCGTAAATCGCATACAAAGCTTGCAGCGTCGTGCGTATATCATTGAAATCGATTTCCTGGGCATGCAGCGAACGTCCTGAAGTTTGAATATGGTACTTGAGCATTTGTGAACGTTCGTTGGCACCATACTTGAGTTTCATGGCCTTTGCCCAGATTCGACGGGCTACGCGGCCTATTACGGCATATTCGGGATCGATTCCGTTGCTGAAGAAAAACGACAAGTTGGGAGCAAACTCATCGATATGCATTCCCCTGCTCAGGTAATATTCTACAAAGGTGAAACCGTTGGATAACGTTAACGCCAATTGGGTTATCGGATTTGCACCTGCTTCGGCAATATGATATCCGCTGATGGAAACGGAATAAAAATTTCGAACAGCCTGATCAATAAAATATTGCTGCACATCACCCATGAGACGCAAAGAAAATTCGGTAGAAAATATACAGGTGTTTTGTGCCTGATCTTCTTTTAAAATATCTGCCTGAACCGTTCCTCTGACTTGCTTCAATGTATCGGTTTTTATTTTCTGATACACTTCAGCCGGCAATACCATGTCGCCCGTAACTCCCAGCAACATCAATCCAAGTCCGTCATTTCCTTCCGGCATTTCAGCATTGTAAGTTGGACGATCCGTACCCCGCTCTTTAAAAATTGCATTGATTTTAGCTTCTACTTCCTTTTCCAGTCCATGCTTGCGAATGTATTTTTCGCATTGCTGATCAATGGCCGCATTCATAAAAAAAGCGCAGATTATTGCAGCCGGACCATTAATGGTCATGGAAACTGAAGTCTTAGGATCCGACAAATCAAATCCTGAATACAATTTCTTAGCTGCATCCAGACTCCAGACACTTACGCCCGAATTTCCGATTTTACCATAAATATCCGGACGATGGTCGGGGTCGTTCCCATATAAGGTAACCGAATCGAATGCCGTACTCAAACGGGCTGCAGGCATTCCCAGCGAAACATAATGAAATCGTTTGTTGGTACGCTCGGGTCCACCTTCACCGGCAAACATGCGGGTAGGATCTTCTCCTTCGCGTTTGAACGGATAAATACCTGCAGTGTATGGAAACTCGCCAGGGAAATTTTCCTGCAAAGCCCACCGCAACACGTCGCCCCAGGCTTTAAAACCGGGTACTGCCACTTTAGGTACCTGTGTATGTGACAGGGATTCGGTATGTGTTTTGATACGCAGTTCTTTGTCTCTTACCTTGAATACAAAATAATCGTCGCGGTAAAGTTTTTTCTTTTGTTCCCAACTTTCCAGCAATTGTTTGTTGCGCGGATCCAGATTCAGTTCGGCATCGTGATAAGCTTCTTTCAGCACCTTTACCAGACGGTCGCGGTCTTCAAGTTTTGAAGATTGCATCGTTTCAATTGCGGTGTGCAATCCAAATAAAGTATCTGCAATTTCAGCCTGCTTTAAAACCCATTTATCATAATTGCGGTTATTCTCTGAAATTTCTGAAAGGTATCGAATGCGGGCCGGTGGAATGATATACACCTTTTCACTCATCTCGTCGCTGATTTTGTAGGTAGATTTCAAGGCAGCTGAAGTCTTCTCCACCAACTTATCCATCACGGCTATATACAAGCGGTTCATTCCCGGATCGTTAAACTGCGATGCAATCGTTCCATAAACAGGCATGCTCTCAGCCGGTAAATCAAATTGTTTATGGTTACGCTGGTATTGCTTTTTCACATCCCGCAAGGCGTCTTGTGAACCCTTCTTATCAAATTTGTTAACCGCTATAATATCTGCAAAATCAAGCATGTCAATTTTTTCCAATTGGGTAGCAGCACCATATTCCGGTGTCATTACATACAGTGCCACATCGCTGTGATCCATGATCTCCGTATCGCTTTGACCAATACCGGACGTTTCCAGTATGATTAAATCAAAACCCGCTGATTTCACAATATCTATGGCTTCCTGAACATGTTTCGATAAGGCCAGATTAGATTGACGTGTAGCCAGCGAGCGCATATAAACGCGTGCATTGCTAATGGAATTCATGCGAATTCGATCTCCCAGTAAAGCTCCACCGGTTTTGCGTTTGCTGGGGTCAACGGAAATAATAGCGACAGTTTTTTCTTTGAAATCCAGTAAAAACCGGCGAACCAGTTCATCCACCAACGACGATTTACCTGCACCGCCTGTACCGGTAATTCCCAGGACCGGAGATTTGGCATGCTTTGCTGAATGGGTCAATTCCTGATGCATGTCGCTGAATCCGGTGGGATCGTTCTCAGCTGCTGAAATCAATCTCGCAATAGCTTTATAATCCTGTTTTGCCAGTAATTTTAATTCACCGTTCAGGTTTTGTCCGGTTGCAAAATCACACTGCTGCAACATGTCGTTGATCATACCCTGCAATCCCATGGTACGCCCGTCATCTGGATGGTAAATACGGGAAATACCATATTGTTGCAATTCTTCAATTTCTTCAGGTAATATAGTTCCTCCTCCACCTCCAAATATTTTGATATGAGCGCACCCTTTTTGCTTCAGCAAATCATACATGTATTTAAAATACTCAACATGTCCACCCTGGTATGAAGTCATGGCAATGGCATTGGCATCTTCCTGTATGGCTGTATCCACCACCTCTTCTGCACTGCGATCGTGACCCAGATGGATCACCTCTGCCCCGCTTGCCTGTATAATCCGGCGCATGATATTGATGGCTGCGTCGTGACCGTCGAATAAGCTCGCCGCCGTAACCACCCTGATTTTATGTTTGGGTTTATATGCTTCAATAATTTCCATAAGGTTCAAAAAGATGAGGGGACGAAGGTAGTAGTTTTACGTAAAAAATAGCGTTTTGTGCCCTGATACGAATCAGGTTGCCGGATCGCATCATTCAACCCGCACAGGCATTTCAATCCTTTTTGGGCATCCGGAGTGCAGGGGTTTGCACTTCAGAAAATTTAGCTATTTTTGCCTCCCCTAATCACTAAAACATGGATTTGAAAGATATTGTATCGATAGCCGGAATCGGAGGATTACATAAAATCATCGGTAAAACCAAAGCAGGCCTTATTGTTGAGTCGTTTGGCGATAGCCCGAAACGATTTGCAACCGGCATTCAGGACAAAGTTTCAATCCTCGAAGACATCTCCATGTATACGCAGGATGGCGATATGCCTTTGGCCGAAGTGTTAACCAAACTCAATGAGCGCGGTGATGTTCCAACCAGCAAAGAAGCAATGGAAACCCAGCGAAAATTTTTAATTGAAACCATCAACCTCGACAGCGAGCGTGTATACGACAGCGATATCCGTAAATTGCTTACCTGGTTTCATTCCCTGAAAGAATTCATTGACTTTACCACGCTGGTAAAAGTTGCCGACGAATCCGGTGAGGCCGAGAAGATAAAATCTGCCGATACAGAAGATGATAAACCGAAAGCCAAGGCGCCTAAAACACCTAAGAATACTGCTCCTAAAACAGGTACTGCTCCTAAAGCCAATACCAAAGGTGTTGCAGGAAGTAAAAACACATACCGTCCAAAGTCGGTTTAAACCCATTCTTTTTTATTGTTCACCGCTGTATAGTCCACGAAAGAAATTCGTTATGTTTCGGTGTGCAATCAATTTTGTACCTTCGACAATCAGCCATGCGAAAAATTATATTCCTTCTTATTCTTTGCCTTCAATTGGGTTTTGCTCAGGCTCAATATCGGGACAAGTGCGTTAAAATTACACAACAGGTTGCCGGTTGGTTGATGCACGAACAAACCGACAGTATTGTTCCTTACTTTGATTCGATCATGGTTCGTGCCCTTCCGGCTGCCAGGCTTTCCGATACCTGGCAAACGTTGCTGATCAGTTATGGTACTTGCGATTCAACCGGAAAAATGGAATTGGAACAACGCGGGGAATATCTCACAGTAAGTATGGTGCTGTTTTTCGAAAAGGCGAAAATGCGGTTAATGGTTACCTTCAATACGGAACCCAAAATAGCCGGTCTATATGTAAACCCAAGTCAACACCAGTATGAAGTACCCGATTATATCAACACCTTTAACTTTGTTGAATACAAAATTGCATTTGGAAATTATCCGGTCATAATAGAAGGAATGCTCAGTGTTAAACAGGGTGCCAATAAATTACCCCTCGTTATTGTGGTGCAGGGCTCCGGTCCACAGGACATGGATGGCACATACGGTCACAACAAGATTTATAAAGATCTGGCATGGGGAATAGCCTCGAATGAAATAGCTGTATTTCGTTATCCGAAACGCACCGCAAATTTTGGTTCGTTGTTTTTAAGTGGCGATCTCAAAAATAAATTCACACTGGAACAGGAATATGTAGAAGATATAATGCTGGCTATTGAAGCCCTGAAAAAAAGACCGGAAATAGACAGCAACCGCATTATTTTATTAGGACATAGTCAGGGTGTTACGGCAGCTATTATTGCGGCAAAACGTTCGGGTCAGGTACGCGGTATTGTATCAGCTTCGGGCACACCGCGTAAAATTCAGGATCTCATGTGCGAACAACTCGATTACCTTCATGGTTTTGAACCGGTTGGCTCGCAAAAATGGCAACAGGTACAAAACATCAAACAAAATCTGGTCTATTCATTGCGTCCTGATCTGAAAGAAACTGATCCGTTTGATTCCATGCCCCTCAATGTGGCTCCCAGTTATTGGATTTACCTGAATAAACTGAATGTGATTGACTCGTTAAATGCCTTGCCCGACATAAAACTTTTATTCCTGCACGGGCAAAGGGATTATCAGGTTACGATGGTCGATTTCGAAGCCTGGAAAACGGCATTCGCAAAAAATCCAAACGCCACTTTTACTGTATTTCAGGGACTCAACCACATGTACTTCAGAGGCACTGCCCGATCAACCGTTGCCGAATACGAAGAACGACACAATGTGGATGCAATAGTGATCAGGGATATTGTTGTCTGGATTAAAAATATTCCACAGTAATTGCGGCATTTGCCCTATTTTTGCCGCTCATTCAGCGAACAGATTTTATGGACAAATTCTCGTATGTAGGCAATGCGGATGTTGGGGCAATTGATGACCTGTATCAACAATATTTGCACGACAATGATTCGGTAGATTTTGGTTGGCGCAAATTCTTCGAAGGATTTGAGCTGGGTCAGCAAAGATTCAACGGAAATACCGCCGAACTTTCTGTTTCCGATGATATCCGGAAGGAAATCAATGTACTCAATCTGATTAAAGGGTATCGTACCCGTGGCCATTTGTTTACCAAAACAAATCCGGTTCGCGAACGACGTCAATATACACCATCACTCGATCTCGTAAATTTCGATCTTTCTTCATCTGACCTCGATAAGGTATTTAATGCAGGCATTGAATTAGGGATAGGTCCGGCTAAATTGAAAGACATTATTGCCCATTTGCAGAAGACGTATTGCGAATCCATTGGAGCTGAATATGTGTATATCCGTGATCCCAAAAAAGTGGAATGGCTCCAACAACGCATGGAGCAATCGCAAAACATTCCCCGTTTCAATCTGGAAGACAAGCAGCAAATATTGCGGAAGTTGAATCAGGCAACGGTATTTGAAAATTTTATTCATACCAAGTATGTAGGACAAAAAAGGTTTTCACTCGAAGGTCTCGAAAGCCTGATACCGGCATTGGATGCGGTGATTGAATATGGAGCTGAACTTGGTGTAGCCGAATTTGTTTTGGGGATGGCGCATCGTGGCCGCCTGAATGTGCTGGCCAATATCATGAACAAGACCTACGAAGAAATTTTCAAAGAGTTTGAAGGCAATGCATACATCGAAGACGGTCTTTTTGAAGGAGACGTAAAGTATCACCTCGGATTTTCGAGTGATATAGTAACGCGTAAAGGAAAAGCGGTTCGCCTCAATCTGGCTGCCAATCCTTCTCATCTTGAAACAGTGAATCCGGTAGTAAAAGGAATGGCACGCGCCAAAATCAAGAACCATTTTCAACACGATATCGATAAGGTTTGTCCGATATTAATACATGGCGATGCATCCATTTCAGGTCAGGGAATTATTTATGAAGTGCTGCAAATGGCCGGTCACAAAGCATACAATGTAGGTGGCTGTATGCATATTGTTACCAATAATCAAATTGGTTTTACAACCAATTATACCGATTCGCGTACCTCAACGTATTGTACCGATATCGCAAAAGTCACCCTCTGCCCTGTTTTTCATGTAAATGGCGACGATGCCGAAGCCGTGGTATTTGCCATTCGCATGGCCATGGAATACCGACAGGAATTTAACAGCGATGTGTTTATTGACTTGTTGGGTTATCGTAAATACGGTCATAACGAAGGCGACGAACCGCGCTTTACGCAACCCATCCTTTACAAAATAATTGCTACCCACAAAAATCCGAGAGAAATTTATACAGAGAAATTACTCTCTGCCGGTAGCGTGGAAGCCGATCTGGCCAAAACCATGGAAAAGGATTTCCGTGCTCTGTTGCAGGTAAAACTTGAATCTGCAAAAGGTGCTGAACCTTCTATCGCCAATTCCATTGTAAAAAGTGCATGGGATGGAATACGAACAGCCATTGAGAAAGATTTCTATCAGTCGCCCGATACTTCTGTCGAACGTAAAAAATTCGAAACACTCGCCAAATCCATCACCACCATTCCCGACGATTTTAAAGCATTTGGTAAAGTTCAAAAACTGTTTGCCGATCGCAGAAACATGATTGAAACAGGTTCCTACGATTGGGCCATGGGAGAATGGATGGCCTATGCTACATTGCTGGATGAAGGTCACGATGTACGTATGAGCGGTCAGGATGTGGAACGCGGAACTTTTTCGCATCGCCATGCAATTCTGAAGCAGGAAGATTCGGAAAAAGAATATTCTCCACTTCAACATCTGCACGACAAACAAACCAGTACCTTTGAAATCTACAACTCCATTCTGAGCGAATATGCCGTTCTGGGTTTTGAATTCGGATATTCCTGGTCGTCGCCCAAAGCTTTGACTATTTGGGAAGCACAGTTTGGTGATTTTTCTAACGGAGCCCAAATCATCATTGACCAATATATTTCCAGTGCCGAAGTAAAATGGAAACGGCACAGTGGTTTGGTTTTATTATTGCCTCATGGACATGAAGGTCAAGGGCCTGAACATTCGTCGGCAAGGCTCGAACGATATTTACAGCTGAGCGCCAAAGCCAACTGGCAGGTAATCAATTGTACCACTCCCGCGAATATGTTTCATGCACTGCGCCGTCAATTACACCGTAATATTCGTGTACCCCTGATCGCCATGACACCCAAAAGTTTATTGCGTCATCCATCGTGCGTAAGTTCCATTGATGAATTTACAACCGGTGGTTTCCGCGAGTTAATTGATGATACTTATGTGGATCCGGAAAAAGTGAAAAGGGTATTGTTTTGCAGCGGAAAGGTGTATTACGATTTATTGGAGAAACAACAGAAAGACCAACGCAAAGATGTAGCCATAGTTCGGCTGGAACAATTGTATCCCTGTCCTGATCATTTTATGAAAACGATTTACGGGAAGTACAAGGATGCGGAATTTTGCTGGGTTCAGGAAGAACCGAAAAACATGGGCGCCTGGACCTTTTTATTGCGTTGGGATATCAATTTCAAACTCCGTTTGATTGCACGTAAATCAAGCGCAACACCGGCAACCGGATTCAGTAAGATCCATACACGAGAACAAAATCAATTGGTAAAAGAAGCGTTTGCTTAATGGGTAAAACTACTTTACCTGCATTTCTAACATCACCTTATTAAGATACAAGACAGTGCATTCTTCCCGCCTTCGTTGCGCTATGGCAGGGTAATGCATTCTTAATTTTTCCCGCCGTCGCTAAAGCTATGGCGGGTAATGCATTCTTAATTCTTAATTCTTAATTTTTCATTCTGACTTACCTCCGCGTCGGCTCCCACACACTCGACTTCACTCCCCTCAGGTATTTAAAAAAACCGCAGAGTATACCCAGATTCATAAGAAAAAAATGCGCTATAAATTTCAAAAACTTTTGGTGTATGTGAATGCGTTCGAGTGCAAAATTAAGAAGCGGACTGAAGAACAGAAATATCTGACACCAGGTTGCCCATTGATAGACCGGCGATACATTATAGAGTAGAATGCTGGTTATAAAGCTGGATAACAGTAAAAATGGACCAAACCATCTTAATACCTTATGCGATAAAAAAGCAAAGGATAATCCATTCATGCGAAACAACAATGGATAAAACCGCGACAGGTTTTGAAAATTTCCTGCGGCTATTCTTACTTTGCGTCGAAATTCCACACGCGACTCGTTGGCCAGATTCATGGTTACACAAGCATCCATATCATACACCACTTTTCGTTCCCGTTCCAGTATTGACATGGTGATGAAGAAATCATCGACCAGATAGTGCTCGGGTACACGATTAAAATCTTCGGGCCGAATCGCAAAACAAGCACCGAATACCCCAATAGAGGTACCCCAGATCAACCCTTCTTCGTGTTTCATCAAGAGTTCACGATCGTAATAAGCTTTTTCCTGCTTTGAAATTCCATCAGGCCGTTGCTTCATTTTGAGAATATTGGCTCCCACTGCAGCTATATCCTGATGGATAAAATGCCGGACAAGATTTCGGATACAATCCGGTTGAAATAGCGCCGTCACATCGGTTGAAATGAGAATATGCCCGGTCGATCCTTTTTCCTGAATCGCATCAAACAAAGCATTGATCACTTTTATCTTTCCTGTTCTTTCACCAAAATAAATAACCTGCAATTGAGGAAATTCCTTTTCAAGACGGGCCAACAAGGCATTCGTTTGATCCGTTGAAGCATCTGATCCTACATAAAACCGGATTTTTTGCGCAGGATAATTCGAATGGAATGCACTCCTCACCTTCTCTTCCAGAATGGCTTCTGCATTGTAAACGGCCATCAATATATCTACATAAGGCTCAAAGGTGTTGTCGTCGCAATCCTGTTTCAGTCCCCGGGACTTAATACGGAGGATGAGCGGATAGACCACATAGGAATGAAATACCAATGCACTACTCAACCAGAATAGAAGCGTAATTAACAGCACTATTTTTTAAAAAGAGGCAATATACTACTTTGCCAGAACTTACGTTTTTGACTTGCCATTGATTCCTTTGATCGGCATCATAAATTATTATGGATATATTCATTAAACCGATAGTTTTGCACCGCCCTCAATAACACCATGAAAATTACAGAATACATCCAGAACGCTGAAAATACTTTGTTCTCTTTCGAAATCTTGCCTCCGTTGAAAGGAAAAGACATTCATTCCCTGTACCACGGAATAGACCCGTTGATGGAATTCAAGCCTGCGTTCATAGATGTCACCTATCACCGCGAAGAATTTATTTTACGCAAACGTAAAGAAGGAGGATTTGATAAAGTGTACACGCGGAAGCGTCCGGGTACTGTTGCCATTTGCGCAGCGTTGATGAATCGGTATCAGGTAGAAGCAGTACCACATTTGATTTGTGGTGGATTCAGTAAAGAAGAAACCGAAAACGCACTCATTGATCTGAATTTCTTAGGCATTCAGAACGTTCTGGTCCTTCGGGGAGATGCTATGAAAAACGAAAGTTCATTTATCCCGGAACCGGATGGAAATAAAGACTCGCTCGAATTGTTGAATCAGGTAAAAGACATGAACAAAGGCAAATACCTGGATGAAGATCTCGAAAACGCTACACCGACAAACTTTTGCACCGGAGTGGCCGGATATCCGGAGAAACATTTCGAAGCCGCTAATCTGAATAGTGATATTAAGTGGCTGAAGTCGAAAGTAGATGCAGGTGCTGATTATATTGTAACCCAACTCTTTTTCGATAACAAAAAATTCCTTGCATTTGTAAAAAGCTGTCGTGATGCCGGTATTCAAATACCCATTATTCCGGGGTTGAAACCCCTGGCCAACCGCAAACAACTTACTGCTTTGCCTAAAATATTTCACATCGATATGCCTCAGGATTTGGTAGATGCCGTTGATGCCTGCAAAGACGATAAAGCCATCAAACAAATTGGCATTGAATGGGCTATTCAACAATCCAAAGAATTGAAAGCAGCCGGAGTCCCGGTATTGCATTACTACACCATGGGTCTTAGTGAGGCCACCAAAGCCATCGCCAAAGAGGTATTTTAATAATCCTTACAACATTTCTTTCTCTCAAATTTCGTTTTCAGCTACAGATTACTTAAAGTTTTCTAAATGCTGCTAAACCTGACTCATGACATACAATTTTTGCCTGAATCAATTAAACTTCGCTAAATGCTTTACGGCTTTGTGTATACCTTCCTTGCTGAGAATCCTATTACTCAATTAATATCCATCCCAAAAAATCGGGTCAATTGCATTTCTATTGTCAATTTTTTCTTAATTATTTTAATATCCATACTGTAATTACCCCTTTTATACCTATTTAACCTATACTTGTATCGTTTTCTCAATATCTGACCTTATAACAATGGTATATACACAGGATCAACTACATAAACAAAACTTAGCCATGATTATGTTAGAATCTTTTCTTTTTCAAACTCTGTCCAAATCAGTCCGTATCATGGGCATGCTTGTACTTAGTATGCTGATCACGCATACCAGTCAGGCTTCAGCTTTCAAACCACCTTCGGAAGTCGTTCAATCCTTTAACGAACATTATCCGGATGCAAAATCCACCAAATGGACAAAAATAAAAGACGAAGACAAACCCTATAAGGTTTCATTTGTACAGAAAAAGGTGAAATTGAATGCCTATTTTAACAAAGAAGGCAAATGGATAGAAACAGAAAAAAACATTCGCTTAAAAGCCCTTCCCGAAACCATAAAAGCAACACTTGATTCGCAATTTGGCGAGATAGGCTACAGCATGCTGCATGCTACGGAAATTCTGCAAAATGACGGAGCTATTGTATATGCAGTTTCTATACGTTCAAGCGGTCGGAGAAGCAATCTGTTAGTTACCATGGAAGGCTCTTTCAGCTATCGGTAGGTGGTTTTGAAATTTTTGCAATTTGTTCAAGTATTTTCCGTTTCAAATTATTCTGCAATGGTGTATTCCTTGTAAGAATAAGTGGAAGCCGTTATGTCTACCTTATGCTTGTTTGAAATTAACCAGCCCTTCCCTTCTCTGTACACCTGAATATTTACAACACTTTGTGGTTCAAAATCAGCAAACAAATCCGGATCAAGGGTAAATGTACCGTTGTCGTGAACTGAAATTACTCTTGCCGTATAACTCTTATTGCTGAGCCCGGGATTGTTGTTGCTTGAAGCAACTCCATCGTAAAATAAACTCACTAAAACCTGTTTGTTTTTGAGATCAGTGTTCCAGGTTATAGACATGCCTTCCTTTTTACTGTGAATTCTTTCGTTCGTATACAGCAAACTATCGAGCGGGGTGCGTATATAAATAATCTGCGGTACATAAATTACATTAGTAGCCGGAGCATAACTGTCGCCTCCTTCGATGGAAAACAAAAGTGTTCTTCCAAATTGAATTGGATTGATGGGATCAAATATTTGCTGTTTTAAAAATTGGTAATAATAAATACTATCAAACGGAATCGTAATACTGCCAATCATTACATCACCTACAATTTCCGCCTGATAACCGTTCATTAAAGGTGTACTGAAGAAATATGCATTCCCGTTGAAATAACTCCGGTTGATTTTGAATCCGGCAGAGTCTTCTGTGCGTCCCCATGCCGAATAATAAATAGATCCACTCGGCTTTGTATTATCCACCGGAATTACCGGAGGTTCTTTGTAACAGGAGATAACAAAAAGAGAGAGCATTATAAGGATATTGTTTCTCATCAAACTTCAGCTGTTGGAGTAGTGTTATTCATTTTGTATACAAAGATTGATCCAGCTCAATCGTAACACCCAGCGTAAAGAGTAAATTAAAAAGCGGAAAAGTGCCGCCACCTGGAACTATTGAAGGACCTGGGTTATACCCTTTGTAGGGATCATTGACAAACGGTCCCATAAACTGAGGTGTTATTACCATCAATAATCCTGTTTTTATAAAAACAGGTCCTGCCAGTTTAAACAAATAATGGACCCCGCCTTGAATTCCAATATTAACGCGTTCTTTTTTATGCCTTTCTGTGAATGTATTCCCAAAATAATCAACAAGCGATTTTTTAATTTCATAATGTGTGGGTGATAAAAGTATTCCAAAGGTTGGCATTAAAGCGTTTCTTCCGTTTCGTGTCGACATCCATGTTCCGTATGTAATCCGAAACAAATGGTATTCGAAAAGCAAATTCCAGTCCGGCGCAGCACCTTTTCTGATATAATTAGGTAAAGCAGGGTCGCCGTACCCTCCCCTTCCATATGTTAAACTTAGAACAGATTTTTCTGCATCACCAAAACGGAAACCCATGTGCAGCTCATATTCTGATGAAGGTGTATTATATTCAAACAGATTGATAGAACTTTCGTACCCCCAATTTTCCCCAATGAACAGATGTGGAACATAATCGAACCCAACCAATATAGCTTGAGAACTCACATTACCCCAATACGACCATCCTATCAGGAAGAAAAGTATTCTCATGGCAGGAAAAGTTGTTTGTTGAACAGATAGATGGAATCACCAGAGCTATAACCAAGCGAAACTTCATTGGCCATAATCTGAAAATACTCTTCACACTCATTTTCCGTATATAAAATATTACAGGAATAGTGGAGTGTTACGGTATCCTCACCCACATCATACCGGAACACCACAGTGGTAAAATTCTCTTTTGAATTGAGGTAGAATCCATGTACCCAGCTTACAGGATTTTTTGAATATCGCTCTTTAACAGAAACCAAAAAGATAGAGTCGGTTTTATTGAAAGCAGGATAATGAACATAGCGGGGAATCCGGTTCTTCCAATTCAACTGAATAAAAGTACCCGGATTGGTAAATTGATAGACATAAAAATAACCACTCTTCGGTCCGCTACAGTCACTACTACAGGATTGTGTACCCAGAGCGATGAGCAGCAACAACAATAATCTAAGGATACGCATGGTAGAGGCAAGGTAGGGAAAAATAAGAATGAGAGCAGACCATTTACCTTGATTTGTTCTTATTTATTCTTATCGTTCAAATATTTACCATTCAAAAATAAAATTCCTATTGCATCCCAATTCTAACTCAAGTTGGATTTACTGTTTCCATATGATAAGAAACGATAAAGGGGTTTTAAGAAACAAGAAACCCCCAACTTTTCACGTTGAGGGCTTCTTGTTTACATGTAGGGTATGATCCCTTGTCCGGAGAAGGAATCGTCATGCTTTCTTCCAACTTATTCCGGCACTATCGTGTGATCTCTATAATTACTGCTCGTCTTCAGCAAGCGTACGTGTATACAACACTACTGCCCAACGTTCGAGATCGGATAACTCACCTTTAAACGATGGCATGGGTTTTCGGCCCTCGCTCATTTTCCAGAAAAGTTCAGCATCGGTTGCGTCCTGGATTTTTTTAGAAGTAAAATCTCCGCAGGAAATGTCGAGCTTGTCTGCCTTTACTCCATCGCCTTTACCTTTTTTACCATGGCATGATTTGCATTGCTGCGACCAGATATCTTTTCCGGTTTCCAGGATTCCTTCCTGAGGCTGAATCGGACTGGTAATGGTCATTACTTTTTTAGGGACAGGCCATGGTTTGCCTTCAGGTTTTTCAACTGCTGGTTGTTGAGGACTTGCTGCAAAAAAGAACATTCCACATGTAGTGATTCCTGTTAAAAGCAGGAGCGTTTGTTTAATTGAATTTTTCATGACTTTGAAATTAATTTGTGAACGATATTTATTTATTGATATAATTTGGAATCTTCAGGCATGAATGTCGATTCCGCTTTGTCTGATTTTGTAAAAGAGCAGATACATCACGTAGAACATGCCAATCCATATCGCTACTATGATGAGGTTTGATACAATGATGAAATAAGTTGGTACATTGGTTCGTGATGCCCATAAGGCCTTTTGATCATTTACTATTTGCGGTTTGTTGATGAATCCCCATGGAGCAGTTGCTTCATCAAGAACTTCTTCATCATCCTCAAGACTTGCCACTACATTAAGATTGCCGGCCGAATCGCCGGGGAGATTGAGTAGAAAATTCGTTTTAGCGATTCCGTTTTCATCGGTATAAACTGCAGGTCCTAATGGCAACAGTCCGAAAAAGCGTTTGACATAAAATTTCACACCTTGCTCCTCTGCCGGAAGTCCATCGGCTGTAACAAGCGCCTGGCATACCTTTACAGTGTCTTCTTTTCCAAGCGTAAGACTAACCGTATACTCTTGCGCATGCAACATACCCGGAAGAATCAACGCAACAACCAGAAAAGTATTTACCAAAACGGCAGATGCTTTTCTTTCCTGTTTTACCGGTTCCCGCATTTTGTGAATGCGTTGAATATTGAATCCTTCTCCTTCTGATACTTCCCAGATAGAAATGATGGGAACAAATTTTGAAAGGAGGGTGATGATCAATAATAGTCCGGCAAAAGTTGCTCCTACTATGGTCATCTCGATCATACTGGGAGTATAATGCGTCCATGATTCAGGAACATCCTGGATGGGAAGATATGGATGAAGTAATCCGGGGATAACAATCAGATACCGTTTAAACCAGGCTGCAGCTACAGTAAGCAGGGCAATAACCAACAACGGTAATGGTTTTCGCATAGACGGCATGATCGGAAACAAGGCAGGAACAAAAATTCCGAACACGGCAACCAGCCAATACATCGGAGCCGAATCCTGTGTGAAAAGATTAAGCAGATGATTTGCATGAAGTCCACTCATTTTGTATGAGGGGATCAGGTATTCGTTGATATTGGTATACATATAACACCATGAAAGGAATACGAGCATTTTACCCATATAATCAAAATGCTTTTCGGTCAGGTATTTTTCAAAACGATAGGCTTTCCTGCACACATAAATGGCTACAATCATGGCTGCTGCTGCAAGTACCAGAGCGCCTGAAATAAAATAGGTACCAAAGTTTGTACTGTCCCATTCGGCCCGCAGCGTGGTGGCGAAAAGCCATGCATCCACAGTTTGGATAGCTATAGCAGTTGGAATAATAATGATAGCCAGAAACAGCACACCTTTTTTCAGAATCTTCACCTGCTCAGGAGTTTCTTTCCAGCCAAACGACAGGGTTTTATAAAGCCATTTTTGAAACCGTGGTATACCCTCCAGGCGGTCGCTGCATATTTTCATACAGGGTACAGCCGACATAAAGAACAACAAGGCGCTTGCAACGATATACGTTACCACAATGATCACATCCCAGGTGATCGGCGATTGAATTCTACCGTAGATCACCAGATAATGCAACCGGTCGGGACGACCCATGGCAACCATGATGCACAAACCTGCCATTACAATTGCAGCAAAAGCTATGATCTCTGCCATGCGTGCCAGAGGCCGGTACCATTCAAATTTGATCAGCTTCAACACAGCCGACATCAAGGCACCTACAATACTTAAAGCGATGTAAAAAACAAACGTCGAAATATAAACGCCCCACATCGTATAATCGCGGAGGTTGATCGTTTCATATTTATTTCGTGATTCCTGAAGATAATAAGCATATACACCTGCAAGACAAACAGCCAGGAGGAAACCGATCCAAATCTTTGCCCATACTCCTGTTTTACGAAGAGGGTGCAAGAGATCATCTTCCATCGTCATATACTTTTGAACCTGACTCTTGTCCTTTTTCACAGCCTTAAAAAACTCTTCTTTCCACCAGTTTTCACTCATGGCCATCGTTTCCGGATCGTGTTCAGAAATATGCTCTTGTACAGCAGTTACCTGCGCTTCTGTTTCGCTTTTTAAATTCATGATTATTCTTCGTTATTGTGTTTTGCAGCAGCTTCTTCGAATGGGAAATTGCGTTTAACCTGTGGCAGGTAATACACACGGGGTTTGGTACCCAGCGTTTCAAACTGGCGGTATCCAGCCCTGCTTCCTATCAACTCCGACAACTGGAACACTTCTTCCCCATTCGTTACTGTGTCTTCATTCTCGTCTCCATAAAATATTGTTCCATTTGGACATCCGCGCACGCAGGCTGGCAAATTGCCCTTTGCAGCTTCTTCAGGACAGAAGTCGCATTTGGAAACAGTGCCAATGGTATCTGAATGAGAAAGAGTACAACAATTCTTATCATCTTTATGTTGCTCCGAAAAGGCTACCTGCTGACGTCTTCCGAAATTGAAAGTTCTTGAAGAATATGGACAGGCTGCCATGCAGAATTTGCAACCCACACAGCGTTCCGGATCCACAGCTACAATACCATCGCTTCTTTTAAAGGTGGCATCTACCGGACAAACCTTGGTACACGGAGGATTATCGCATTGGTAACACAACTGAGGGAACCAATAAGGTTTACCCAGCTCTGAATCCTTCATCCGTTTTACTTTTATGTATTCGGTTGGCGGAAGTACCTTATGCATCTTCTGACAATCTTCAATGCAGGTTCTCTCATTTCCGCACCTGGCCAGATCAATAACCATTACAAATTTCTTTCCCGGAATTCCTTCGCGGATCTTTTCAAACCCGCCTGAAGTTGAAGTACTCGTTACACTCTCTTGTTCCACTTCAACCAGCTTTCCATCCGAAGTAAGTACTTTTACTTTTTCAGAAGGAGATGCCTTGGTTTTCCCAAGAAGGTTAATCATGCCTGCACCGGTTAATGTAGCGGCACCTGCAAGGATGCCCATCTTGAGCATTTCCCTTCTTCCGTTCTTTTTTGCGTTGCTGTTATTATCTTCCATGAGTATGATTGTTGGTTTTGATTTTGTCTCCGTTTCGTAGTTCAAAACAAGAGGCCAAATGCGCCCGGCACAATGACATTTAAAAGGAATAAATGGGACACTTGCCTTAAAAAAAACAGGCGGATGCATGGTCCAAAGTGTCTGATTAACAAAGCACAATTCATGCATTGATTAAAATAACAAATCCCGGAGAACATCAGCTGTTTTCCGGGATCAGTTTCAGATATCCTGAAAGAAGAAGTGTAAGTTACCTGTACCTGTTTACGATAAGTTCCAGTTTTGGTTTATCCATCACTTTTATAGAATGTCCATGAACAGAGAGCAGGCTTTCTTCTTCAAATTCCGAAAATTGTTTCACCACCCGGTCCGTGCTGATTCCCGCAATGGAAGCTATCTCTTCGCGCGATAGATTGATAGTGAGGCTCTGATCCTCTTCCACTCCAAATTCATGCATCAGCAATAAAATGGCATCTGCCGTTTTTTCACGTACATTCATTTCTGCCATATTCCGCAACCTTCTTTCCACTTTGCCGAGTTGTGTGATATAGCCCCACAGGATCTGCTGATACAACTCCTGGTTCTCTTTGGTGATATCGTTGAAAACATCTTTTGAAATCATATAAATACAAGAATCTTCTATCGTGGTAGCCGAAAGGTTATACGTTGTATTCTGCCCACAACCCCTGTACCCGATGATATCTCCGTCTTTGATGAAAGACACAATCATGTCGTGGGAATGAATACCTTCAAGCCAAAGTTTCAATTTGCCTTTAAAAATAAGATAGATGAACGATGCCGGTTGAAAATCATAAAAGATTACATTGTTCTTTTTGTAAATATGGCAAGCTGCGCTCTCGCGAAGGAGTCGCTTTTGGTTTGATGTACAATACTTGTCAAGAACAGGGATCGCGCTGATAAAATCTTCTTCTACTTCCACACTTTTTTGAAATGTTTGGGCTTTCATAATCGTGTTTACCAAATTTTCTACAAGTCTACTATCATATGACCTGACCAAAAAATGACATTAGATAGCAGAAAAGAAGACAATTGACTCCTTTTTAAGCGGTATTTGCCGCCAGTTTTAGAGGGTTAACCGGAAGCTGAATTCTTAGAACGCATCAATTGGCAGAAATTAAAGCGAAAACAGGAGCAGAACCCGATACTCCTTTTAACCGCGGGTTTTAAAGCTATTTTTCAAGATTTACGAATGAATTCAGAAACTCTTTTAGCAAGCTTAGCAAGAACTTTAACCACTTTAAAACAGGCAAAAGCATTGTTGGTTCATAGAATATTTAACTTTTACAGGCGACAAATTCTAAGGCTCATTTTATAAGTGAATGGTAGCTTTTTACTCAATCAATCGGGTGAAATGAAATGAAAGTCTTAAGAAAACATTAGAGATTATTGCTTGATAGAACTGATATTTTCGCCTGCTCATCCCGGATAATGAAATGGGATAGAACCTATCCAATGAAAAGTACTCTTCTTACTATCTCTGTCATTCTATTTCACTTCCATACATCCTATGCACAATGGACCAGAGTGAATGTAATTCCGAATCAAGACATCATTGCATTGGCCATGCTCGGCGACACATTGATTGCGGCCAGCGATACCAATTTTATTTATAAAAGCTGGGATGGAGGTATAAGTTGGACTACAGTTACCATATCCAGCCAACCTATTCTTCTGAATACACTGATAACAATCGGTAATACCATGTATGTTGGAACATTCAATGATGGAATCTTTTCCAGTAATAATGGAGGCGCAGCATGGAAACATACCGGTGCGAATCTGCCGGCTGTTTCAGGCATTGAAAGTCATTCGGGCCGGATCTATGCAAGCACATTGGGTGACGGTGTTTTTATTTTCGATTCCATTTCTGATGATTGGGTTGCCTTAAACGATTCCCTCCCATCATACTCCTTTAACGTGAATACCATTCTTAGCATTCACAATGAGCTGCTGATCGGTGCTGGTGCAAATGGCACTTTGTACCGCCTGAATCAAAATGCAAATTCCTGGGGCGAAGAATTTTATTATGGCATACTCCGTCCCGGACTTCAGATCCAAAAATTGATGACGGACTCCAATTCTATTTATGCCGTAAACGGATCCAGGATCATCCGCAGTGATGATGATGGCCTGAACTGGGCGGATGACAAAATCGGATCGCATAACGGTTATTCAAGAAATATTTACGTTGGAACAACTGATCTCTATACCGTGACTAACATCATTCCCGAGGGTGCTTGGATTCAGAAGAGAAACAAATCGGCCACTATTGGATCAACATGGGATAAAGATGAAGAGTTCATTTCAACCGGGTATATTTATGATGTAATTGAAACGGAGGGAAAGGTGTTCCTTGGAAAATCGGACGGGTTGTATACGCAACAACCAACTACAGGACTTAACCAAAATTCTTCTGAGAACATACGGGTTGATCTCTTTCCGAATCCATCCGGTAAAGCCGGTTTCACCATTTCAGCGGCACAACCCGTTCACACGTTCACCATCACAAACAGTTTGGGACAAATCATCATGACAGAAGTGAGAGACGAGAAACAATTCATGATCAACCTGGAGTTGGATCCTGGAATGTATATTATCAAGCTGAATACGTCAGGTGGTTTCGAAATATTAAAGAAGATTATCATCCATTAATTGAATGACACTTCCATGAAGTGGATCTAAGTTCTAAGGCTAATTAATTTTTTTTGAGAAAGCATACCCGATTTTTATTAACGGACCAAAACCATTCAAGTCACCGCCTGAAGTATTTGTAAGTATGGAATAGTATGTTATGCCTAAACCGAGAGTTGGAATGCTTTTCCATTTAAGCTTTGGCAGATAGTTCAGTCCCGTTGAAATGGAAAACACGGATGTGCCAGGTGAAAGTATAAGCGTGCCGCCAAATGTATGCGAAACTGCGGGACTAATGAACGGAGTCAAACCATACCAGTTGAATGGTTCGAATCGAAGATAACCTGTCAAACCTGTTCCTAATCCTGTACCAATACCCAAAAAAACTCTTGACTTGTAAATGTCTCCGGAATAATCAATACCCAAAAAACCATCCTCACCACCCAATCCAAAGCTGATTCTATTGCTATACTGGTTATTTTCTTGTTGAGCTGTTGCTAAAAGTGAATGCATCAGCAAAGCTATTAAAGTAAACAGCGTACAATACCTTTTCATCTTTCTGAATTGAAGAACAAAGCATCAAAGTTACTTCAATCCCATTTCTATATACTGACCTGCATCAGGAATACAGACACCTGTTTTACCAGAGCAGGAACAAAAAAAACGGGTTGAATTATTCAACCCGTTCTTATCAGCAGTAAGATGCATTTAACATTTGTTACATGTTGTTTCTTTCGTTGTCTTCGCTATTGGCAGCATCTTCGGAAGGCGCTTTATCCGTATGATTTCCGGAAGTTTTATCATGTTTCGTAATCGAAGTATCTTCCATTTTGTCATTCACATCATCCTTGTTTTTATCACTGATTACAGGAACTTCTGTTTTGGGGATATGCTTTATTTCATCGGGGTTACCCGGAATCGGTTGTGAGTTATTATGTTCACTTGTTTTCTTGATCGACGGTTCTTCGGTATGATCCTTTTTGAATACGTCTTTTTGATTTTCTGACATCTTTGAATAAAATTAATTGTGAAGGAATTTTCACCTATCAAAGTTGGCCAGTATCCGACATTTAAGCCATACATTACTTAGGGAAATACTTGTATAATTTACGGAAATGATGGGCGATGAATGTCTTTAAGCATTTTTGTTCAGCTTACCTAGCTTCAAAACGGTTTTGAAATAGAAAGTCAATCTAGCTGCGGTTATGAACGGAATGGTTTTAAATTTGGAGCCTGACAGTTGTTACAATCACGCCATGATTTACAAACCCAGGACAGCAAAGTAATACAACAGGTTAAACGCATCTACTTGTCAATAGATAGAAATTCAGGATTATGCATGCTTAATCATTCTACCATGAAAAGTAAGAAAAAGTATCCTGAACTTTACAAATGGGCTTATGCTACAAAACGCGAAGAAGAAATTATTTCAAATGAAATAAGAAATAGTATTCCTAAACAAACCAAAAGTAACTGGAGAAAAATTAGTTCTGATAAAATCTTTAATCTGGAAAAAGAAATGGAAATCAGAGACCAGATTGATTTATTGGTGCAGAAAGAAGATAAAGATTGGATCAGGAAGAAACGAATGTTTCATTCAATAAGCAAATTACACTTTCGCACCATCCAACTCTACGGGAAGGAACGATTTATTAAAATTTTATCCTCCAACAAATTAGAATTCGTAGAATTGATCGAGGAATTTTCAAATAAATTTCCAAGAAATTCTTTGTTGAAATGGTTTCAGATAAGCCCTAACAGATACGAAAAATGGTATACACAAGTTAAGTTTAATTGTCGTTCAAGCCAATCCTTACTTTGTGCAAAAAAACACCCTTTTCAGATTACTAAAAATGAATTTATGGTAATCAAAAATAATCTTCAAGATGATAAATATGCAAAATGGGCAAAAAGTGCAGTTCACAGCGAATTGCTCAAAACAAACAAACTAAATATCTCAAGATCTACCTTTTATAAACATGCAAAACATATACGGCCAGCCAATAAGAACAATCGTTATCGGAAACCGAAATATACCCCTCTACGTGCAGAATATGTTAATGAGTATTGGCATATGGATTTAAGCTATTTTAGAACCAGAGATGGGGAATGGAATTATGTTTATGCCATGCTAGATAATTATTCGCGAAAGCTGATATCCTGGAGATGCGAAAAAAGAATTTCTAATGCATACATCTGTGCATTAATCGAAGAGGCCTTGAGAAGTGCCAGCATTATCAAGTTAAACCTGATAAGCGACGGAGGCAAAGAAAACTTCAATGAACACACGCAATTTCTGATCAAACAATACAATGAAGTTAACGGGGCTGACGTCAAACATTTCCGGTCCTTAAAAGACATCAGGCAATCCAACTCAATGATCGAACGGTTTTTCCGTTCTTTAAAATACAACTATCTTTTTGTAGATATCCCTCAAAATTATGAAGAGCTATGTGTGGCATTAAAATCTATTGTGCACGATTACAATCATATTCGTCCGCATCATGCCAACAAGCATTTAACACCTGATGAGGCCTACAGAGGTTTAAAACTTCCCGATCTTGAACTACGTCTCAAGAATGCACAATTAAAGCGACTAAAGAGAAACAAAAATTGCCCTTGCACCGTATGTGATTGTGGTGGATAAGGTGTATTTGCGGGGAATTATTTTAAATTAGTAGGGTCAAATGGTCCCAAACTTGGGACCGTGCCTTCGGAAAAGCAAGAAATGAGCATTGTCAACACATGCAACGGATTATGCATAACAAAAATTATGAAAATGAGTGTTTCAGAAAAGTTCGATCCCAGTTGGGCCCACCGAGAAGAGACCAATCAGATGGATAAAATATTTTATAAGATGGCAGAGCAATTTTCAGTGATGTTGAACGGGTGGAGAACAGGGCTCGAACCACCTAACCATTTTTCTTTTTACACTGCTTAAATCCTTCAAGTCTCTTCAAATATAGCACTTCTTGCTTTTCCGAAGGCAGGGTCCCAAAACAGGGACTTAAACTCTATGGAATTCAATTCTGGACCAATGATGATCAGAAATACAGTTGACAATTCTGTACATCGTTCCACTCAATTTTTATAGATCAGGTAACTCCCATCTAATTATTTAAGCTCATTTAAAACCATCCTTTTGACCTGAAAAGCTAATTTATGAGCTTAAAAATCAGTATTTATGAGCTATAATTGTATTTAAGGCTCACACTTTACTTAAATATGGCTCATAATCATTGTATTTTGATCCTTATTTTGTAAATTTGTGAGCCTTATAACGAACAGATGCCACGAATTAAAAGAGATATTAGTGCTCTAGTGCTTGATTACATTGGTATTCATCCCTTTTGTTCATCAAAGGAGATTGACGATGGATTGGGTAATGTAGCCGGATACGCCACCATCAAACGGCAAATCAATCAGTTGGTTCAAAAAAAACTGGTTGTTGCCATCGGTAAAGGCAAAGCTACCCGGTATCAATTGAGTACAGTATTTGAATTGATACGACCCATTGATGTAAGGGAATACTTTCAAAAAGAAATTGACGAAAGAATCATTAAAGATCAGTTCAATCATACACTGATAAAGGACATCCTGAAAAATGCCGAAGTATTTACTGCCGAAGAGATGGAACGATTAACCAACCTTCAACATAAATACAGTGAAAACGCAGCCCGGCTTTCAGTACAGGAATACAAAAATGAATTGGAACGATTGGCCATAGATTTGAGTTGGAAATCTTCACAAATAGAAGGCAATACGTATTCATTGCTTGAGACGGAACAACTGTTGAAAGAAAAACATACCGCCGCCGGAAAAACAAAGGATGAGGCAACCATGCTTCTCAATCATAAAGCAGCAATTGATTTTATTGTTGTCCATCCGGGCTATGTTAACCCTTTGACCGTATCCCGGATTGAAGACATTCACAGTTTGCTGGTTAAAGAACTTAATATTGATCGCAATACCCGCAAACGAAGAGTGGGGATTTCAGGAACCAATTACAAACCTCTCGATAATGAATTTCAAATCAAGGAGGCACTGGCCGACTTCTGTGATTTGGTAAATGCAGAAAAAAATGTTTTTGTCAAAGCACTTTTTGCCCTGGTTCTCCTATCCTATATCCAACCCTTTGCAGACGGGAATAAAAGAACAGCCCGGATCCTGAGCAATGCCCTTTTAATGGATCACCATTACTGCCCTATCTCATTCAGAACAGTTGGGTCGATGCAATACAAAGAAGCTCTGCTGATCTTCTACGAACAAAATAATATCAGTGCATTTAAGAAGCTGTTTATCGAACAATTTGAATTTGCTGTGAAAGATTATTTTTAGAAGAATCAAATTTTATGCCGGTAGAGGCAGGACTCAAACCGCCCCATTTATCTTTCTTAAAACCTGCAAGCCCCCTCTCCTTATTGCTTTGCCGAACGCAAGGTCCCAAAACAGAGACTCATAATCCCGGGAGAAAGAATTGCTATTCTACCCAAGTTAATCGAACCATCTAATGTTTTTACCTTCTACTATATTAATCCGGTTTAGTTACACTAGTTCCATCAAGGATAACAGCGGTCTGTGCTAAGGCGCGGCCGGTAAATTCTGCTCCCGTAGCAAACGTAATACCTGTCATAGACAATATTACACCTTTAAATTGTGCTGTGGTGCCGATACTTACGGTGCCTGCAACCTGCCAGAAAATATTTTTGGCTTGCGCTCCTCCGCTTAGAATAATTTTTACCCCTGAGCTTACAGTAAGGTCTCCATCTATCTGGAAGATCCAAACATCTGTTGAGCTTCCTGAAATTATTACGTTGGCAGGTAAAGTAACAGTATTCGACCATTTATAAAGACCTGCAGTAAGTGTTTTACCGCCGATGTTGCCGGTGAAAAGTTCAGTGAAATCAGGTGAAGGGCGACCTGCTGCATCGTTAAAAGCTGTTGTCATATCATTTACTGCTGTTGTAAGGTTAATCGATGTAGGGCTTGCCATATCTGCGGCATATATTTTTCCGGTTACCTGTGCAGAAGTTGCATATCCAGTGGCATTCGTAATAGAAAGCCCTGTGATATAAGATGTAGCTGCAGGACTTAATCCTAAATCACCTGTAATAGCGGAAGTCGGGTTATTGTTAATGGCGGTTTTAGCAAGTATAACATAATTACCTGCTGCTCCTAAGTCAACAACTGCAAGACCTGTTGCATTACTTCCGGTTGTAAAATTCCATGAAGTATTAGCAGCAAGCGAAATTCCTTTAGTGCTTTTAGCACCTGTAGTTATATTAGCTGAATAAACTATGCCCGCAGTAAGTGCTATTGAGGGCATAAATGTGGCTGTAGTTCCCGAATAACCAACAATACCCAAAACCGTTGTAGTACCTTGCTTTAAGGAAAAAGTAGTCGTATTAATTGTTGAAGAATCCATTGTCTCGTTGAACGTAATGGATATTACCTTATTGAGTGCCACGTTGGTTGCATTGCTGCCCGGGCTTTTTGCTGTAATGGTTGGAGCTGTAGGAGTTGTACCAGAAGGAGGCGGTTCAGGAGTGCTATCTTTTTTACATCCTGCAATCAACACAACCGCTGCAAGCGCAACGGCTGTAACTATTTTTTTAAATTTAATCATTTGTGTTTTATTTAGACCCACTACCGGCGACCAGTTGCGAATAATATTGATGCATCAAAAGTAGACAGCCTTAAACCCGGGTGTATTACAAAACTTCAGGAATGAGTTATGGAATTCACACCATTTTGAAATGTTTCGACCAGGTTCTTTCGTGGTGTAGAACTGGACTCGAACCACCTTACTATTTTGCCTTTTATCTTTCTTTAAACCTGCAGGCCCCCTCCACATATTACTTTGCCGAAAGTAATGTCCCAAAGCAGGGATCAAAAACAATATGGAATAAAACACTATTACTTAAACGATATGACACAAAAGTGTAGATCATACCTAGTTTAGCATTAATATCTAAATATTAATAAAACTGTGCTAATAAGAAACCCCGTCTATCTGGGATAGCCGGGGTTTCTTGTAATGTAAACTACTTCACAATGTGGCCTTCTTTTCAGAGGTCAATCGATTTGTATTTTCCGTATGATTCTATAATTTTCGTCCTCACTTTCGATTGATATTAAATATACTCCTGGATTCATTTTTGACAAATCAATTTTAGTCTTAGAACCCAATATGAATTCTTGAACTAACTTCTGGCCAATAACAGAATATATTGTTACATTAAATCTTAAGTTTTCAGGAATATTCGCAATATGAAGCAATCCGGTTGAGATCGGGTTAGGGTATAGAACAATTCGATCAACTAAAGATTTGGAATTCAGCCCTGTTATTTGTTTATACAGATTTAATGTGTCAATCTCACCTAAACTTAACACATAATCATAGATCCTGATCTCATCCATTGATCCATTATAACCATTAACCGGATTTCCGGATAAATATGTCCCCCCAATTGTTACTTCTTGCGTTGTATTGTTGGTTGTTGTTCCGCCTGGGCCAGTA